>NZ_CP048833.1:1241446-1551807 GCF_012971725.1 Pseudomonas multiresinivorans
CTTCGACAGCTGGTCCGACGAGCGGCACGCCGATTTCTCCCGCGTCACTGCCGGCAGCGATTTCGTTGCCGAACAGGTTCAGCGCGATCCTGCCTTTCTATTGGAGCTGGCCGCGACCGGTGAGCTGGAGCGCGTCCTGCAGCCCGGCGAAATGGGCGCGCAGCTGGAAGCGCTGCTGGCCGATTGCGCCGACGAGGACGAACTGGGTCGCCGCCTGCGTCGCTTCCGTCGGCGCCAGCAGGTACGCATCATCTGGCGCGACCTGAGCCGCCGCAGCGACCTGGCGGGTACCTGCCGCGACCTGTCGGACCTCGCCGACGCCTGCATCGACCAGTCCCTGGCCTGGCTCTACCAGCGCCACTGCCAGCAGTTCGGCGTGCCCATCGGCAATCGCTCGGGCCTGCCGCAGAAGATGATCGTGCTGGGCATGGGCAAGCTGGGCGCGGGTGAGCTGAACCTGTCCTCCGACATTGACCTGATCTTCGGCTACCCCGAGGGCGGCGAAACCCAGGGTGCCAAGCGGGCGCTGGATAACCAGGAGTTCTTCACCCGCCTGGGGCAGAAGCTGATCAAATCGCTGGATGCCATTACCGTCGACGGCTTCGCCTTCCGCGTCGACATGCGCCTGCGTCCCTACGGCTCCAGCGGCCCGCTGGTGCACAGCTTTGCCGCACTGGAGCAGTACTACCAGGACCAGGGGCGCGACTGGGAACGCTACGCGATGATCAAGGCCCGCGTGGTCGGCGGCGACCAGGAAGCTGGCCAGCGCCTGCTGGAACTGCTGCGCCCGTTCGTCTACCGCCGCTACCTGGACTTCTCCGCCATCGAGGCGCTGCGCACCATGAAGCAGCTGATCCAGCAGGAAGTCCGGCGCAAGGGCATGAGCGAGAACATCAAGCTGGGCGCCGGGGGCATCCGCGAGGTGGAGTTCATCGCCCAGGCCTTCCAGCTGATCCATGGCGGCCGTGACCTCAGCCTGCAGCAGCGGCCGCTGCTGCGCGTGCTGGCGATCCTCGAAGGGCAGGGCTACCTGCCGCCGCAGGTGGTCGCCGAGTTGCGCGAGGGCTACGAATTCCTGCGTTACGCCGAGCACGCCCTGCAGGCCATCGCCGATCGGCAGACGCAGATGCTGCCGGAGGACGAACTCGAGCGAATCCGCGTTGCCTTCATCATGGGCTTCGCCAACTGGTCGGCGTTCCACCAGGCCACCAATCAATGGCGCGATCGCATCGACTGGCATTTCCGCCAGGTCATCGCCGACCCGGACGAGGACGAAGATGGCCAGGTCGACACCACCATCGGCGGCGAATGGATTCCGCTCTGGGAAGAGGCGGTGGACGAGGAATCCGCCTGCCGGCAGTTCGCCGACGCCGGGTTCACCGAACCCGCGCAGGCCTGGAAGCGCCTGACCGACTTGCGCCATGGCACGCAGGTGCGTGCCATGCAGCGTCTGGGGCGCGAGCGGCTGGATGCCTTCATGCCGCGGCTGCTGAACATGATCGCCGAGCGCGGCCCGGCGGACGTGCTGCTGGAGCGCACGCTGCCGCTGATCGAGGCGGTGGCGCGGCGCTCCGCCTATCTGGTGCTGCTCACCGAGAACCCCGGTGCCCTGGAGCGCCTGCTGACCCTCTGCGCGGCCAGCCCGATGGTGGCCGAGCAGATCGCCCGGTTCCCCATCCTGCTCGACGAGCTGTTGAACGAAGGGCGCCTGTTCCGCCCGCCGCAGGCCGCTGAACTGGGCGCCGAGCTGCGTGAGCGGCTGATGCGCATCCCCGAGGACGACCTCGAGCAGCAGATGGAAACCCTGCGCCACTTCAAGCTGGCCCACGGCCTGCGCGTGGTGGCCTCGGAGATCGCCGGCACCCTGCCTTTAATGAAGGTGAGTGATTACCTGACCTGGCTGGCCGAGGCGATCCTCGAACAGGTACTCGTCCTGACCTGGGACCAACTGGTGCAGCGCCATGGCCGGCCTACTCGCGTGGACGGCACGCCGTGCGATCCGGACTTCATCATCATCGGCTACGGCAAGTCCGGCGGCCTGGAGCTGGGCCACGGTTCGGACCTGGACCTGGTGTTCATCCACGACGGCGACCCGCAGAGCGAGACCGACGGCGAGAAGTCCATCGACGGTGCGCAGTTCTACACGCGCCTGGGGCAGAAAATCATCCACTTCCTCACCGCGCAGACGCCCTCGGGCATGCTCTATGAAGTGGATATGCGCCTGCGCCCGAGTGGCGCCTCCGGGCTGCTGGTCAGTTCGTTGCGCGCCTTCGAGGCCTATCAACTGGGCGAGGCCTGGACCTGGGAGCACCAGGCGCTGGTGCGCGCCCGCGTACTCGCGGGCTGCCAGCGGGTGGCCAAGGCCTTCGAGGCGATCCGTGCGAAAGTCATCGGCCAGCAGCGCGACCTGCCCGAGCTGCGCAAGGAGGTCAGCGAGATGCGCGCCAAGATGCGTGACAACCTCGGCACCCAGAGTACCGCTGCCGGTACGGCGCCGAATGCCTTCGAGGCCGCGGCCCCGTTCGATCTCAAGCAGGATGCCGGTGGTATCGTCGATATCGAATTTATGGTGCAATACGCGGCCCTGGCCTGGTCGTGGCAGCACCCGGAGCTGGTGGAGTTCACCGACAATATCCGGATTCTGGAAGCGCTGGAGCGGGTCGGGTTGATGTCCGGCGAGGATGTCCTGAAGTTGCAGGACGCCTACAAGGCATACCGGGCGGCTGCGCACCGATTGTCCCTGCAGAAGCAGCCGGGCGTGGTGAGCGGCGATCACTTCCATGCCGAGCGACGCATGGTGATGCAGATGTGGAAGGCTTTCGAGCTGACCTGAATCGCTGCGATTTCCCCTGAAGTAGCCAGCATCCGGCGATGATGTTCGCCGGAGCGCCCCACGCTGTCAGTTGCGTTGCGCGGGTATATAGATGTCAGGAGCGAGGCGCGTGATGCCATTGCGCCAGGTCACAGGGAGTGACGAAATCCGCCCGGCCGGCTGATCGGCTGGGCTAGACTGCCGGCATTCGATGCTCGGCACCCGACCGTGAGGGCACGCGCCACACGGCTGGATGAATGGAGTACGGGGAGGCGAGAGCCTCCCCGGTCGTTTCTGGAAAAGGCATGAGAATTCTGATCGTAGGCCCCTCCTGGGTGGGCGACATGGTGATGGCGCAGACACTCTTCCAGTGTCTGAGGCAGCGGCACCCCGACTGCGTGATCGACGTGCTGGCGCCCGACTGGAGCCGGCCGATCCTCGAGCGCATGCCCGAGGTGCGCCAGGCCCTGAGCTTCCCGCTCGGCCACGGTGTGCTGGACATCGCCTCGCGTCGCCGTATCGGCAAGACCCTCAAGGGCCAGTACGATCAGGCGATCCTCCTGCCCAACTCGCTGAAGTCGGCGCTGGTGCCCTATTTCGCCGGCATCCCCAAGCGCACGGGTTGGAAGGGCGAGATGCGCTACGGCCTGCTCAACGACATCCGCGCGCTGGATAAAGAGCGCTACCCGCTGATGATCGAGCGCTTCATGGCCCTGGCTTTCGAGCCGGGGGCGGAGCTGCCGCAGCCTTATCCACAGCCGCGCCTGGCCATCGACCCGCACAGCCGTGAGGCCGCGCTGGCCAAGTTCGGCCTGAGCCTGGACCGCCCGGTGCTGGCGCTGTGCCCCGGCGCTGAGTTCGGCGAGGCCAAGCGCTGGCCGGCGGAGTATTACGCCAAGGTCGCCGAGGTGAAGATACGCGCCGGTTGGCAGGTATGGATCTTCGGCTCGAAGAATGACCACCCCGGCGGTGAAGACATTCGCATGCGCCTGATCCCCGGCCTGCGTGAAGAGTCGGTGAACCTTGCGGGCGAGACCGCCCTGTCCGAGGCCATCGATCTGATGTCCTGCGCCAGTGCCGTAGTCACCAACGATTCGGGCCTGATGCACGTGGCCGCCGCGCTGAACCGCCCGCTGGTGGCGGTCTACGGCTCCACCTCGCCGCAGTTCACGCCGCCGCTGGCCGACCAGGTGGAGATCGTCCGCCTCGGCCTGGAATGCAGCCCCTGCTTCGACCGCGTGTGCCGCTTCGGCCACTACAACTGCCTGCGCGAGCTCAAGCCGCGCCCGGTGATCGAAGCGCTGGATCGACTGGTCGCTGACCCGGTGGACGTGGAAAGCGCCGAATGAGGGTCCTGCTGATCAAGACATCGTCCCTGGGCGATGTCATCCACACCCTGCCGGCTCTGACCGACGCCGCCCGCGCCATTCCCGGCATCCAGTTCGACTGGGTGGTGGAAGAGGGCTTCGCCGAGATTCCCGCCTGGCACCCCGCCGTGGCCCAGGTGATTCCGGTGGCGATCCGCCGCTGGCGCAAGAATCTCTGGCAGACGCTCAAGAACGGCGAGTGGAGTCGCTTCAAGCGCCGCCTGAAGGAAGTCGACTACGACCTGGTGATCGACGCCCAGGGTCTGCTCAAGAGCGCCTGGCTGACCCGCTACGCTCGCCATCGCACGCCGATCGCCGGGCTGGACAAGGAGTCCGCCCGCGAGCCGGCTGCCAGCCGCTTCTATAACCGCACCTATCCGGTCGCCTGGGGCCAGCATGCCGTCGAGCGCGTGCGCCAGCTGTTCGCCCAGGCGCTGGACTACCCGCTGCCCGCCGGCACCGGCGATTACGGCCTGGACCGCAATCGCCTGCTGGACGAGGTGGAGGCCGAGCCCTACCTGGTGTTCCTGCATGGCACCACCTGGGTGACCAAGCACTGGCCCGAGGTGTACTGGCGCGAGCTGGCCCAGCGCATGGGCGAGCGCGGCTGGTCGGTCCGCCTGCCCTGGGGCAACGAGGCTGAGCGGCAGCGCGCCGAACGGCTCGCCGAAGGCTTGGAAAACGCCTCGGTACTCCCCAGATTATCCCTCGCAGGCATGGCCAAGGTGCTGGCCGGCGCTTCCGCCTGCGTGGCGGTCGACACCGGGCTCGGACACCTGGCCGCCGCGCTGGATGTGCCGACGCTGTCGCTGTTCGGCCCGACCAATCCCGGTCTGACCGGCGCCTACGGGCGCTCGCAGGTGCACCTGGCCAGCGACTGGCCCTCTTGCGCGCCCTGCCTGCAGAAGACCTGTACTTACCAGCCTACGGCCGAAGACAAGCGCCAGTTCGACCTGCGGCATGAACAGCCTCTGTGCTTCACACGCCTGAACCCGCAGCGCGTGTCGACCCAGCTGGAGGCGCTGCTGCTGGCCCCGGAGACGCTTCGATGACCCTGGCTTTCGTCCTCTACAAATACTTCCCGTTCGGCGGGCTGCAGCGCGATTTCATGCGCATCGCCCTGGAGTGCCAGAAGCGCGGCCACTCCATCCGTGTCTACACGCCGATCTGGGAAGGCGAGGTGCCGCCCGGCTTCGACGTGCGCGTGGCACCGGTGAAGTCGCTGTTCAACCATCGCCGCAACGAGAAATTCAGCGCCTGGCTGGCCGCGGACCTCGCGCGCTCGCCGGTAGATCGGGTGGTTGGCTTCAACAAGATGCCGGGCCTGGATGTGTACTACGCTGCCGACGGCTGCTTCGAGGACAAGGCGCAGACCCTGCGCAATTCCTTCTACCGCCGCTGGGGCCGCTACAAGCACTTCGCCGACTACGAGCGTGCGGTATTCGCGCCGGAATCGAAGACCGAGATCCTGATGATCTCCGAGGTGCAGCAGCCGCTGTTCATCAAGCATTACCGCACCCCCGAGGCGCGCTTCCACCTGCTGCCGCCGGGCATCGCCCAGGACCGCCGGGCACCGGCAAACGCCGGCGAAATCCGCGCCGAATTCCGCAGCGAGTTCAAACTGGGCGACGATGGCCTGCTGCTGGTGCAGATCGGCTCCGGCTTCAAGACCAAGGGCCTGGACCGCAGCCTCAAGGCGCTGGCCGCGTTGCCGCGCTCGCTGCGCAAGCGCACCCGCCTGATCGCCATTGGCCAGGACGATCCCAAGCCGTTCCTGCTGCAGGTGAAGGCGCTGGGCCTCTCGGACAACGTGCAGATCCTCAAGGGGCGCAGCGATATCCCGCGCTTCCTGCTCGGCGCCGACCTGCTGATCCACCCGGCGTACAACGAAAACACCGGCACCGTGCTGCTGGAAGCGCTGGTCGCGGGCCTGCCGGTGCTGGTCACCGACGTCTGCGGCTATGCCCACTACATCGACGAGGCGAAAGCCGGCCGCGTGGTGCCGTCGCCCTTCGAGCAGGAGCGGCTGAACGCCATGCTCCAGGAAATGCTCGAAGACGGCGCCGCGCGTGCCGACTGGTCGCGCAACGGCCTGGCCTTCGCCGACACCGCCGATCTCTACAGCATGCCGCAGCATGCGGCGGACGTGATCCTGCGGGGGCATGCATGAACGCTTTGGCTTTCGTAGGAGCGAGCTTGCTCGCGAACAGCCGGATGGATCGTGCCACCCCATTTGCGAGGCCGGAGCCGTTCCCTACGGCTTCCGGCATTCCCCACATCCATGTGGGTCACAAGCTCGCTCCTACAGATAGGGCTGTGCCGTGAAGCTGGATTTGAAAGAACCCTTCAAGACCCTCTGGGCCGGCAAGGACCCCTTTGTCGAAGTCGAGCGCCTGCAGGGCAAGGTCTACCGCGAACTGGAAGGCCGCCGCACGTTGCGCACTGAAGTTGACGGGCGTGGCTTCTTCGTCAAGATCCACCGCGGCATCGGCTGGGGCGAGATCGTCAAGAACCTGTTCAGCGCCAAGCTTCCGGTGCTTGGCGCAGGCCAGGAGCAGCGCGCCCTGGAGCGTCTGCACCAGGCCGGCGTGGCAACCATGACCTCGGTCGCCTACGGCGAGCGCGGCGGTAATCCGGCCAGCCAGCATTCCTTCATCGTCACCGAGGAACTGGCGCCGACCACCGACCTGGAAGTCTTCTCCCTCGACTGGCTGCAGACGCCGCCCGAGCCGCGGCTCAAGCGCGCGCTGATCGCCGAGGTGGCGAAGATGATCGGCACCATGCACCGCGCCGGGGTCAACCACCGCGACTGCTACATCTGCCACTTCCTGCTGCACACCGACCGCCCGATCAGTGCCGACGACCTGCGCCTGTCGGTGATCGACCTGCACCGCGCCCAGACCCGCAGCGCCACGCCACGCCGCTGGCGCAACAAGGACCTGGCCGCGCTGTACTTCTCGGCGCTGGACATCGGCCTTACCCGTCGCGACAAATTGCGCTTCCTGCGCGGTTACTTCCAGCGCCCGCTGCGTGACATCCTCCGCGAGGAAGCCGCGCTGCTGGCGTGGATGGAACGCAAGGCGGCCAAGCTCTACGACCGCAAACAACGTTACGGAGACCTGCTCTGATGGCCGGCTGGGTACTCGAAGCCGACTACCAGCACCTCGCCGCCGATTTCGGCAGCCTGGATGCCGTGTTCGCCCTCGAAGGCGAGCGCATCACCAAGGACGCGATGTCCGATGTCGTGCGCGTGGAGCGCGATGGCGTGCGCTACTACGTCAAGCGCTATCGCAAGCCGGGCAAGGGTTTCCGTCGCTACTTGCCGCGACCGCGGGTGAAGGCCGAGTGGCAGAACCTCAAGCAGTTCGCCAAGTGGGGCATACCGACCGCGCAGGTGGTGGCCTACGGCCTGGAGCGCACCAATGGCGGCTTCTCCCGTGGCGCGATCATCACCCGCGAACTGGTCGGCACCGAAGACCTGCACGCCCTGGCCAAGCAGGGCGATCCGCGCCTGAAGGATCGCGCCTGGGTCGCGCATGTCATGCGCCAGCTGGCCGGCTACACGCGGACCATGCATGACCACCACTTCACCCACAACGACCTGAAGTGGCGCAACATTCTGGTCGACGGGGAGGGCACGGTGTACTTCATCGATTGCCCGATCGGTGACTTCTGGGGCAGCTTCATGCTGCGCTACCGGATCACGAAGGACCTGGCCACCCTCGACAAGGTCGCCAAGTACCACCTCTCCTACACGCAGCGCCTGCAGTTCTACCTGCTGTACCGGCGCCGCGAACGACTGAACGCGTCGGACAAGAAACGTGTCCGGCAGATCGTCCATTTCTTCGAGGGACGCGAGTGAAGGATTTCATTGCTGAGGGCGACCAGGCCCTGCTGGAAAGCAACGCCCTGGCCGATTTCGACGCCCTCTGGGCCCTGCAGCTGGATGCGGTGGACGAGCCCAACACCGAGCGTGGCGGCTGGAGCAGCGTGTACCGCCTGGAGCTGGACGGCACCGCCTACTACCTCAAGCGCCAGAGCAACCACCTGACCCGCAGCCTGAAGCACCCGCTGGGCGAACCGACCTTCAGTCGCGAGTTCCGCAATATCCAGCGCTATCACCAGCTCGGCATTCCGTCGATGCAGGCTGCCTTCTTCGGCGCGCGGCAGGTCGGCGGCGAGCGCCGGGCGATCCTCATGACCCGTGCCCTGGATGGCTGGCGCGACCTGGACAGCCTGCTGCAGGGCTGGTCGAACCTGCCCGCCGAACGGCGCCAGGCAGTCCTGCGTGCCTGCGGCATGCTCGCCCGTCGCCTGCATGAGGCCGGGCAGATGCACGGCTGCTTCTATCCCAAGCACATCTTCCTGCGCGAGACCGACGACGCCTTCGAGGCGACCCTGATCGACCTGGAGAAGACCCGTCCGCTGTGGTTCGGCCAACGCGACCGCGTGCGCGACCTGGAGCCGCTGCTGCGCCGCGCGCCGGACTGGAACGAGGCCGACGTGCGTAACCTGCTGGCGGCTTATCTGGGTACTGCCTCGGGTGGTCCGGAGGTCGACGACTGGTACCGCCGCCTGGGCGCACGCCGCAAGAAGAAGGAAAACCGCGCATGAGGTTGTCCGCCCTGCGCGATGCCGGCCGCGCTCCGTCGCTGCCCCTGCGCATCGAGCTGGAAGACGGCGCCGGCCCGGCCGAGCTGCGCCTGGACGGCCTGTTGCGCGTACTGCCCGGGCAGCGCTACGTCGGCGCGGCCAATTGGCGCGGCCGCCCGGTGCTGGCCAAGCTGCTGGTCGGCGGCAAGGCTGCCCGGCACTTCCAGCGTGAGCGTGACGGCGTGCGCCTGCTTGCAGAGCAGGGCCTGACCACACCGCAACTGCTGGCCGATGGCCTGAAGGACGGCGAGGGCGGCTGGCTGCTCTTCGAGTTCCTCGACAACGCCCAGAGCCTCTGGGATGCCTGGCGCGCCGTGGAAGGCGAACCGCTGCTGTCCGACGGCCAGACCGCCGTCATCGCGGAAGCGCTGACCGCCATCGCCCAGTTGCACCTCAAGGGCCTGTGGCAGGAAGACCTGCACCTGGACAACCTGCTGCGCCACGCCGGCAAGCTCTACCTCATCGACGGCGCCGGCATCCGTGCGGAAGCCCCGGGCCAGCCGCTGTCGCGCAGGCATGTGCTGGAAAATCTCGGGGTGTTCTTCGCCCAGTTGCCGGCCAGTCTCGATCCTTTCCTCGAAGAGCTGCTGATCCACTACCTGCTGGCCAATGGCGAGCACGCGCTGCCGCTGGAGGCCCTGCAGAAGGAAATCGCCAGGGTGCGCCGCTGGCGCGTGGGCGACCTGATGAAGAAGATCGCCCGCGATTGCAGCCTGTTCAGCGTCTTCAAGGGGCCGTTCGGTCTGCGCGCGGTGCGCCGCGAGGAAGAGCCGGGCCTGCAGCCGTTGCTGGCCGATCCCGACGCCTTCATCTCAAAAGGGCATATCTACAAGACCGGCGGGGCCGCCACGGTTGCCCGAGTCGAGCTCGACGGCCGGCCGTTGGTCATCAAGCGTTACAACATCAAGAACCTGCTGCACTGGTTCAAGCGCTTCTGGCGCCCGAGCCGCGCCTGGGCCTCCTGGCGCGAAGGCAATCGCCTGGACTTCCTCGGTATCGCCACGCCCAAACCCCTGGCGGTGATCGAGCGGCGCTGGCTGTGGCTGCGCGGGCCGGCCTTCCTGATTACCGATTACCTGGCGGGTCAGGATATAATCGCCCGTTTCAAACCCTACCTGGATCAATCGGAGGGAGGCGGCTTGCCGCCAGAATCGGATCTTGCGGCCCTGGACAGACTGTTCGCGGCGCTGGTGCGTGAACGCATCAGCCACGGCGACCTCAAGGGGCACAACCTGTTCTGGCAGGAGCAGGGCGAAGGCGGGCAGTGGTCGTTGATCGACCTCGATGCCATGCAGCGCCACTCGCGAGAAGCGAGTTTCGCCCGCGCCTATGCCCGCGACCGTGCGCGCTTCCTGCGCAACTGGCCAGAGGGCAGCGCACTGCACCAGCTGCTCGACGAACGTTTACCGCGGGTGCCTGCGCACCCGCCCAGATGAAAGAGGCTAGACCCTGTGGCATTGACCATCCTCGGCCTGTCCGGCGCCGTAAGCCATGACCCTTCCGCCGCCCTGTACATCGACGGCAAGCTGGTCGCGGCCGTCGAAGAAGAGCGCTTCGTCCGCGACAAGCACGCGAAGAACCGCATGCCCTACGAGTCGGCCAAGTTCTGCCTGGAACAGGCCGGGATCAAGCCGTCGGACGTTGACGTGGTGGCCATTCCCTTCGCCCCCATCAGCATCTTCGACAAGGCCCGCTGGCACTACGCCAAGCGCTACGCCTATGCGCCGGACCGCGCGCTGGACGCCATCCTGCTCGGCAACCGCCGCTACCACCGCTACTACAAGCGCATCCAGTGGTGCCTGCAGCAGCTGGGCTTCGACCTGAAGAAGGTCAAGATCCAGCCGGTCGAGCACCACCTGGCCCACGCCTCCAGCGCCTACCACTGCTCCGGCTTCAAGGAGAAGACCGCGATCCTCGGGATCGACGGCAAGGGCGAGTACGCCACCACCTTCTTCGGCTACGGCGAGAACGGCAAGATCCACAAGATCAAGGAGTTCTACGATCCGGACTCCCTGGGCGGCCTGTACGGCGCGCTGACCGAATACCTCGGCTTCGACATGCTCGACGGCGAGTTCAAGGTCATGGGCATGGCGCCTTACGGTGACGCCAGCAAGTACGATTTCTCCCGCCTCGCCAAGTTCGAGAACGGCGAGCTGATCATCAACACCGACTACGCCAACGTCATCGGCTTCCGTCGCTACAAGGAAAAGGGCAAGGGCTACTACTTCTCGCCCAAGCTGATCGAGTGGCTCGGCCCGAAACGTGAAGGCGACATCGCCGACGACCCTTACATCCACTACGCCGCCAGCATCCAGGCACTGTTCGAGAAGCTGTCGCTGGAGATGATGGATTACTACCTGGGCGACATCATCCGCGAGACCGGCAAGATCGCCTTCGCCGGCGGCTGCGCGCTGAACGTCAAGCTCAACCAGAAGATCATCGCCCGTCCCGAGGTCAAGGAGCTGTACGTGCAGCCCGCGGCCAGCGACGCCGGCACCGCGGTTGGCGCCGCCGCTTACGTGTCCTGGGAGCGCGGTGTGCCGGTCGAGAAGATGGAGCACGTCTACCTCGGCCCGGAGTACAGCAACGAAGACGTCATCGCCGCCTGCGCTCGCCACGAGGCCAAGCCGCAATGGCGCAAGATCGACAATGTGCCCGAGCACATCGCCAAGGTGCTGGTCGAGGGCAATCCGGTGGCCTGGTTCCAGGGCCGACTGGAGTTCGGCCCGCGCGCCTTGGGCGGTCGCTCGATCATCGGTTGCCCGAGCATCGCCGGCGTCGCCGACCGCATCAACGCGCAGATCAAGTTCCGCGAGCGCTGGAGGCCCTTCTGCCCGTCGATGCTGGATACCGTCGGCCCGCAGATGTTCAAGATCGACCATCCGGCGCCCTTCATGACCTTCACCTTCGAGGTCAACGAAGAGTGGAAGACCCGCGTGCCGGAAGTCGTCCATGAAGACGGCACCTCCCGCGCCCAGGTCCTCAAGCGCGAGTTCAACCCGCGCTACTACGACATGATGAAGGAGCTGGAGAAGCTCACCGGCAACGGCGTGGCGCTCAACACCTCGCTGAACCGCCGTGGCGAGCCGATGGTCTGCTCGCCGACCGACGCGCTGAACATGTTCTACGGCTCGGACCTGCAATACCTGATCATGCAGGACATCCTGGTGGTCAAGGATGGCGTGGAGTCCCATGACTCGGTCGGCTGAACCGCGCGTCCTGCAGTTCTGCCATGGCTATGACGGGCCGTTCCTCGACTGTGCCCGTCAGTACGCCAGCCTGTTCGCCGGCACCGGCTACCGGGTGACCACGGTGTTCCTCACCGGTGCGCCCGACCCCGAGGTCGTGGTCGGTTGCGCCAGCGACGAAGTGCTCTTCCTCGACTACAGCTCGCGGGATATCCGCGGGCTGAAGCTCAAGGCCATTCGCGATCTGCGCGAGATCGCCCGGTCCCGCGATTTCCGTTTCTGCATTGCGCACCGCTTCAAGCCGACCTGGATTGCCATGCTCGGCACGAAGCTGCCGATCATTGGTGTGCACCACGGTTTCGGCGATTTCCAGCGCCTGGGGCGCAAGCTGTTCGCGCGCTTCTTTGCCGAGCGCCTGAGCCTGCTGGGCGTTTCCAACGCGGTGCGCGACGAAATCCGCGCCTGCCTGCCGGCCTGGCCGCAGGAGCGCATCGAGACGCTGTACAACCGCGTCGACGTCGATGCGCTGCAGGCCATGCAGGTCGAGCGCTATCCGGCGCGCCAGCACCTGGGGCTGGCGGACAACGCCTGGGTGGTCGGCAACGTCGGCCGCCTGCATCCGGACAAGGACCAGGCCACCCTACTGCGCGGCTTCGCCCGCGCCCTGCCGCGCCTGCCGCACAACAGCCTGCTGGCGATCCTCGGCAAGGGGCGCCTGGAAGATGAACTCAAGGACCTGGCGCGTGAGCTGGGCATCGCCGATCGCGTGCTGTTCCTCGGCCAGGTTCCTGACGCCAGACGCTACTTCAAGGCGTTCGACGTATTCGCCCTGACCTCTGATCACGAGCCGTTCGGCATGGTCCTGCTCGAAGCGATGGTTGCCGGTGTGCCGCTGATCTCCACTTCGGGTGGCGGTGCCGGCGAGATCGTCGAAGGGCTGGGCATCCTGTTCCCGCTCGGCGACGATGCAGCGCTGGCCGAAGGCCTGCGGCACCTGTCGGTGCTGGACCGCGAGCAGCGGGTGATGTGTGCGCAACAGATGGACCAGCGCCTGCAGACCCGCTTCTGCGATGAGGCGGTGCGTCGGGAGTTCTGGAGTCTGCCGCTGGTGAAGGCGCTTATCGCCCGAGCCAACTGACGCGGCTGCGGGTCTCCCTTCCTATCTACCGGCCTGGACGCTGGTTGTGCCCTTTGGCAATTCATTGACGAGCGCGCGATTGCAAATGTTGGAACTGAAGCTGGAAGGTGGTCGACGCTGGCTGGGCGAGGGAAGCGTTCAGATTCCTGTCGTCGAGTTCGGAGAATGCCGTGGGCGTTACCAGGGCAGCGTGTTTCTGCTCGCCTCCGGGCCCTCCGCCGGTGAGTTTCCGCTGACCCGCTATGCGGACTGGCCCGTCATCGCGATGAACGGCTCCATCGTTCGCTGTGTCGACCAGCAGATCACCCCATTCTTCTATATCTGCGACGATCCCGGTTTTGTGCGTGATCGCCCTGATCTCGCCTGCCTCGGCGCGCGCAACGCGACCCATCTAGCCATGAGCCTGAACTGCTTCCAGGAGTTGCATCGCCATGATCCGATGTTGCTGCCGCAACGAGCGGGCATCCTGCTGCTGGAACGGGCCAACCGCCGCCATGGCGTGGCTGCGCTTTCCGATCGCTCCTATGCCTGGTCCATCCGCAAGGATCCCGATCTGATCTGCGGGTTCTCCCTGTTGTACAGGAAGACCAATCGTATCGGCTTCAGCCGTGATATGGGCAAGGGTTATTTCGGCGGCCGTACGATCCCTTACGCCGCGACGCAGCTAGCTTGTCATCTGGGGTTCAGCCAGGTCTTCATCGTTGGCATGGACCTGAACAAGAGTATCGGACGCTTCTATGAAACTGGAGCGGCCGCATTGCCCAGCAGCCTCGACGAGGATTTCGAGGATTACATCCTGCCCAGCTTCCGGATCGTCGCCGAGAAGGTCTCGCCCCGGTACCCGCTGAGGCTATTCAATCTGTCGCAGGGCAGCCGGTTGCCGGCCAGCGTTGTGCCGAAGGTCGAGCCCACCCAACTGGATGCATTGCTTGAAGCAGAAATTGCAGCGGCGGGTGGCAAACGTCTGCGAGCGAGGTCGTGATGGATCTGCAGCAATTGATCGAATGCTGGAAGCGCGAAATCTCGAACAAGAAGAAGCCTGGTAGCCGCATCGGGCTTTTCAGCAACATCGTGAAACGTGCCTACAAGAGCAACGTGCTGCGCTATCTACTGCAGTTCCGCCTGGCCCAGTTCCTCTACGGCAAGGGTGGGCTACGGCGACGTTATGCACTGCGCATGCAACGCAAGTTGAATCGACGCTATGCGGTAGACATCAGCGTTGCTGCGCAGATCGGCCCCGGCTTCCGGATCGCTCACCTGCCGGGCGTAGTCATTACCGGTTATGCGCAGATCGGCAGGAATTTCTTCATCCGGCAGAATTCCACGGTCGGCATCAAGACGCTCGGGCGGTTGAACTATTCTCTAGTGATCGGCGATGACGTGAGCCTCGGCGCGCACAGTTGCATCATCGCCGACGAACTCGAGATTGGCAGTGGCGTCACTATTGGAGCGATGACGTTCGTCAACAAGAGCCTTCCGGCAGGCTGCACGTATTACAACACCCGGCAGAGCCAAATTATTCACGCCACATCCTGAGACGGCCGTTGCCTTGACCGGGTTGTTCAGCGTCCCCTAATCTTCGCGGCGCATCGTCCCTGTCGCCTGACCGTGGTGATGAGGCAGGGCGCTGGCGATAGACAAAATCGGTCCAGGATGCACGCTAAATCGATTGCCCGTACTCTGGGATGTAAAGGTGATTCTTGAAAGTTCTGTTCCTGGTCCAGAAAGAACAACGCGCCATTCTCGATCGTCTGTATGACGGTATCGCCGAACATTGCGACTGCGACCTGCGCTGGTTGAGCAGCGACGAGCAGGCCAACCTGCGCCGTTACTTCCGCGAGCAGGTGGATGTGTCGAAGTACGACCGTATCCTGTTCTTCCTGCGCTTCAAAAAGGAAATGCGCCAGGCATCCTTCATCCGCAGCGTGCCCAACCTGGTCATCCTCGAGCACGATGCCTACCAGAACTACATTCCCTGCAAGTACACCGGCAAGTTCAGTGCGCACTACCGCCGACTGCCCTGGGCCCGGGTGATCAGCTCGGGCTTCATGGTCAGCGAGCGTCTGCGCCAGGAAGGCTTCGATGCGGTCTTCGTGCCCAAGGGCTACGACCAGGACCTGCTGCATGACCTGGGGCGGGAGCGGGATATCGAACTGGCCTTCGTCGGCAGCACCGGAAGCGTTGCCTACAGCGGTCGCAAGGCGCTGCTGGACGAGTTGGGCCAGATGGAAAACCTGCTGGTGACCAAGACCAACTCGGGCGAGGACTACCTGAACACGCTCAACCGTATCCGCTTCTTTGTCAGCGCGGATGTCGGGATGGGCGAGTACATGATCAAGAACTTCGAGGCCATGGCCTGTGGTTGCGTGTTGCTGGCGTATGACCAGGGCGAGGTGGAGAACCGCGCGCTGGGACTGCAGGACATGCAGAACGTAGTGCTCTACCGTGATGTGGCCCAGCTGCGCAGCAAGCTGCAGGCGCTGAGGGACGACCCGCAGCGCGCGGCTCGCATCGCCGAGGCCGGGCGGGCGCTGGCGGTGGAGGGCTTCGGGTTCAGCAGGATCGGCGCGCGGATCGTCCAGGCCATGGCTGCCCCACTGCGCGAGCGGCCGCGGCCCGGTATGCTGGAGCGATTGCTCCGGGCCGTGGGGATCTGAGCGATGACAACGTACAATGACACCCGCATCTGAGGTGCCTGTGGAATACCCGCTGATTTCCGTGCTGGTACCTTGCTACAACCGCCAGCGCTATATCGAAGAAGCGCTGCTGAGCATTCTCGAACAGGACTATCCGAACTTCGAACTGATCGTCGTCGATGACGGTTCGCAGGATGCGAGTGCGCAGAAGATCCAGGCGTTGCAGCAGCGCTTTGATTTCCAGTTCTTTCGCCAGGCTAATACAGGGGTGAGTGGTGCCCTCAATACGGCGCTTGGTCATGCCCGAGGTGAGTTCATTGCTACACCGGACTCAGATGATGTCATGTTGCCTGGAAGGCTGAGTGTTCAGGCGGCTTATCTACAGGCAAATCCCGACGTCGGCTGCGTAGGCAGCAAAGTGGTGTACATCGATGAGCAAGGAAGCAGAATAAAATCTGAGAAGGCATCGGAAGTCTGCCGGCTTACTTTCGATGAGTTGCTTGCCAACGCTCGTGCAGTGGGCGGCGGGGTTGCCATGTATCGGCACGAGGCTTTGAGGCGTGCCGGCTTCTACGATTCGGAGATCCGTGTTCAGGATTTCCAGATCACTCTCAAGATCGCTTACCTTGGCTACCGAGTCGATGTTCTTCCGGACCATGGGACCCTCTATCGCCAACACTCCAGCAATTTGTCCAGGACGCTGTATCGGCAGCAGTTGATCTACGACCTGATGGCCATAAACCCCTATCGTGATCACCCTTGCTACCGGAAGGGCCTGGCCTGTGTGGTCAACAAGGCGCTCAAGCATTCGGTTGTCAACGACAAGGCGTATGCATGGTCGGTTCTGCTGAAGCTGCCGCTCTGGAACTGGAATCGCGTTACCTTGCGGCGTTTGCGCCATCTGTTGTTCAAGTTCAGTCGTTAATGAATAAGTTGCTTATGAAAAAACTGATGGTGCGCGCCTGGAATCTCTGGTGTCCCACGGTGGGACCTATTGGTAGCCGCCTCGGAAAGGGCAGTCGGATTGCCGAGGCCATGCTCGGTGTCGGCGTGCTCTGGAGTATCGGGGGCGTACTGCTGACCCCGAGCATGAAGTTTTACTTCAACATGGTCCTGCTGTTCGGTTACCTCCCGGCGCTGTGGCTGAGTGTGGCGCGCCGTCGCGAGCTGGTCCACGTCCTTTCTTCGCACCGGGAAGCCTGGTTGCTCTTGGCGCTGTTCGGCTGGGCGGCTCTGTCGCTGCTCTGGGCCGAGGGAGTAGAAGAGCCGTTCAATGTGCTCAAGCGTGTCTCCCTCTTCATGCTGCTGGTGCTCGGTTGGGTACTTTGGGGGCGCTCGGACGAACGCAGGCTTCGGTTGTCGCTACTGTCACTGGTTACCCTGGCCGGGGCCTACAGTCTGCTGGCGCTGCTCTTGCAGCCCCATTACGACGCGCATCGGCTCAACGGTTTCGGGGGCTTCCTTGATAACCCCAACTCGGCGGCGTATGCGGTTGCCTTCATAGTCGTGATGGGCGTTCCGCTGGTGCCGCGCAAGGGCTGGCAGCAATTGCCCTGGGTGACCCTGCTGGCCGCGGCGTTGCTGTATGTCGGCCTGTGCGGTAGCCGCGGCGCATTGCTGGCGTTGACGGTGACGGCGGTCCTGAGTCTGCTGCTGGTGCCTGGGCGCGTTGCCAAGCTGCTGCCGCTACTGCTGCTGCTGGGTGGCGGAGCTTTGTTCTTCTTCGAACCCGCACTCATCCTTCGAGGTGACTCCGAACGCCTGGAGCTGCTACGTAGCGCCTGGCCGTTGGTGCGCGAGCATTTCTGGGTGGGTGTGGGGTTGGGGGGAGACTATGCGGTGAGTGGGCCTGGCGGGATCTATCATCGCGGGGCTCATAACTTCCTGGTTCACACCTCGATTCAGTATGGTGTGCCGTCCCTTCTGGTATTCCTGGTGATGTGGTTCATGGTCGGCCTGCGCGCCTGGTGTTGCCGTACGCGAGCGCTAGGGCTATCCGTTTTGTTGCTCTGGGTATTTTCCAGCGTCGCCATGCAGTTTGACGTGTTCAGCCTCTGGGAGCGCACGCGCGCAATGTGGCTGATGCCATGGGTGGTGATCCTGCTGGGGCTGTGTCTCGAGCGCTGGCCTCAGGCGAGGCCGGCGATCATGGAGCCGCGCTAAGAATCGCCTCGAGCTCCTGCTGGCTCCAGCGCACTCGGCTGCTTGCCAGGTAGGCTCTGGCGAGGCCGCTGGTGTGGCCACCGGCGAGCAGCCATTGGCGGTCGCTGTCGTAGCGCAGCATGTGGGCGAAGTTGCGTTTGCGCTGCTGGCGCGACAGGGCGCGGCGATGTTTCTTCATGTCGGCGAGGTCGATCAGGCCCAGGGTGCCTTCGGGGGTCTTCACCACGTTGCCCAGGTGCAGCGAGCGGAAGTACACGCCCTGGTCATGCAGCTCTGCGATCAGCTCGCCCAATTGGGCCGCCAGGTGCGTATCCGCTTCTCCGGCCGCAATCACCTGACGCAACGTGTCGCCTGGTAGCGGCTGATAATGCACCGCATCACGGGCGATCTCCGCAATGCGGTAGACCGCAATGATCCGCGGGCAGGGCACCGCCAGGCGCTGCAGTGTCTCGGTGTTGTCGGCGAAGCGCTGCGCGTAAGGATAGAGCGCGGCCGAGGATATCAGTCGCTTGCGCCGGAACAGCTTGAGGAAGTTGCCATCGGCCAGGCACAGGACCTTGTCGCCATGCTTGTCGGCTTCCAGCACCTGGGCGCCGGCGCGCAGCGCTTCGTAGGCGGAGAGAGCAAGGTCTTGCATAACGGGTTCCTGAATCGATAGCCGGCTATAGTAGCCCACCCGCCGGGCAAACGAGAGCGCTGTGTTATAATCGCCGACCTTTTAAGCGTGCGATTCCTACATGTCCGGTAAAGAACCCCAGGCAACTTCCAGCCTGAAGATCTACTTCCGACTGCTGTCCTATGTGCGCCCGTATATCGGGATGTTCCTGCTCAGCATCATCGGCTTCCTGATCTTCGCCGCGACCCAGCCGATGCTGGCGGGCATCCTCAAGTATTTCGTCGACGGCCTGGCCCATCCGGATGCCAAGCTGTTCCCCAATTCCTCCGTGGCCTGGCTCAGTGACCTGTCGCTGCTCTACGCAGTGCCGCTGCTGGTGGTGCTGATCGCCGTCTGGCAAGGCGTTGGCTCCTTCCTCGGCAACTACTTCATTGCCAAGGTTTCCCTGGGGCTGGTGCAGGATCTGCGCATTGCGCTGTTCAACAACCTGCTGACCTTGCCCAACCGCTATTTCGACAGCAACAACTCCGGCCACCTGATCTCACGCATTACCTTCAACGTGACCATGGTCACCGGTGCGGCCACCGATGCCATCAAGGTCGTGATCCGCGAAGGCATGACCGTGGTCTTCCTGTTCCTCTCGTTGCTGTGGATGAACTGGAAGCTGACCCTGGTGATGCTCGCCATCCTGCCGATCATCGCCGTGATGGTGACGACCGCCAGCCGCAAGTTCCGCAAGCAGAGCAAGAAGATCCAGGTGGCCATGGGCGATGTGACCCATGTGTCCTCCGAGACCATCCAGGGCTATCGCGTGGTCCGCAGCTTCGGCGGCGAGCCCTACGAGCGTGAGCGCTTCCGCCACGTGACCAACGAGAACACCAGCAAGAACCTGCGCATGAACAAGACCTCGGCGATCTACACGCCGATGCTGCAGCTGGTGATCTACAGCGCCATGGCCGTGCTGCTGTATCTGGTACTGCTGCTGCGTGGCGATGCCACCGTCGGCGACCTGGTGGCCTACATCTCCATGGCCGGCCTGCTGCCCAAACCGATCCGCCAGCTCTCCGAAGTCAGCTCCACCATCCAGAAGGGCGTGGCCGGTGCCGAGAGTATCTTCGAGCAGCTCGATGAGCAGCCCGAAGTGGACAACGGCACCGTCGAGCGTGACCGCGTACAGGGCCGCCTGGAGGTGAAGAACCTCAGCTTCACCTACCCAGGCACCGAGCGGAAAGTCCTGAACGAACTGAACTTCAGCGTCGAGCCGGGCCAGATGGTGGCGCTGGTCGGTCGTTCCGGCAGCGGCAAGTCGACGCTCGCCAACCTGATCCCGCGCTTCTACGACCACAGCGAAGGGCAGATCCTGCTCGATGGCACGGACGTCGAAGACTACAAGCTGACCAATCTGCGCCGGCACATCGCCCTGGTGACCCAGCAGGTCAACCTGTTCAACGACAGCGTGCTCAACAACATTGCCTATGGCGACCTCGCCAGCAAACCGCGCGAAGCGGTGGAGAAGGCGGCCGAAGATGCCTTTGCCCGCGAGTTCATCGACCGTCTTCCTGAAGGCTTCGATACCGAAGTCGGCGAGAACGGCGTGATGCTCTCCGGCGGCCAGCGCCAGCGCCTGGCAATTGCCCGCGCGCTGCTCAAGGATGCGCCGGTGCTGATCCTCGACGAGGCCACCTCGGCGCTGGACACCGAGTCCGAACGGCACATCCAGGCCGCCCTGGAGAAGGTCATGGAAGGCCGCACCACGCTGGTCATCGCCCACCGCCTGAGCACCATCGAGGCGGCGGACCTGATCCTGGTGATGGACCAGGGCCATATCGTCGAGCGCGGCACCCACGATCAGCTGATCGCCCAGAACGGCTACTACGCCCGTCTGCACGCCCGCCAGTTCGCCGACGATCCGGTCGACGGCAACGAATTGAGCGTCGAGCAGCCGGTATGACGCTGGAGCGGAACACCCTGGCATGCTGAATCGTCTGCGAGTCTTCCGCGAACGCGGCTGGACGCCCATCACGGCGGCAGACTATGCCGCCGCCTGGCACCGGTTTGGTGGCAGCGTCGCTACCCACCCCGACGTCGTCGAGCGCCTGGCCGCCCTGGCCGGTATCCCGGTGCGCTACCTCGGTTGGTTCGAAGGCGACGAACTGCGCGCCGCCGTGGCCACCTGGGGGCGCAACCTGGCGTTGTCCAAGGACGTGCTCAAGCGCGAGGGCAAGAAGGCGTTGTTCGACCTGGGCAATGCCGAAATCATCCTGCCGATCGCCGACGGCGCGCGCATCGAGCTGCGCCATCAGGTGCGCTACCTCTCCGAGCTGAACCGCGAGCAGGTCAGCGACGCCCGCGAGCAGCCCGAGCAACTGGCGATGAACCGCGCGCCGGCCGACTTCTCGAAAAAATTCCGTTACAACCAGCGCCGCGAACAGCGTTTGCTGGAAGAGGCGGGCGGTGTGCTGCAGCCGATGAGCGAGCTGAGCCCCGAGGAGCAGGCGAGCATTTATGCCGACCTGTTCCAGCGCCGCTGGGAGTTCGAGGTGCCGGGGAAGGCGCGGCTGGCCGAAGTGTTCGGCCTGATGCGCGAGTTCATGCGTGGTTCGCTGGTGCGCCTGGACGGCGAGCCGGTGGCGATCCAGATTCTCTACCGCGTCGAGGCGCCGAAATGGATCAGCGTCGAATACATAAATGGCGGCGTGGCACCGGAGAACCGTGAGTTCAGCCCCGGCAGCGTGCTCAGCTTCGTCAATACCCAGGAGGCCTGGGCCGAGGCCGAGGCACTGGGCAAGCCGCTGCGCTACTCCTTCGGCCGCGCCGACCGCGAGTACAAGGACCGCTGGTGTCACCGGGTGCCGGTGTTCCAGGTCTGACCCCGCTTTTCGTAGGAGCGAGCTTGCTCGCGAACCGCATGACACGGCAGTGCCAGGCGGAACACCGTTCGCGAGCAAGGGCCAGGCGCCCCCTCGCTCCTACAGTTCGTGCACGGTGCCTTGGCCCGTGCGTAGGAGCGGACTGCGTCCGCGATCGGTTTCCACGGAGAACGACATGACCGCCCGCAAACAGCAACTGCTCAAACAGCACCGCCGCAAGAAGCGTGTGGTCCTGCTCGTTGCCCTGCTGGCGCTGATCCTGCTGGGTATCCTCGCGCCCTGGTGGAGTGTGCCGCTGGCCGTGTTGCTCGGCTGGGTCGCCCATGAGGCGTGGTTCGCCGATCACCTGTTCTACTCCCCGCGCGACGACTATCGCTACGACTTCCCCGAAGGCTCCATCGCACTGCCGGTCTCCCTGGGCGCGCACGGCTTGCACGTTGCCACCGGCGCGTTGCCGGAGCGGGAGGAGACCCTGGTGCTGGAGATCGAGGTGAAAGCCTCGTTGCTCGGCCGCTGGCTCGATCCGCAGGTAGTGATCGAGGGCGTCGAGAGCGACCGTCAGGACTTCGAACGGGGCGTCAGCGGCAAGCGCTACCTCAACCTCTCCGGTCAGGGTGAAGCGCTGCGTGCCGGGCGGCTGCGCATCCGCAACCGCCATTGCCGGCTGGCGCAGCAGGGCGTGCTGCATGCCTTCGACAATCCCGATTACGCCCGGCAGCGCCTGCTGATCATCGCCCCTCACGCGGATGACGCCGAACTGGCTGCCTTCGGCCAGTACAGCCGTTGCCCGGAAGCCTGGATCGTCACCCTGACCCAGGGTGAAATCGAGGCCGAGCACTACCAGCGTCTCGGGCTGGGCAAGGCCGAGGCCGCCAGGCTCAAGGGCCGCCTGCGCACCTGGGACAGCATCGCCGCGCCGCTCTGGGGCGGGGTGCCTGCCGAGCGCTGCGTGCAGTTGGGTTACTACTGCCTGCAACTGCCGGCGATGTCGGCGGAACCGAGCAAGGCGTTCGGCTCCCGCGAGTCGGACGAGCACGATATCCGGACGGCTCGGGGCTTCAACTCGCTGAGCCTGCCGGGCGATAGCGACGGCGCACCGACCTGGCTCAACCTGGTGGCCGATCTGACCTCGCTGATCGAGCACATCCGTCCGGAAGTCATCCTCACCGCGCATCCGGAACTGGACCCCCACGCCGATCACGTGCACGCCACCCGCGCGACCCTGGAGGCCATCGAACGCAGCATCTGGAAGCCGCAGACCCTGCTGCTCTACGCCAACCACCTGCACGACAACGACCGCTGGCCCATGGGCCCGGCCGATGGCGGCATCGCCCTGCCACCTTGTATCGAGGCATTGCCGGCCGACCCGCTGTGGAGCCCGGTGCTGGATGCCGCGACGCGCATCGACAAGGCCCAGGCCCTGGCGTTGCAGCACGATCTGCAGACCCCGCTCACCGGCAAGAAGCGCCTGCGCCGGCTGATCCAGCGTGTGCTCGCCGGTCGCCAGTGGCCGGTCACCGGCGACGACGAGTTCTTCCGCAAGGCGGTGCGTCGCCACGAGCTGTTCTGGGTGCGCAGACTGCCCTGACCGGCGCAAGTCGCACCGGGCGGCTATGGTATTATCCGCGGCGATTTCGACCTGCGGAGTTCCCATGAAATTGACCATGCCCCGATTCGATCAGGCCCCCGTTCTAGTAGTCGGCGACGTGATGCTCGACCGCTACTGGCACGGCGCGACCTCGCGCATCTCGCCCGAGGCCCCGGTGCCCGTGGTGCGGGTCGAGCAGCATGAGGACCGCCCCGGTGGCGCCGCCAACGTCGCGCTGAACCTCGCCGCCCTCGGCGCTCCGGCCTTCCTGGTCGGCGTCACCGGCGTCGACGAAGCCGCCGACAGCCTGAGCGACAGCCTGCAGGCCGTGGGCGTGACCACTCGCTTCCAGCGCATCGCCGGCCAGCCGACCATCGTCAAGCTGCGGGTCATGAGCCGTCACCAGCAACTGCTGCGCGTGGACTTCGAGGAAGCCTTCCGCACTGACGCCGTGGCGCTGTCCGCCGACGTCGAGGCACTGCTGGACCAGGTCCGCGTGCTGGTGCTCTCCGACTACGGCAAGGGCGCGCTGAAGAACCACCAGGCACTGATCCAGGCCGCCCGCCAGCGTGGTATCCCGGTGCTGGCCGACCCCAAGGGCAAGGACTTCGCCATCTACCGTGGCGCCAGCCTGATCACCCCGAATCTTTCCGAATTCGAAGCCATCGTCGGTCGCTGCACCGATGAAGCCGACCTGGTTGCCAAGGGCCAGCAGCTGATGACCGAGCTTGAACTCGGCGCGCTGCTGGTCACCCGCGGCGAGCACGGCATGACCTTGCTGCGCCCCGGCCATAGCGCCCTGCACCTGCCGGCCCGGGCCCGCGAAGTGTTCGACGTCACTGGCGCCGGCGATACCGTGATTTCCACCCTGGCCGGCGCCATCGCCGCTGGTGAGGATCTGCCGCAAGCCGTGGCCCTGGCCAACCTCGCCGCCGGCATCGTCGTCGGCAAGCTCGGCACCGCCGCCATCAGCGCTCCCGAACTGCGCCGCGCCGTGCAGCGCGAGCAGGGCTCCGAGCGTGGCGTGCTGAGCCTCGACCAACTGCTGCTGGCCATTGAGGACGCCCGCGCCCACGGCGAGAAGATTGTCTTCACCAACGGCTGCTTCGACATCCTCCATGCGGGCCACGTGACCTACCTGGAACAGGCGCGCGCCCAGGGCGATCGCCTGATCGTCGGGGTCAACGACGACGGTTCGGTCACTCGCCTGAAAGGCCCGGGCCGCCCGATCAACAGCGTCGACCGCCGCATGGCAGTGCTCGCCGGCCTCGGCGCGGTGGACTGGGTTGTCAGCTTCGGCGAAGACACCCCCGAGCGCCTGCTTACCGAAGTTCGTCCGGACGTGCTGGTCAAAGGTGGCGACTACGGCGTCGAGCAGGTGGTCGGTGCCGACATCGTCAAGGCTTACGGCGGCGAAGTCCGCGTGCTGGGCCTGGTGGAAAACAGCTCCACCACCGCCATCGTCGAGAAGATTCGCCACCAGGGCTGATCTGCTTTCGCTAGCCTGGGCCGTTCCTGCAGGGAGCGCCTTTTGTAGGAGCGAGCTTGCTCGCGAACAAACCCCGCTGCGGGGCAATTCGCGGGCAAGCTCGCTCCTACAGACTCTCATCACCCCAGGTAACCCCGCATACCCCCCACTGACCGCTCTGCCAGCGACCAACGGCAAAGCGGTCATGGTTCCCCCGCCGTTTCCCGGCGCATGATCGGGGCATCCACCCTCCGCGGAGCGAGATGCCATGACCACCGACGTGCAGGGCCGCGCCCTGGCCGTGCTGAACCGTGTCGCCCAGGCCGATTGGCCGGACCGACTCAAGCTGCGCAAGCCTTTCGAAAGACTGCTCTACAGCGGCAGCCGCACTGGCTTCCGGCTGGCCAGCGAGCGCGCCGCCAAGCAGCCCAAGACCCCACGCAAGGCCGATCCGGACGGGCTGTTCGACCTGTCCCTGTCCGACGAGCAGCAGATGCTGGTGGAGATGCTCGAAGGCTTTGCCGCCGAAGTGCTTCGCCCGGCCGCCCATGAGGCCGACGCCAAGGCCAACCTGGGCCTGGAGCTGCTGGCCCAGGCGCAGGAGCTGGGGCTGACCCACTACGGTGTCAGCGAAGTGCACGGCGGCATGGCTGGCGAGCGCACGGTGGTGACCAATGCGCTGATCGCCGAATCCCTCGCCCGTGGCGATCTCAGCCTGGCCGCCGCGCTGCTGGTGCCGCTCTCGGCGGCCAACTGCATTCGCCGCTGGGCCTCATCGGAACAACAAGCCCGCTGGCTGCCGGCTTTCGTTGCTGAAGAGGGGGCGCCGCTGATCGCCATTGCGGTGAACGAGCCGCAGCTGCTGGCCGATCCGTTGCGCCTGTCCACCAAGGCCCGCAAGCGTGGCTCGAGCTACACCCTGTCCGGCGAGAAGTGCCTGGTGGTACGTGGCGTGGATGCGCAGAAGCTGATCGTGGCGGCGGATGCTGGCGACGGCCCGGCGCTGTTCCTTATCGACACCCGCGCCAAGGGTGTCGAGGCACGTGCTGAATCGGCCATGGGCTTGAAGGCCACCGGAACCGCGCGAATTCGTTTCAAGAATGTGAAGGTTCCGGCCGAACAGCGTTTGGCGGCGGAGCAGTTCGACTATCAGTCCTTCCTCGATTACACCGCGCTGGCCTGGTGTGCGTTGGCCGTGGGCACCGGGCAGGCTGCGCTGGACTACGTCATCACCTACTGCAACGAGCGCGAGGCCTTCGGCGAGCCGATCAGCCATCGCCAGGGCGTGGCCTTCATGGTCGCGGACATTGCCATCGAGCTGGACGCCATGCGCCTGATGGTCTGGCGCGCCTGCGCGCTGGCTGAGCGCGGACAGGCTTTCCATCGCGAGGCCTACCTGGCGAAGCTACTCTGCGCCGAGAAGGCGATGAAGATCGGCACCGACGCGGTGCAACTGCTCGGCGGCCACGGTTTCACCCAGGAACACCCGGCCGAACGCTGGTACCGCGATCTGCGCGCCGTCAGCCTGATGGCTGGCGGCCTGCATCTGTAAGGAGCCTTGCATGTACCTCGAGACACCGAAGAAATTCCGCACCTTGCAGAACCAGGCCCGCCAGGTTGCCGAGAACTACCTGCGGCCGATTTCCCGCAAGTACGACAAGGCCGAGCACGCCTATCCCAAGGAACTGGACCTGCTCGCCGCGCTGCTGGACGGCATGAACGCCGGTTCGCCGGACGCCGTCGGCGCCACCTCGGCCAGCAAGCGCAAGGCCGGCGCGGAGGAGGGCGTGAAGAACGGCGGCAACCTCTCCGCCTGCCTGGGCGTGATGGAGATGTGCTGGGGCGACACTGGCCTGTTGCTGGCCATGCCGCGCCAGGGCCTGGGCAACGCCGCCATCGCCGCGGTGGCCAATGAGGAGCAGCTCAAGCGCTTCTCCGGCACCTGGGCAGCCATGGCCATCACCGAGCCGGGCTGCGGCTCGGACTCGGCAGCGATCCGCACGACTGCTACCCGCGATGGCGATCACTACCTGCTCAACGGCGAGAAGATCTTCGTCACCTCCGGCGCCCGCGCCGATGCCGTGGTGGTCTGGGCGACCCTGGACAAGAGCCTGGGTCGCGCGGCGATCAAGTCCTTCGTGGTGGAGAAGGGCACGCCGGGTATGACCGTCACTCGGCTGGAGAAGAAGCTCGGGATCAAGGCCTCGGACACCGCCTCCATCAGCTTCACCGATTGCCGCGTACCGGCAGCGAACCTGCTGGGCAATGCCGAGATTGACGTGCAGAAAGGTTTCGCCGGGGTGATGGAAACCTTCGACAACACCCGGCCGCTGGTGGCCGCCATGGCCATCGGCGTGGCCAAGGCCTCGCTGGATCGCACTCGCGAGCTGTTGAAGAAGGCCGGCTGCCGCTTCGACTACCGCCAGCCGCTGCTGACCGCCAGCCACGCCGAAGCCACGCTGTATCGCCTGGAGGCCGAATGGGAAGCGGCGCGTCTGCTGACTCTGAAGGCGGCGTGGATGGCCGACAATCGCCTGCCCAATTCCAAGGAGGCCTCCATCGCCAAGGCCAAGGCCGGGCGGGTAGCCAACGAGGTGACACTCAAGTGCGTCGAGTTGGCGGGCGCGTTGGGCTATGGGGAGGAAGAGTTGCTGGAGAAATGGGCGCGTGATTCGAAGATCCTCGACATCTTCGAGGGCACCCAGCAGATCCAGCTGCTGATCGTGGCGCGGCGGTTGCTCGGCAAGAGCTCCAGTCAATTGAAGTGAAGCTGTTGTAGGAGCGAGCTTGCTCGCGAACTGCTCAACGCCGGCGTACCCGCCTGACATGGTTCGCGAGCAAGCTCGCTCCTACAGACGTCGCCCTACCGTCAGGCAGGGCGAATCAGGGGACGGCCTCAGGCCGTGCGTCGCCCGCTGCCGGCATTGCCGGCGGCGGGCGGCCACTGCTCCATCCATTCGCGGAAACGGATGCGCTCTTCGCGCACCAGCCAACCTTCCTGCTCGGCGAAGCTTTCCGATAGCCAGAGGCCGCGGGTGCTCGCCTTGCACAGTTCGCCCTTGCTCAGGGTGAAGAGTTCGCCAGTGGGTTGGCCATGCTCCAGCGGCAACAGGTAAAGGTCCGGACGACGGCGATCGAGGCGCGCCACCAGCGGACCGCTTTCGAGTTTTTCGTCGACATGGAACAGGCTGACCTCGCGGGCGTCCTTGGGCAGCTCCATGCGCAGGTCGTAGACCAGTTGCAGGGAGGCCGTCGGCAGATGCACGTAGGCCTGCGGGCGCTCCAGCAGGCGCAGCGCGCCGGCCTGTACCGGACGCGAGGCGCCGGACAGCGGGGTGAGCGAGAAGTGGCTGGTTTCGCGGTAGCGCAAAATGCCCTCATACGGCGTCGGCAACCAGGTGTCGCCGAAGCGCCCGCCGAGCCAGCCGTCGGCGGTTTCCACCAGGCATTCCTCGGCCACTTCCTGGATCGCCGTGAGCAGCGGCAGGTTCAGCTCATGGGCCGGCACGTAGCCGGAAATCAGCTTGAGCACGGTGTCGCCACGATCCAGGCGGCGCTGGCGCACCAGGATCCAGTGGTCGCGGCCTTGGTAATTCAGGGTCAGGCGCACCGAGACGCCGAGATTGGCCAGTTCGGTGGTAAAGCGTTCGGTTTCGTGGATTTCGATGGGGCGGCGCTTTTCCAGGACCTGGGCGAAGTTCAGGGGCTTGCCGAGGGTCTGGTAGGCGAGACCTTCCGGGCTGGCTTCCACCAGCAGCGGCAGGGTCTTGAAGGCGGTCGGGTCCTTGCGGGCGAGCGTACGGGGCATGTGGGGGTTCCTTCTCGTACAGGGCGCCGGGTTGCGCCGGGCGCGTCCTTTTCAAAGGCGACGCCGACGCCAACGCTGACCGTCTGCGGGAGACGGACCGGCCGATCGTTCTTTTCGGGGTCGCTACAACCTAGACAGCCTGACACCGATCCTGGTGTCATCGAAAATCAAAAGGATTTCCGGATTTTTCCCTGAAAGGCTTGGCGATTCCGAGAGTTTTGCAGGGAAATCATCGGCTGGCGACAGTTTCTGTGCCCACGGTTTTCACCGGGGGAGTTGGAGCATGGCACAGGAATACGCAATCCACATGACCGTACGGCGTCTGCCGATCAGTGGTCGAGCACCTCGGCGGCGATGCTCACGTTATGCGCCAGGTGCAACGGATTGATGGTGCCGACGATGGCGCTGGCGACGCCCGGATGGCCCAGCACCAGCTCGAAGCTCGCGCGCACCGGGTCCACTCCCGGCGCCAGGGTGGCGTGGCCGCTGGCCAGGGCCTTCTTGATCAGGATGCCGCGACCCTGGGCCAGGGCATGGTCGATCACTGGCTTTTCTGCCTGTTCATTGAGGTTGTAGGTGACCATGGCGCAGTCGCCGCGCTCCAGGGCCAAGAGGCCGCCGTCGGCGGTCTTGCCGGAGAAGCCGAAGCCGCGGATCAGCCCTTCGTCCTTCAGGCGCTCCAGGGTCGCGTAGACCTCGGTGCCGCGTAGGATGTCCAGGTCGTTGCCGTCGGAGTGCACCAGCACCAGATCGATGTAGTCGGTCTCCAGGCGCTGGAGGCTGCGCTCGACCGAGCGGCGCGTGTGGGCGGCGCTGAAGTCGAACTGCGACTGGCCGCCGACGAATTCCTCGCCGGTCTTGCTGACGATCACCCACTGATCGCGCTGGCCGCGCAGCAGCGGGCCGAGGCGTTCCTCGCTGCGGCCGTAGGCTGGCGCAGTGTCGATCAGGTTGATACCCAGGTCGCGGGCCAGGGCGATCAGGTCGGCGGCCTCGCGGTCATCGGGGATGCGAAAGCCCGCGGGATATTTCACGCCTTGGTCGCGGCCCAGTTTCACGGTGCCCAGGCCCAGCGGCGAGACATTCAGGCCGGTGCTGCCGAGCGGGCGGTGCAGGTGATGCAGGGTCTTCATCCGAACAGCTCCTCCCAGACCGGGCGAGCTATGGCGGGACGAGGCAGTGCGGGCAGGGCAGCTGCGGCCTGTGGACGTACTCCGGCTTTATCCAGGGACTCCAGCACGCGATCGGCGAAGTTCGGCGCCAGGGCCAGTTTGGTCGGCCAGCCGACCAGCAGTGCGCCGTCCTCGGCGAGGAAGGCGCTGTCCGGGCGCAGCAGGTTGTTCTGCGAGGGCTCGGCACGGTCCACTCGCAAGGTGGCCCAGCGCGCGGCGGAAAGGTCGATCCACGGCACCAGCTTGTGCAATTCACGCTGCGCCTCGGCGATCTGCTCGGCCTCGTTGCGCGCCACGCCGCCGGATTCGGCGATGTCGCCGCCCAGGTACCAGACCCAGTCGCCATTGCTCAGCGGGTGGGTAGTGACGGTGACGCGTGGCTTCGGCCCGCCGCCAAGGCAGTGGGCGTACAGCGGTTTCAGGGTCGGCGCGGTGACCAGCACCATGTGCAGCGGGCGGCGCTGCATTTCCGGGCGCTCCAGGCCCAGCTCGCGCAGCAGCGCCTCGTTGCCGGCGCCGGCGCTGAGCACCACGCGCTGGGCGCGGATCTCGCGGCCGTCCACGCACAGGCCGACCAGCTTGTCGCCTTCACGCAGGGCTTCGATGCGCTCGCCGGCCAGTAGGCCGTCGCCGGCCAGTTCGGCGAGGCGTGCAACCAGGCTGGGCACGTCCAGCACCAGTTCGGTGAGGCGGTAGGCCTTGCCCTTGAAGGCTTTATCCTGCAGCGCTGGCGGCAGGTCGCTGCCCTTCACCTGGGCGACGCGGCTGCGCACTGCCTTGCTGGCGAAAAAGCTGGTGAGGTTGCCGGCGAGGCCGCCGGGGGACCACAGGTAGTGGGCGTCGGAAAGCACGCGCACGCCGCGCAGGTCCACTTCGCCGGTGCCAGCCAGGCAGTCGCGCCACAGCGCGGGCATGTCGGCGATGGCTTCCGAGGCGCCGGTCAGCGCGCCGTGCAGCGCGTACTTGGTGCCGCCATGGATGATCCCCTGCGAGCGCATGCTCTGCACGCCGCCCAGCGCGGTGTTCTCCACCAGCACGGTGGAAAAGCCGGCGCGACGCAGGCGAGCGTTGAGCCAGAGACCGGCGATGCCGCCGCCGACGATGAGGATGTCGGTGCTCAGGGATTCGGACATGAAAGCGCCTCGTGGGGAAAACGAAGCGCGCAGTATAACGCCTGATAGATCCGGCGGCCGTTCGCAGCGGTGGCCCGGGCTTGTAGGAGCGAGCTTGCTCGCGAACCCGCTTGACGCCGGGCTGCCGGGAGAGCGTTCGCGAGCAAGCTCGCTCCTACAGAAGGCGGCTGGCGACGGTGCGTCAGTGACCGGCGGTGCGGGAGAACAACTGGATAACCACCACACCGCTGACGATCATGCACATGCCGAGCACGGCGGCGGTGTCGAGTTTCTGCTGGTAGAGGAACAGCGCCGCCACGCTGACCAGCACGATCCCCAGGCCGGCCCAGATGGCGTAGGCAATGCCCACGGGAATGCTGCGCACCACCAGGGTGAGCATCCAGAAGGAGATGGCATAGCCGACGATCACCAGTATCAGTGGCAGCGGCGTGGAAAGGCCCTTGACCGACTTCAGCGAAGCGGTGGCGACGACTTCGGCGACGATGGCGATGGCGAGGTAGAGATAGCCGGGCATGGTGGGTGCTCCCCGGAACGACACGCCGCTCGGTATGAGCGACACGCTGCTGACGTTCGATTCTGCCGGGCATTCTAGTCTTTCCGGCGATGGGATAAAGTCATTACCTATCTGTATCTGAGATAGGTTGGAGGGGTGGGCGATGCAGTGGAACCTGGACCAGTTGCGGCTCTTCGTCAGCGTCGCCGATCAGTCCTCCTTCTCGGCGGCGGCGCGCCAGTTGCAGCGCGTGCAGTCGGCGGTGAGTTCATCCATCGCCCTGCTGGAAAGCGACCTGGGCGTGACCCTCTTCGAACGCAGCAGCGGTCGCCAGCCAGTGCTGACCGCCGAAGGGCGCGCGCTGCTGGACGAGGCACGGGAGGTACTGCGCCAGTGCGAGCGCCTGGAGAGCCGTGCGCGCTCGCTGGTTTGCGGCACCGAGCCACTGTTGCGCCTGGCCCAGGACGAGGCGATGCCCTATCAGCCGGTACTTTCGGGCCTGGAGGCGCTGGCGCAGGAATTCCCCAGCGTGGAGGTACAGCTTTCCAGCAGCGCCCAGGGCGACGTGGCGCGCAAGCTGCTGGAGCGCCGTGCGGACCTGGGCCTGCTGTTTCATCACGAGGGCATGCCGGAGGAACTCGAGCGGCAGCGCCTGGGCACCATCGAGATGGTCACCGTGTGCGGCGCCGGGCATGAGCTGGCGAAGCTCGACTATGCCGATCGCCGCGAACTCGCCCGGCATCGCCAGTTGCTGATGGCCCCGCAGGACAGCCATTACCCCGGTGGCGAGCAGATCAGCCCACTGGTCTGGCGCGCCGACAGCTTCTACGCCATGGCTGAACTGCTGATGCGCGACCTCGGCTGGGCCTGGTTGCCGACCCACGTGGCGCAGTACCCGGCCTACCAGCCGTTGCTGGTGGAGTTGGCCAGCGACTGGACGCCGCCGCCGTTGGTGGTGGAGCTGGTCTGGCGCCGCGACGAACCGCTGGGGCCGGCGGCGAACTGGCTGGGCGAGTGCTTCGCGGAGCATCTCGCCGCGCCCGTGTGATCTGCTCTTCGTAGGAGCGAGCTTGCTCGCGAACAGGGTTTCCTGGCCGCTCCAACGTCAAGCGGTTCGCGAGCAAGCTCGCTCCTACCAAGAACGGTGCACCCTACAGGATTGTGCGGCCGCCAAGCGCGCGAATTTGCTACTCTCCGCCGCCATGAACCGGACCCTCTATACCCTGCTGTTCCACCTGGGCCTGCCGCTGGTCGCGCTGCGCCTGTTCCTGCGTTCGCGCAAGGCGCCAGCCTATGCCCAGCGCATCGGCGAGCGCTTCTCCCTCGGCCTGCCAGACCTCAAGCCCGGCGGCATCTGGGTGCACGCGGTGTCGGTGGGCGAGAGCATCGCCGCCGCGCCGATGATCCGCGCGCTGATGCAGCGCCATCCCGGCCTGCCGATCACCGTCACCTGCATGACGCCCACCGGCTCCGAGCGAATCCGCGCGATGTTCGGCGACCAGGTGCAGCACTGTTACTTGCCGTACGACCTGCCTTGGGCGGCGGCGCGCTTCCTCGACCGCGCTCGGCCGGTGATGGGCGTGATCATGGAAACCGAGCTGTGGCCCAACCACATCCACCAGTGCGCCAAGCGCGGCATTCCGGTGGCGCTGGCCAACGCGCGGCTGTCCGAGCGTTCGGCGCGTGGCTACGCGCGTTTCGCCGGGCTGACCCGGCCGATGCTCGAAGAGATGAGCTGGATCGCCGTGCAGACCGAGGCCGAAGCCGAACGCTTCCGCCAGCTCGGCGCGCGACCGGACTGCGTGAGCGTCACCGGCTCGATCAAGTTCGACCTGACCATCGACCCTGAACTGCTGGTCCGCGCCGCTGACTTGCGCGGCCAGTGGCAGGCACAACAGCGGCCAGTGTGGATCGCCGCCAGCACCCACGCCGGGGAGGACGAAATCGTCCTGGCGGCGCATCGCCAACTGCTGGAAAAACATCCGGACGCCTTGCTGCTTCTGGTGCCACGCCACCCGGAGCGCTTCGGCCCGATGTTCGAACTGTGCCAGCGTGAAGGCTTCCGTACCCAGCGTCGCTCCACCGGCGAGCTGGTCACGGCGGACACCCAGGTGCTGCTCGGCGACACCATGGGCGAACTGCTGTTCCTCTATGCGCTGGCGGACGTCGCCTTCGTCGGCGGCAGCCTGGTGCCCAATGGCGGCCACAACCTGCTGGAGCCGGCGGCGCTGGGCAAGCCGGTGCTGTCTGGCCCGCACCTGTTCAACTTCCTGGAAATCGCCGCCCAGTTGCGTGAGGTCGGCGCGCTGCGCGAAGTCGCCGATGCGCCTTCGCTGGCGGTGGGCGTGGCGGCGTTGTGGGACGAGCCGGCTAGCGCCGAGCGTATGGCAGAGGCCGGGTTGGGGGTGATGAAGGCCAATCAGGGTGCTTTGGAACGGTTGCTGGATGGCCTGGGCCGACTGATCAAGGGTTGATCGGGCTTCGGTGCGACGGATTTTCCTCACCCTAGCCCTTTTCCAGGGGAAGAGGGGCCGTTCGGTGTAGGGCCAAGCGCCGAGTCAGCCGGATGTTACCGTTCTTGAAAGCTGGGAAACGGAGCCTGACAAAACGTTCACCCAGAACTTCCCGGTGCCTCGACTGTAGGAGCGAGCTTGCTCGCGAACGCTCTTTCGGCAGCAACGGCATCAGGCAGGTTCGCGAGCGAGCTCGCTCCTACGAAAAGCCCCGAGACTTCAGAACGTCGGCGGCGTAATCACCCACAGCACCACCGCGTCCACATCTCCCGGATTGCCGTAGCGGTGCGGCTCCTGGCTGGAGTAGCTGAAACTGTCGCCTTCATTGAGCAGGAAATAGCGCTCGCCCACCCAAAGCTCGAAAGTGCCACTAAGCAGATAGCCGGCTTCCTCGCCCTCGTGGCTGTAGCTCTGCTGGCTGTAGGTGCCGGGCGGGAACTTCGAGTGGAGGATTTCCAGCTGGCGGCTGGGCTGCGGGCTGAGCAGTTCGTCGACGATGCCGTCCTCGTAATGCACGCTGGTGCGGGCGTTGCGCCGTACGACGTAGCCGGCGTCCGATGGGTCGACCTGCACTTCGCTGGCGAAGAACCACTGGATGGTCACGCCCAGGCTGCGGGCGATGTTGAACAGCGCCGGGATCGATGGATAAGCCAGGTTGCGTTCCAGTTGGCTGATATAGCCGGCAGTCAGCCCGCTCTGTTCGGCCAGCTCCGCCAGAGTCATGCCACGGCGCTTGCGCAGGCCGCGGATGCGGGTGCCGAGGAACTGCGCTTCGGCGTTGGCGGGTGCTTCCTGCGGGGCTTTGCGGCTCATGCGGCGAGGGTCCTGGCGAATGTCGTCGTGGGGCATTCTAAACAATGCGTCGATTCATCGTTGCCCGCAGTGCGGCTCAAGAGGCGCGACGTAGTAGAGGATGTAGCCGGAGTAGTGCAGCGATCCTGCTTCGACCTCCTGGTTAAAGCACGCCTTGAGGGCATCTTCGTCGGCAAAACCATAGTCGGGTAGCCGAGCCTCCGCGAAACCGGCCAGACGCCAGACATCGAACCCGTCGATTTTACCCTTGGCGCCAAAGTCGAAGTCCACAGTTCCTTCGGACAGGTGCACGGCGCAGCCGTAGCCATGCTTGAAGTAGCGCACACCCTCTTTGAGGGTTCCCCGATGGGGAATGTCGAGAAATGCCCATTCGTGATTGCTGGCGGGGCGAGTGATGGCCGATTGCTCGAGCAACGCCACGGCCTGGCGTACGGCGCGCTGATAGTCGGCGATGATTCTGGCGAGACCTGGATTCATGGCTTCAACGATTGACTGCAAAGCGGCCATTCTAGAGCGCAATCCTGGTTGATGGGCGCTGGAGACGGATTAATCCGTCCCCAGCGTTCAAGCTGGCTCAGATCGCCCAGCCCGCCTTCAGCCCCTCGTAGATCGCTTCTTCCGCCGTGCGCGGCGCCAGGCAGTCGCCGATGCGGCGGACCTCGGCGAGGTCGGCGATCTCGTCGGCCAGTTCGTCCACCGGTTGGTGGCCCTGGCAGAGCACCAGGGTGTCGATGTTTTCCACCAGCATCGGCTCGCCGCTGGCGGTGTGCTGGAGGTAGACGGTGCTGTCGTCCACGCCGTACAGCCGGGCGTAGGTGGTGATGCTGATGCCCAGGCGGTGCAGCTCGCCGGCCAGGTGGTCGCGCACGTAGAGCGGCAGGCTTTCGCCGGCGTGGGTGCCGTTCACGGCGAGTTGCACCTGGTGGCCGTCGCGTACCAGGCGCTCGGCGATGCCGGGGGCGATCCAGTCGGCGCGCCAGTCGGTGACCAGCACCGAGCGGCCGAGCTTCACTTCGCCGCGCAGCACCTGCCAGGCGTCCACCACCTGCAGTTCGCCGGCTTCTTCGTAGGGGGGGCGATAGGGTTTGGCGCCGGTGGCGACGATCACCACGTCAGGGCGTTCCTGCTCGACCAGCGCGCGGTCGACACGGGTGTTGCGGCGCACTTCGACGCCAGCCAACTGCATCTCGCGTTGCAGGTTGGTGGAGGCGCCGCCGAACTCCGCGCGGCGCGGCAGAAGCTGGGCGAGGTTGACCTGGCCGCCCAACTGAGCGGTGGCCTCGCAAAGGGTGACGTCATGGCCACGCTGGGCAGCGACAGCGGCGGCCTTCATTCCGGCCGGCCCACCGCCGACCACCATTACGCGTTTGCGCTGGGCGGTCATCTTGCGTTCGGCGTAGATCAGCTCGCGGCCGGTTTCCGGATGCTGGATGCAGGAGATCGGGTAGCCGCGGTGGAAGTGGCCGATGCACGCCTGGTTGCAGGCGATGCAGGCGCGCACGTCCTCGACGTGGCCGCTTTCGGTCTTGCTCGGCATCTGCGGGTCGCAGATCAGCGCGCGGGTCATGCCGCAGACGTCGGCCTGGCCGCGGGCGACGATCAGCTCGGCTTCCTGCGGCTGGTTGATGCGCCCGGTGACGAACAGCGGGATGTCCAGATTGCGCTTGAAGGTGCCGGCTTCGTTGGCCAGGTACGCAGCTTCGATGGCCATCGGCGGCACGATGTGGATGGCGCCGCCCAGGGAGGCGGAGGTGCCGGCGACGATGTGCACGTAGTCCAGGTCTTTCTGCAGCCCTTTGACGCCCTGCAGCGATTCGTCCTCGGTGAGGCCTTCGGGATCGCGTTCGTCGGCGGAGATGCGCAGGCCGATGATGAAGTCCTCGTCGGTGGCGGCGCGGATGGCGGCGATCACTTCGCGGGTGAAGCGCAGGCGGGCGTCGAGGTCGCCGTTGTAGCCGTCGCTGCGGCGGTTCACCCGTGGGTTGAGGAACTGCGCCGGCAGGTAGCCGTGGCTGGCGACCACTTCCACGCCGTCGATGCCGGCAGTGTGCAGGCGCCGTGCGGCGGCAGCGTAGCCTGCGATGATCTCGTCGATCATCGCCTGGCTCAGCTCGCGGGGCATCACGCGGAAGCGTTCGTTGGGCGAAGCGGACGGCGCGTAGGCCACGGCCAGCAGGCCGTCGCTGGATTCCATGATTTCGCGGCCCGGGTGGAACACCTGGGACAGCACCACCGTGCCCTCGGCGTGGCACGCCTCGGCGATGCGCCGATAGCCGGGGATGCACTCGTCATCGGTGGCCATCAGCACATGGGATGTGTAGCGGGCGCTGTCGTGCACGCCGGCGACCTGAAGCACGATCAGGCCGACGCCGCCCTTGGCGCGGGCGGTGTGGTAGGCCACCAGCTGGTCGTTGACCAGGTTGTCGGTGGGCATCGAGGTGTCGTGCCCGGTGGACATGATGCGGTTCTTCAGCGCCTTGCCGCGGATCTGCAGCGGGCTGAACAGGTGGGGAAACTGGCTCATCGGGCAACTCCGGATTCTTGTTGTGGTGCAACTGGTGGTGCGGCGTTGAAGTGCCGGCCGCGGCGGGCGGCCGGCGGTCGGACTCAGGCGTTGCGCGCCTGCCAGTCCACCGGGTAGAGGGCGTAGAAGACGCAGGCTTTTTCGCCTTCGTAGGCCAGCGGCGTGCGTTCAGGCACCCAGATCACATCGCCCGGCTTGGCCTCGATCACCTGGTCGGCCAGGCGCAGGCGGAAGTTGCCTTCCAGCACCACGATCAGTTCGTCGTAGAGCACTGTCCACTCGATGGAGACGCCGTCGAAGCGCGCCAGGCCCGCGCCCATGGTCTCGCTGTCCGCCGGGCCGATCAGGCGACAGATGGCGGCGCGTTCGATGTCTTGTCCACCGTAGGACTGGAACTGCAGGGCGGATTGCTGGAAGTGGCGAACCTGGGACACGGCGGTTTCTCCTGGGTGGGCAATGTTTTCTAAGCAAATGTTGTTTAAGTTCTTTCTATGGAAATTTACCGACAGTAAAAAATCAACTTGTTTTTTTAAAAGTGACTGGGTAGTTTCGATGCCGCTCCCGGAGTTTTCCGGGGGCAACCGCGACGTGCTCCACAACAACTACAAGAGGAGAGGCGCATGAACCGTCCCGTACGGTCCCCCCTCGCACGGCGGGTCCACCCGCTGGCAATCGATTCATCTCTGCCCTGTCTTTCTTGCTCCGTGGTTCCGGCGCGCCCGTCCTGCGTGTGCGCAGCCATTCCAGCTGCGCCCGCTGCCACCTACGACTGGGGGTATGCCCGATGACTTTGCGTCAAAGCACTTTCCACAAACGCTTCTTTCTCAAGACCGCCGCCGCGCCGCTGCTGCTGGCCCTCGGGCTGTGCTGCGGCGGCGCCCGGGCCGCCGAGAACATGGTGGTGGTCGGTTATGGCGGTGCGGGTCAGAAGGCCCAGGAAGCGGCCTTCTTCCAGCCGTTCAGCAAGCAGTCCGGGGTCGGCGTGACCCAGAGCGAATACAACGGCGAAATGGCCCGCATCAAGGTGATGGCCGACACCGGCCACGCCGACTGGGACGTGGTGCAGATCGAGGGCCCGGACCTGGCCCGTGGCTGCGACGAGGGCCTGTTCGTGCCGCTGGACTGGCAGCAGATCGGCGGCAAGGACCAGCTGATCCCCAACGCCGCCAAGGATTGCGGGTCGGCCGCTCTGGTATGGGGCGTAGCCATCGCCTACGACGCCGACAAGCTCAAGCCCGCGCCGCAATCCTGGACGGATTTCTGGGACGTGAAGAAATTCCCCGGCAAGCGTGGCCTGCGCAAGCGCGCCATCTACAACCTGGAGTTCGCCCTGATGGCCGACGGCGTGAAGCCGGCGGACGTCTACAAGGAGCTGGGCACCAAGGCGGGGGTCGACCGTGCCTTCGCCAAGCTCAACCAGATCAAGCCCTACGTGCAGTGGTGGGAAGCCGGCGCGCAACCGGCGCAGTGGCTGGCCGCCGGTGACGTGGTTATGACCACCACCTATACCGGGCGTATCGCCGATGCCTTCAAGGGCGGGCGTAACCTGCAGCTGGTGTGGCCGGGCAGCCTGTATGGCATGGACTACTGGGCGATCATCAAGGGCTCTGAGCACGTCGATGCGGCGAAGCGTTTCATCGCCTTCGCCAACCAGCCTGATGCGCAAGTCGACTACGTGAAACACATTGCGTATGGTCCGACCAACAAGCAGGCCGCCGAACGCCTGCCCTCCGACCTGGCTGGCTGGGTGCCGACCTCGCCGCAGAACCTGCCGCAGGGCCTGGCGATGGACGACGAGTTCTGGGTCGACCATGGCGAGGAGCTGGAAGAGCGCTTCAATGCCTGGGCCGCGCAATAACCAGAACGTGACCGTGACGCCGGGGCCTCTGCCCCGGCGCCTTCTTGCCTTGAGGAGAAGTGCACCATGACGTCGCTGCAGGCGCCCAGCCGCGCCACCTGTTCACCCGAGGAATGGAAGCTGCGCGAGGAACTGGCGGCCTGCTACCGCCTGATCGCGCACTACCGCATGTCTGACCTGATCTTCACCCACATCTCGGTGCGCATCCCCGGTCCCGAACACCATTTCCTGATCAACCCCTATGGACTGATGTTCGACGAGATCACCGCGTCGAGCCTGGTGAAGATCGACCTGTCCGGCCATGCGGTGGAGCCGTCGCCGTACAAGGTCAACCCGGCCGGTTTCGTGATCCACAGTGCCATCCATGGCGCCCGCGAAGACGCTCAGTGCGTGCTGCACACCCACACCCGCGCCGGCTGCGCGGTGGCGGCGCAGGCGTGTGGGTTGCTGCCCCTGAACCAGATGTCGATGGAGTTCTACGGGCGGCTGGGCTACCACGATTACGAAGGCATCGCCCTGTCCATGGACGAGCAACAGCGCCTGGTTGCCGACCTGGGCGATCACCTGGGCCTGATGCTGCGCAACCATGGGCTGCTGACGGTCGGCCAGACAGTGCAGCAGGCGTTCCTGCGCATGTACTACCTGGAGAAGGCCTGCGACATCCAGTTGGCGGCCCAGGCGGGCGGCGAGCTGGTGATTCCGCCGGAGGAGGTGTGTCGTCACACCGAGCAACAGTTCAATGCCCCAGCGCGACCGCTGGCCGAAGGGGAGTTGAGCGATCCGGATGGTTATGACCTGGCGTGGTCGGCACTGCTGCGCATGCTGGATCGCGTCTCGCCGGGCTATCGCGACTGATCGTTTGGCCACTCTGATGATGGCCCTCGCGCGTGGTTCAACCGATCGCGGACAGAGTCCGCTCCTACGCACGGGATGAGGTTTGTGCAGGAGCGGACTTCGTCCGCGATGTCTCCTCGGCGGCTCCGTCGGTGGGCTTGGCCCGGGGTTCGAGCAATCACGGACAGAGTCCGCTCCTGCGTGGCCCCTGGCGCAATTTGTAGGGACGCGCTGTACAGCTGAAAAGGAAAAGCCCCGCATCGCGGGGCTTTTTCGTGGGGCGGGATCAGTACTTCGAACCGGCCTTGAGCTGCGCCTCGGCGGCCTTGGCCAGGTCTGGCGGCAGGAAGTCCTTGTCCGGGTTGTAGTCCGGCTTCAGGTAGCTGCCCAGCGCTTCCAGATCGCTCGGCGCTAGGGTGCCGGCGGTCTGCTTGAGGCTCAGGTTGTCGAGGATGTAGTCATAGCGGGTGTTGTTGTAGTCGCGCACCGAGTTGTACAGCGAACGCTGGGCATCCAGTACGTCGACGATGTTGCGGGTACCGACCTGGTAACCGATCTCGGTGGCTTCCAGCGAGCTCTGGTTGGAGATGATTGCCTGGCGGCGCGCCTTCACCTGCTCAACGTCGGTGTTCACCGCACGGTGCTGGTTGCGCGCGTCCTGTACCACCTGGCGCCGCTGGCTTTCGCGCAGTTGCTCACTCTGGTTCAGACGTTGGTAGGCCTCGCGCACCTGGGAGCTGGTCAGGCCGCCGCTGTAGATCGGTACGTTCAGTTGCAGGCCGATGCTGGTCTGGTCGACATACTTGCCGTAATGCGGTTCGCCCGGCACGCCGGAGTTGGCGAAGCCCAGGGCGTCGTTGTCGCCCTTCTGGTACTGGGCCACGGCATCGACGGTCGGCAGGTGGCCGGCCTTGCGCTGGCGCAGGGTCTCTTCGGCGGCGTCGACCGCGTAGTTGCTGGCCTGCAGGCGCAGGTTCTGCTGGACCGAGGTGTCCACCCAGGCCTTGGCGTCGTTGGGGATCGGCGCCACGACCGGCAGCGAATGGAGGATGCCCTCGATGGCGCTGTACTCGCGGTTGGTCAAGGTCACCAGGGCCTGGAAGGCGTCATCCACCTGCTGCTCGGCCACCAGGCGGTTGGCCCGCGAGGTGTCGTAGCTGGCCTGGGATTCGAGCACGTCGGTCTTGTCGGAGAGGCCGACGTCGAAGCGTTCGTTGGATTGGTCGAGCTGGCGCTTGAACGCCGCTTCCTCGGCCTTGCTGGCGGCCAGGTTGTCCTGGGCGCGCAGTACGCCGAAATAGGTCTGGGCGGTCTGCAGGATCAGCTGTTGCTGAGTTGCAGAGAATTCCAGCTGGGCCTGTTCGGTGGTGTTTTCCGCGGCCTTGAGCTGGAACCAGCGATCGGCACGGAACAGTGGCTGGCTCAGGCTCGCCTGCACCAGCTGGGTATTGCGGTTCAGCGTGGCGCTGGGGGTGTCCAGCGAGGTGCGGGTCGACCCGGTGCTGGCGCCGGCGTTGATCTGCGGCAGCAGGCCGGAGCGCGCCTGGGGCACGGCTTCCTTACGCGCCAGGTAATCGGCCTGGGCGGCGGCGAGGTCGGCGTTGTTATCGACGGCGTCCTTGTAAACGCTGATCAGGTCCGTCTTGGTGGGCAGAGGAGTAGCGGCCGGAGCGGGCTGGGCAGCCCAGGCAAAGCCTGTCGTAGCGGCAACAGCGACAGCCAGAGAGAGTCTGCGCAGCATTCGTTCATCCTGGAAAGTGATGCGAGGTGGGGCAAGGCTACGGTTGCCGCCGGTGGCGGTCAAGGCGCGTTCGTACGAGCCTTCCGAGGCTGGAGTGTAGCTGCCTGTAGGAGGCAGCAAGGAATTCTGTCAGACGGCGATTGGCTAATCGCTGTGCACTTGATTAGACTGCGGGCGTTCTTGTCGGGGTGCCCCATTGCGAGGGGCTGAGATCGGATAGTTCCGGATCCCGTTGAACCTGATCGGGTTAGCACCCGCGTAGGGAACAAGAAGACCGCATCCCGCGGCGCATTCCGCCCCGGCCCCAGCCCTTCACGGGATGCGTCCCTTCGCTGCAGCAAGCAGCTCCTCTCGTTCCAGGTTCTCCCCGGCAATCAACCCCAGGAGAGCCAGGATGAGCACCCAGAAAAACAACGTCACCCGCCTTGAACAGCTCGATCGCCAGTCGACTCAGCCGTTTCCGAATTCGAAAAAGGTCTACCTGACGGGCTCGCGTCCGGATATCCGTGTTCCCGTGCGCGAAATTTCGCTTGCCGATACTCCCACCGCTTTCGGCGGTGAGAAGAATGCCCCGGTAATGGTCTATGACACGTCCGGCCCCTACACCGATCCGGATGTTCGCATCGACCTGCGCAAGGGCCTGCCGGATGTGCGCTCACACTGGATCGATGAGCGTGGTGACACGGAAATCCTCCCCGGCCTGACCTCCGAGTTCGGCCAGTCGCGCCTGGCCGATGCCAGCCTCGATGCCCTGCGTTTCGCCCACGTGCGCACCCCGCGCCGTGCCAAGGCCGGTCGCAACGTCACACAGATGCACTACGCGCGTCAGGGCATCATCACGCCGGAGATGGAATACATCGCCATCCGCGAGAACATGAAGCTGCAGGAAGCCCGCGCCGCCGGCCTGCTGGATGCCCAGCATCCGGGGCAGAGCTTCGGCGCGAGCATCCCGAAGGAAATCACGCCTGAGTTCGTCCGTGAGGAAGTGGCCCGTGGCCGCGCGATCATCCCGGCGAACATCAACCACACCGAACTGGAACCGATGATCATCGGCCGCAACTTCCTGGTGAAGGTCAACGGCAACATCGGCAACAGCGCGCTGGGTTCCTCCATCGAGGAAGAAGTGGAGAAACTCACCTGGGGCATCCGCTGGGGCGCCGACACGGTGATGGACCTGTCCACCGGCAAACACATCCATGAGACCCGCGAGTGGATCCTGCGCAATAGCCCGGTACCCATCGGCACCGTGCCGATCTACCAGGCGCTGGAGAAGGTCAACGGCATCGCCGAGGACCTGACCTGGGAAATCTTCCGCGACACCCTGATCGAACAGGCCGAGCAGGGCGTGGACTATTTCACCATCCATGCTGGCGTACTGCTGCGCTACGTGCCGCTGACCGCCAAGCGCGTTACCGGCATCGTCTCGCGCGGCGGCTCGATCATGGCCAAGTGGTGCCTGGCGCATCACCAGGAGAATTTCCTCTACACCCACTTCGAGGAAATCTGCGAAATCATGAAGGCCTACGACGTCAGCTTCTCGCTGGGCGATGGCCTGCGCCCGGGGTCGATCGCCGACGCCAACGACGCCGCGCAGTTCGGCGAGCTGGAAACCCTCGGCGAGCTGACCCGCATCGCCTGGAAGCACGACGTCCAGGTGCTGATCGAAGGTCCCGGCCATGTGCCGATGCACCTGATCAAGGAAAACATGGACAAGCAGCTGGAGTGCTGCGACGAAGCGCCGTTCTACACCCTCGGCCCGCTGACCACCGACATCGCGCCGGGCTATGACCACATCACTTCCGGTATCGGCGCGGCGATGATCGGCTGGTTCGGCTGCGCCATGCTCTGCTACGTCACGCCCAAGGAGCACCTTGGCCTGCCGAACAAGGATGACGTGAAGACCGGCATCATCACCTACAAGATCGCCGCCCACGCCGCCGACCTCGCCAAGGGCCATCCGGGCGCGCAGATCCGCGACAACGCGCTGTCCAAGGCGCGCTTCGAGTTCCGCTGGGAAGACCAGTTCAACCTCGGCCTGGACCCGGACACCGCCCGTGCCTTCCACGACGAGACCCTGCCGAAGGATTCGGCCAAGGTCGCGCACTTCTGCTCCATGTGCGGGCCGAAGTTCTGCTCGATGAAGATCACCCAGGAAGTCCGCGACTACGCCAAGGAAAACGGCCTGACCGATGAGCAGAAGGCCATCGAGGCCGGCTTCCAGCAGCAGGCCGCGCGCTTCAAGGACGAAGGCTCGGTGATCTACAAGCAGGTGTGACCGATTGCTCCCCACCCTTGGCACCAAGGGTGGGAGCCGCCTGTAGGAGCGAGCTTGCTCGCGAACGGTGCTTGTCAGCGGCTCCGCAACTGGGCGGTTCGCGAGCAAGCTCGCTCCTACAAAAAACAACAAAACCTAATCCAACATTCGAGCCTTGCACGCATCGTGACCACTACCGCCATCGACTATTCACCGACCTCCGCCGTGGGCAGTGCCCAGCGCGTGCTCGGCCTGCGCGACCTGTTTTCCCTCTGGTTCTCCCTGGGCATCGGCCTGATGGTGCTGCAGACCGGCGCGCTGCTGGCGCCCGGCCTGGGCCTGGCCGGCGCGCTGGGCGCGATCCTGCTCGGCACCCTGGTCGGCGTGCTGCTGCTGGCCAGCGCCGGGGTGATCGGCACCGATACCGGCCTGTCCGCCATGGCCTCGCTCAAGCTCAGCCTGGGCAGCCACGGCGCCGCGTTGCCGGCGCTGCTCAACCTGATGCAGCTGGTCGGCTGGGGCGCCTTCGAGATCATCGTCATGCGCGATGCCGCCAGCCTGCTGGCCGCCCGCGCCTTCGGTGAAGGTGGCGCCTGGACCAACCCTGCGCTGTGGACCCTGGTGTTCGGCGCGCTGGCAACCCTGCTGGCCGTCGCCGGCCCGCTGGCCTTCGTGCGCCGCGTGCTGCGCCGCTGGGGTATCTGGCTGCTGATCGCTGCGTGCATCTGGCTGACCATTGACCTGTTCAAGCGTGCCGACCTGGCGGCGCTCTGGGCCAAGGCCGGCGACGGCTCGCTGTCCTTTGCCGTGGGCTTCGACATCGCCATCGCCATGCCACTGTCGTGGCTGCCGCTGATCGCCGACTATTCGCGCTTCGGCAAACGCGCCGGGCACACCTTCACCGGCGCGGCACTGGGCTTCTTCATCGGCTGCTTCTGGCTGATGGGGCTGGGCGTGGCCTACACCCTGGCGTTCGCCCAGGGCAGCGACGCCAATGCGCTGCTGCTGGCGCTGGCCGGCGCAGGAATGGGCATCCCGCTGCTGCTGATCCTGCTCGACGAGTCGGAGAAGGCATTCGCCGACATCCACTCGGCGGCGGTCTCCAGCGGCATCCTGCTGCCGCTCAAGGTCGAGCACCTGGCGCTGGCGATTGGCGTGATCTGCACCCTGATCGCCTGGTTCGCGCCGCTGGAGCAGTACCAGAACTTCCTGCTGCTGATCGGCTCGGTGTTCGCCCCGCTGTTCGGCGTGGTGCTGATCGATCACTTCGTCCTGCGCCGCCGCGCGCCGGCCGCGATTCTCCATGGCCTGCGCTGGGGCTCGCTGCTGGCCTGGGGCGGCGGCGTGGTGGTGTATCACCTGTTGGCGAACTACCAGCCTGATCTGGGCGCGACTCTGCCGGCGCTGGTGGTGGCGGGCGTGCTGCAACTGCTGCTGGGGCGTCTGGGCGTGAAAGGGCCGGCTTCGGCGTAACGCTGTTCGCGAGCAAGCTCGCTCCTACAGGCACCCGGTAACGCCGAGTGTGCTCTTCGTAGGAGCGAGCTTGCTCGCGAACCGGACCTTTACTGCGCCCCGCGCCCAGGGAAGTAATAGGTCTTCACGATCCCGTTCAGGCGCGGGTACGGAATCTTCAGCTCCGGATGCCCGACCGAATGCGGGGCGATGCGGTCGATGTCGTACTTGAGCGTCAGCGCGCCGAAGGTCAGGGCAAAGTGCTCGGTCGGCTGGAACGGCCAGTTCTTCGAGAAGTTCGGGTCCTGCTCGTCCAGCTTGTTCTGCAGGATCCACGCCTGGTGCGCCATGCGCGCCACTTTCCAGAAGTTGTCCTCCTGGCCGGGCTGGAGAATGTCCTGCAGGGTGAGCACCTTGTGGATGCGTCGATCATAATTGATGAAGGCGCGGCCGGGCTGGCCGTACTCGCCGCCGGTGAAGCGATAGCTGGACAGTTCGATGATCACCAGACCGTCATGCTGTTCGCGGATCTTCGCTTGCAGGTAGGAGCTCCAGCCGGGCTGCGCCGAATCGAGGAAGCGCTTCTCGTAGACATCCAGGCTGGCGGGGGCCGCACCGTCGCCCTCGCGGGCCAGTTGCAGCAGTTGGGTGTTGATCGCTTCGTTGAGCGCCGGCTCGTCGTCGAAGCTCAGGGTATCGAGGTTGAACAGCGGGCATTGCTCGCCCTGGCAGCCCGGCTGTGCGTGTTCGAAAGCGGTGTGGCGCGCAGTGAGCGGCTCGTCGAGCGAGGGCTTGAACAGACCCTGGCACGCCCCCAGTAACAGGCAGATGCTGCCCAGGGCGGCAAGTTTCAGAAGTCGCATGGGAATCCTTGTCGTTGACGTTCGCCGGCAATTGGAGTGGTTCGACCGCCATCGGCGCTGCCGGTTCGGCGGGTGAGTATGAACCACTTTGGCGGAACGACGGCAGTGTGCGACGGTCACAGCAGACCGGCCGCCCGGCGGCCCGCGAAAGAGGCTGCGCCTGCTCCGGCGGCGCGATAGGATGGCGCGAAGTTCAACGCACTGTCAGTAGGAACGGGAGTAGGAACGGGATGTCGGAAACGTTCAAGCCAGGCCCCCAGGATATCGAGATCCAGGAGCGCGAACAGTGCTTCAAGGGCTTCTACAAGGTCGACCGCCTGCGCCTTCGGCACCGCCAGTTCGCCGGCGGCATGGGCCCGCTGCTGACCCGCGAATTGTTCGTGCGCCACGATGCCGTGTGCGTGCTGCCCTACGACCCGCAGCGCGATGAAGTGGTGCTGATCGAGCAGTTCCGCGTCGGCGCCATGGACGCCGGGGTCAATCCCTGGCTGATGGAGCTGGTCGCCGGGCTGATCGACAAGGACGAGGAGCCAGAGGAGGTCGCCCGCCGCGAAGCGGTGGAAGAAGCCGGCCTGACCCTCGGCGCGCTCTGGCCGATCGCCCAGTACCTGCCATCGCCCGGCGGCAGCAACGAACTGGTGCACCTGTTCGTCGGTCGCTGCGACAGCAGCAACGCCTCCGGCATTCACGGGCTGGAAGAGGAGGGCGAGGACATCCGCGTCCACGTCATGCCGTTCGAGGAAGCACTGCAGGCCGTGCGTGACGGCCGCATCAACAACGCGGCGAGCATGCTCGCCCTGCAATGGCTGGCGCTCAATCGCGCCGAGGTTAGGGGGTTATGGGTGTGAATCTGCTGCGCGAGCGCTATCGCGTCGACCTGGCGGGTCTGCAGGCGACCTGCGAGGCGAACTACTTGCGCCTGATGCGCCTGTTGCCGGAAATGCGCGAGACCCAGGTCTCGCGCCGTGTGGCGCTCAGCGAAGGCGAGCGGCTGCTCGGCGTGCTGGCGCTGGACGTGATCGAAGCCTGCCCGTACACCACTGTCCTGCAGGTACGCCAGGAGCTGGGGCTGCCCTGGCTGCCGGCGCCGAAGCTGGAAGTACGGGTGTACCACGACGCCCGCATGGCCGAAGTGGTCGGCGCCGAACAGGCGCGCCGCCTGCTGGCGATCTACCCCTACCCGAACCAGGCGATGCACCAGCCGGACGAGAAGAACCAGCTCAACCAGTTCCTCGGCGAATGGTTGAGCCACTGCCTGTCCTGCGGCCATGAGCTGGAGCCGGTCCTGCAACGCTGAGTTGGCGGTAGTGGCGGCGTGCCATGATATCCTGCCCGTCCATCGCAGACTCGTGTCCCTAACTGTGATCTGTGACGCTTTCCCGGTTTGCTCAGGGGGGCGCCTGTCACCATACTTCGTCACGAATCCCCGCACGCCCGCCTCACAGGAGAAGGCGCATTGCCCACCCAGTCCACCGCTTCCGATTCCGTCCTGGTCGTCCAGCTTTCCGACAGCCATCTGTTCGCCGAAGTGAACGGCCGGCTGCTGGGCATGGACACTGCCGACAGCCTGACCCAGGTCGTCCGACTGGTGGGCGAGGAGCAACCGGCGATCGACCTGGTGCTGGCCACGGGTGACCTCTCCCAGGATGGCTCGATAGAGTCCTACCAGCGCTTCCGCGAAATCACCGCATCGATTGCCGCGCCGGCCCGCTGGTTCCCCGGCAATCACGACGAAATGGGGCCGATGCGCGAGGCCGTCGCCGGCACCGACCTGCTCGACCCGGTGATCGACCTGGGCGCCTGGCGGGTGGTCCTGCTGGACTCCACCATTCCCGGCGCGGTGCCGGGGCAGATGACCGTCGAGCAGATTCACCTGCTCGAGCGCGCCATCCAGGCCGCTCCGGACAAGCACCTGCTGATCAGCTTCCATCACCACCCGGTGCCCATCGGCAGCCAGTGGATGGACCGCATCGGCATCTACAACCCCGAGCGCCTGTTCGCCGTACTCGATCGTCATCCGAACGTACGCTGCCTGCTCTGGGGCCACGTGCACCAGGAGATCGACCGCATGCGCGGCGACGTGCGCCTGCTGGCTTCGCCGTCCACCTGCGTGCAGTTCACCCCCGGTAGCGAAGACTTCTGCGTCGACAGCCCGGCGCCTGGCTATCGCTGGTTACGGCTGATGGCCGATGGTCGGGTGGAGACAGGCGTTTCGCGCGTGACCGACATCGAGTTCGAAGTCGACTACAGCATCAAGGGTTATTGATCGGTCACGCTTCGAACGCCTTGCGACGCTGACCCACTTGCGGCATGCCACTTGCAGCTTGTAGCCTCCCGGCCCATGACCGCATTCCTCTATATCCACGGATTCAACAGTTCGCCCGGCTCGCAGAAGGCGCGCCAGTTCACGGCCGCCATGGAGCGCCTGGGCCTGGCCGAGTACGTACGTGTGCCCGCGCTACACCACCATCCGCGCAAGGCCATGGCGCAGCTGGAATCCGCCGTCGCCGAACTGGGCCAGCCGCTGCTGATCGGCAGCTCCCTGGGCGGCTACTATGCGACCTGTCTGGCCGAGCGCCATGGCCTGAAGGCCGTGCTGATCAACCCGGCCGTGGCGCCGCACCGACTGTTTGATGGCCAGCTCGGCCCGCAGACCAATTATTACAGCGGCGAGACCTGGGAACTGACCCTGGATCACGTTGCTGCGCTGGCGGAACTGGAAGTCCCCGCGCCCACCGACGGCTCGCGCTACCAGGTGTGGTTGCAGACCGCTGACGAAACCCTCGACTACCGCGCTGCCGAGAGCTACTACCGGGCCGCAGCCTTGCGCATCGAGTCCGGTGGCGATCACAGCTTCCAGCGCTTCGTCAGCCAGCTGCCGGCCCTGCTGGCCTTCGCCGGCGTGCCGTCCGGCCAGTGGCGCGACATCGACTTCTCCGCCTTTGAAGCCATCACCTCTTCGACTGATTAAGCAGGAACCCCATGGCCCAGCAGAACGCCTATAACGCAGACGCCATCGAGGTTCTCTCCGGCCTCGATCCGGTGCGCAAGCGCCCGGGCATGTACACCGACACCTCGCGCCCGAACCACCTGGCCCAGGAAGTCATCGACAACAGCGTCGACGAAGCCCTCGCCGGCCACGCCAAGAGCGTGCAGGTGATCCTCCACGAGGACAACTCGCTGGAAGTGATCGACGACGGCCGCGGCATGCCGGTCGACATCCACCCCGAAGAGGGCGTGCCCGGCGTCGAGCTGATCCTCACCAAGCTGCACGCCGGCGGCAAGTTCTCCAACAAGAACTACCAGTTCTCCGGCGGCCTGCACGGCGTGGGCATCTCGGTGGTGAACGCGCTGTCGACGCTGGTCGAGGTGCGCGTGAAGCGCGACGGCAACGAATACCGCATGACCTTCGCCGACGGTTTCAAGTCCAGCGACCTGGAAGTCGTCGGCACCGTCGGCAAGCGCAACACCGGCACCAGCGTGCACTTCTGGCCGGACGCCAAGTACTTCGACTCGCACAAGTTCTCCGTCAGCCGCCTGAAACACGTGCTCAAGGCCAAGGCCGTGCTCTGTCCCGGCCTGCTGGTCAGCTTCGAGGACAAGTCCAGCGGCGAGCGCATCGAGTGGCATTACGAGGACGGCCTGCGTTCCTACCTGGTCGACTCGGTCGCCGATAACCTGCGCCTGCCCGACGAGCCGTTCTGCGGGTCGCTGGCCGGCAACAAGGAAGCCGTGGACTGGGCGCTGCTGTGGCTGCCCGAAGGCGGCGAGTCCGTGCAGGAAAGCTACGTCAACCTGATTCCCACCGCCCAGGGCGGCACCCACGTCAACGGCCTGCGCCAGGGCCTGCTGGACGCGATGCGCGAGTTCTGCGAGTTCCGCAACCTGCTGCCGCGCGGCGTCAAGCTGGCCCCGGAAGACGTCTGGGAACGCATCGCCTTCGTGCTCTCGATGAAGATGCAGGAGCCGCAATTCTCCGGCCAGACCAAGGAGCGCCTGTCCTCCCGCGAGGCCGCCGCGTTCGTCTCCGGCGTGGTCAAGGACGCCTTCAGCCTGTGGCTCAACGCCCACCCCGAGCTGGGCCTGCAACTGGCGGAGCTGGCCATCAGCAACGCCGGCCGCCGGCTCAAGGCGGGCAAGAAGGTCGAGCGCAAGAAGATCACCCAGGGCCCGGCGCTGCCCGGCAAGCTGGCCGATTGCGCCGGCCAGGACCCGATGCGTGCCGAGCTGTTCCTGGTGGAGGGTGACTCCGCCGGCGGTTCGGCCAAGCAGGCGCGCGACAAGGAGTTCCAGGCGATCCTGCCGCTGCGCGGGAAGATCCTCAATACCTGGGAAGTCGATGGTGGAGAAGTACTGGCCAGCCAGGAAGTGCACAACATCGCCGTGGCCATCGGCGTCGATCCGGGTTCGGCCGATCTCGGCGAGCTGCGCTACGGCAAAGTGTGCATCCTCGCCGACGCCGACTCCGACGGCCTGCACATCGCCACGCTGATCTGCGCGCTGTTCGTCCGCCATTTCCGCCCGCTGGTGGATGCCGGCCACGTCTATGTCGCCATGCCGCCGCTGTACCGTATCGACCTGGGCAAGGAAATCTTCTACGCCCTGGATGACGCCGAGCGCGACGGCATCCTTGATCGGCTGGTTGCCGAAAAGCGCCGCGGCAAGCCACAGGTCACCCGATTCAAGGGGCTGGGTGAGATGAACCCGCCTCAGCTGCGCGAAACCACCATGGACCCCAACACCCGCCGCCTCGTCCAGCTGACCCTGGAAGACGCCGAAGGCACCCTGGAAATCATGGACATGCTGCTGGCGAAGAAACGCGCCGGCGACCGCAAGTCGTGGCTGGAAACCAAGGGCAACCTGGCGGACTTCGCCTGATGCGCTGGCTGCTGGCCTGCTCCTGCCTGTTGACGAGCCTGTTCGTCGGCGCCGCGGGCGCTGCCCAGGCGCCCGAACAGGCGCCGAAGACTGGCGCGCCGGTGGCCGCGCCCGTGGCTCCTGCGTCGCTGCAGTTCGTCGCCGAGCATCCAGTGGAGGGCATGCCCAGCGGCAACCTTTCCGGGCTCGCTCTGTGCGGCAACGAGATGTGGACGGTGTCCGACCGCGACGACGACCGTATCTATCGACTGCTGATCGACGAAGCGCCGGGCAAGGCCTGGCAGGCTACCGCCGAACCCTTCGTGGTGCCGGGCACCCCGGAAAGCGGCCTGTCCTGGGGCACCCGCGCACGGGTCACCGTCGGCGGGCTGTTGCGTGGTGGCGCCATGGACTTCGAAGGCATCAGCTGCGACCAGGCTGGGAACCGCTATCTGGTCAGCGAAGGCTACGCGGCCGTGCTGCTGCTTCCCGCCCTCGGCGAGCCGAGCTGGCTGCCGCTGCCGCAGAGCCTGCTGCGCCAGGCGCGCGCCAGCGGCCTGCTGATGGAGTTCAATGCGCTCTACGAAGGCATTGCCGTCAGCGCCGATGGCAAGCAGCTGTGGCTGGCCGCCGAGCGCCAGCGCCGCGGCCTGCTCAAGGTGCACAACGAGAACGGCACCTGGAAGTGCGAAGGCAACTGCGTGATGCTCAGCGAGGGCGGTACGGCAATGCCGCCGCCGGAGCTGGGCAGCGAGCGCGCGCTGCCGATCGATTTCTCCGATATCGCGTTGTTCAAGGACAAGCTGTTCACCCTGGAGCGCCTGGCGCACCAGATCTGCCGCCGTGACGCCAAGACCGGCGCGCAGGAGTTGTGCTGGTCCTTCGCCGCCGGTGCGCTGGCCCCGGAGCGCCGCTACGACCTGCCTTATGGCGTGGCCGAAGCGTTGATCCTCGACGAGCAGGGCGCCTGGATCGGCCTGGACAACGGCGAACATGCCCGCGCCGACGGCGATGGCCGCCCCTACGTGCTGCGCTTCGCGGCGCCGGCCGGCGGCTGGCTTGGTGGCAAATGAACGACGCAGTACCGGGCAAGCGGGTCGGCAGGGTCATGATGTTCCTCGCCTGGGGCGCGGGCATCCTGCTCGCCACCCACTATTTCGGCGCCTGGGAAACCCGTCAGCACAATCCCAACCCTCAACCGCAGTCGACTCGCGCCAATGGCGCCGTGGAAGTGCGGCTGGTGGGCAACCGCGCCGGCCACTATGTGGCCGACGGCCGGATCAATGGCGAGGCGGTGACCTTCATGCTCGATACCGGCGCTACCCAGGTAGCCCTGCCGCAGCGCCTGGCCGACCGGCTCGGCCTGCCGCGCGGGTTGCCGATCACCCTGGACACCGCCAACGGCCGCAGCCAGGGCTGGCGCACGCGCCTGCCCAGCCTGCAGCTTGGCGACATCCGCCTCACCGATGTGCCGGCGCTGATCGCGCCGGGCATGGAAGGCGACGAGGTGCTGCTCGGCATGAGCGCACTCAGACAACTGGATTTCACCCAGCAGGACGGCACCCTGGTGCTGCGCCAGCGATCTACACCGTGAGGCACGCATGAGCGAAACCCTCGATCTGAGTCTGGAGGGCGTGGAGCGCCGGTCACTGGCCGACTTCACCGAACAGGCTTACCTGAACTATTCCATGTACGTGATCATGGACCGCGCCCTGCCGCATATCGGTGACGGTCTCAAGCCCGTGCAGCGGCGTATCGTCTATGCCATGAGCGAACTGGGCCTGGATGCGGACTCCAAGCACAAGAAGTCGGCGCGTACCGTCGGTGACGTGCTCGGCAAGTACCATCCGCACGGCGACTCGGCCTGCTACGAAGCCATGGTGCTGATGGCGCAACCGTTCTCTTACCGCTATCCGCTGGTGGATGGCCAGGGCAACTGGGGTGCGCCGGACGATCCCAAGTCCTTCGCTGCAATGCGCTACACCGAGGCTCGCCTGTCGCGCTACGCCGAGACCCTGCTTTCCGAGCTTGGCCAGGGCACTGCGGACTGGGTGCCGAACTTCGACGGCACCCTCGACGAACCGGCAGTGTTGCCAGCGCGGCTGCCCAACCTGCTGCTCAACGGCACCACCGGCATCGCCGTGGGCATGGCCACCGACATTCCGCCGCACAACCTGCGCGAAGTGGCTGCCGCCTGTATTCGTCTGCTGGATGAGCCGAGCGCTACCGTCGATGACCTGATCGAGCACGTGCCCGGTCCGGATTTCCCCACCGAGGCGGAAATCATCACCCCGCGCGCCGACCTGCTGAAAATCTACGAAACCGGCCGTGGCTCGGTGCGCATGCGCGCCGTGTATCGCGTCGAGGACGGCGACATCGTGGTCACCGCTCTGCCGCACCAGGTCTCCGGGGCCAAGGTGCTGGAGCAGATTGCCGGCCAGATGCAGGCCAAGAAGCTGCCGATGGTGGCCGACCTGCGCGACGAGTCGGACCATGAGAACCCTTGCCGCATCGTCATCATTCCGCGGTCCAACCGCGTGGATGCCGAAGAGCTGATGACCCACCTGTTCGCCACCACCGACCTGGAAAGCTCGTACCGGGTGAACATGAACGTCATCGGCCTGGACGGCAAACCCCAGGTCAAGGACCTGCGCCAGGTGCTCAGCGAATGGCTGACCTACCGCACCGACACCGTGCGCCGCCGCCTGCAGTTCCGCCTGGACAAGGTGGAGAAACGCCTGCATCTGTTGGAAGGCTTGCTGGTCGCCTTCCTCAACCTCGATGAAGTCATCCACATCATCCGCACCGAAGATCAGCCCAGATCGGTGCTGATGCAGCGCTTCGAACTGTCCGAACTGCAGGCCGACTACATCCTCGACACCCGTCTGCGCCAGTTGGCGCGTCTGGAAGAGATGAAGATTCGCGGCGAGCAGGAGGAACTGGCCAAGGAGCGCGCCAAGCTGCTGGCCATCCTCGGCTCCAACGCCAAGCTGCGCAAACTGGTGCGCGACGAGCTGATCGCCGACGCCGAGACTTACGGTGACAACCGTCGCTCGCCGATCGTTGCCCGTGCCGAAGCCCGTGCCCTGTCGGAAACCGAGCTGATGCCGACCGAGCCGGTCACCGTGGTGCTGTCCGAGAAGGGCTGGGTGCGTTGCGCCAAGGGCCACGATATCGACGCTACCGGCCTGTCCTACAAGGCCGGCGACGGCTTCAAGGCTGCTGCGCCGGGCCGTTCGAACCAGTATGCGGTGTTCATCGACTCCACCGGGCGCAGCTATTCGCTGGCCTCCCATAGCCTGCCATCGGCCCGTGGCCAGGGCGAACCGCTGACCGGCCGTCTGACGCCGCCGCCGGGCGCGTCCTTCGAGCGCGTGCTGCTGCCGGAGGATAATGCCCTGTACGTGCTGGCCTCCGACGCCGGCTACGGCTTCGTCGCCAAAGGCGAGGACATGCAGGCCAAGAACAAGGCCGGCAAGGCGCTGCTCAGCCTGCCCAATGGCGCGCAGGTCATGGCGCCGCGGCCGGTCAACGACCTGGAGCAGGACTGGATCGCCGCTGTCACCACCGAAGGTCGTCTGCTGCTGTTCAAGGTTTCCGACCTGCCGCAGCTGGCCAAGGGCAAGGGCAACAAGATCATCAGCGTGCCGGGTGACCGCGTGGCGAGCCGCGAGGAGTATCTCACCGACCTCGCCGTTCTTCCGGCGGGCGCGACCCTGGTTCTGCAGGCGGGCAAGCGCACGCTCTCGCTCAAGGGGGATGACCTGGAGCACTACAAGGGCGAAAGGGGCCGTCGCGGCAACAAACTGCCGCGCGGTTTCCAGCGAGTGGATGCCTTGCTGGTAGAATCGCTGTCTCAGGATTGAAACGCGGTTCGATACATTCTGCCTCTGGAGCTGAGGCGCCGGTTGAGGGATGATACGTCCCTTTGGCTACTGGCGCCTCAGCGCGTTGCCTGACGCTGTAGTGAAATTTGTTGGAAGTAGCGCCGATTTTCGGCGAATGACGGTGAACCAGATGAGCGCTTGGCGCGTCTTGGCCTTATTTTCCCTCGTCAGCCTCCTTGGGTTGACGGGCTGTACAGTGAACCGACCGACCCAGTTGTACCAACTGGACGCGGGCGCGGTTCCTGTCCCGACCCGTGACAACGGCGTCGCTGTTCTGCTCGGCCCGGTGTCCCTGGCCGATTACCTGAAGCGCGAGACCATGGTCCAGCGCCAGGCCGACGGTATCCTCAACCTGTCGACCGAAGCCCGCTGGGCTGGCAGCCTGGAAACCAACGTCAGCCAGCAGCTGATGCGCCTGCTGTCGGGCGAGCTGGACAGCACCCGCCTGGCACTGTTCCCGGAGAAGCCCGGCTTCACTCCGCAGGTGCAGGTCATGCTGACCATCAGCCGTCTGGATTCCGGCCCGAAGGAGCCGGCGGTGCTGGAGGCGCGCTGGCGCCTGCTCGACCAGAAGGGTGAGCTGCGCGACAGCCGCGTCTTCCGCGAGGAAGAGGCGCACTCGGGCAGCGTGCAGGACCAGGTCCGTGCCCAGGGTGACCTGCTGCGCAAGCTGTCCGCACAACTGGCCCGCGACGTGCGCCCGGTTGCCGCGGCAGTCGCCGAGCAGCAGGCCGCGCCGCCGCGCAAGCCTCAGGTGGCCAACACCGAGCAGGCGGCCAAGCCCAAGGAAGAGGGGCCGAAGATCCCGCTGGTGGTGCCGATCCGCACCGATGTCGAGGTCTACCGCTTCTAAGCCGGCACGTCTCGGCGCGGAATCCCGCGGCCCGCAAAGTCTGTCTTTGCGGGCCGTTTTGCTTCTGCCGTGGCCGGTTTTGACATCTTCTTGACGGCCCCTGTGGTATCTACGGGCGCTTGTGCAGGCTATTGGCGCCCGGACGTTTCCGCGCGGAGCCTGCGAGAGACTCAAGCGTGTCGTCATTCCCTCCTACCTCCGGTATTCAGGCAGATTCCGCCCTGAGTCGTCAGACGCTTTGCGTCATGCTGGCGGCTCTGGTGCTGTTCCTGCTCGGTGTGCACGGTGACGCCTTCGTTGGCTTCGACTCGCGCTTCGTACTGTTCGCCCGCGAAATGCTGCGCCACGGGCCGAGTTGGTTCCCGACTACCTACGGCGCGCCCTATCCGGACTATCCGGCTACCTCCACCTTCCTGACCTACCTGCTCTCCCTGCCGCTGGGGCGGGTCACCGAGCTCACCGCCTGGCTGCCCACCGCGGTGGCGGCGGCCATCTGCGCCGGCGTGGTGTATCGCCTGGTGGCTCCGTTCTCGCGCTCCTGGGCGCTGGTCAGCCTGGCGATGCTGCTGCTGACGGCCACCTTCGTCAGCGAGACCCGGGCCGTTTCCCTCGACCTGATGGTCGCCGCCGTAGGGCTGCTGGCCTTCTACCTGGCCTTCCACGCCGAACGCCACGGCCTGCCGGGCCTGCTGCTGCGGCTGCTGCCACTGCTGTTCATCGGTTTCGCCCTGCGCGGCCCGCTGGGTCTGGTGGTGCCGGCCGGCATGGTGTGCAGCCAGTTGCTGCTGGACCGGCGCTGGAAGTCCCTGTTTGCGTTCTCGGCGGGCGCGCTGGTGCTGCTGATTCTCTGCGTATTCGCGCTGATTGCCCTGGCGCGCTCCGCGGGCGGAGAGGAATTTGTCCAGGATGTCCTGCGGATGCAGGTGATCGGTCGTCTGGACGGCTCCGCCGGCTCCAGCGATGCGCTGTATTACTTCCGCAGTTCGCTGGGCAACTACGCCCTGGCCTTCCCGCTGGCGCTGCCGGCGCTGGCGTTGCTCTGGCAGCGGCGCCGCGAGCCGGCGTTCCGCCTGGTGGCGGGTTGTGCCCTGGCGGCGCTGGTGGTCATGGTCGGCCTGTCGGTACCGCAGGCCAAGAAGGCCCGCTACATCGTTGCCATGGCGCCGCTGGCGGCCATTGTCGCCGGGTATCCCTTCATGGTCGCCGGCAGCCGTCTGGCGCAGATGCTGCGTGGTGTGCTGCGCGTGCTGTGGCTCGCCTTGCCGGCCATGCTGCTGGCCGGATTGTGGCTGGCCTGGAAGCGCTACCCGCAGGAGCTTGCCGCACTGGGCTGGCGCCTGCCGGCCTGCATCGTGGTGCTCGCCGCGCTGCTGGTGCTGGGCGCATTGCGCTGGCGGCGGCCGGCGGTACTGGCCCTGGGGGCGGCGCTGGCGCTGTGGGCAAGCTACATCCTGGTCTTCGAGCCGGTGGAGCATCGCCTGTACGACAGCCAGGCGTTCTCCCGCGAGCTGGCCCTGAAACTCGATGCGCAGCCTGCGCCCCTGGCGCTCTATGGCATGGCTCCAGACGCGCGGGCGATCAAGCTGATGGTCAATCTCGACCGTGACCTTCAGCCGCTGTTCCTCGACCGTCCGGAGCAGGTGGCTGCCCAGCGCGGCCCGCTGTACCTGATGATCCAGGCGCGCGATGCCGAGCGTATCGCCGCCTCCCTGCCCGCGGCCCCGCAGCAGTTGTTCGAGGGCCGTTTCGACAATGACACCTATCGCCTGCTGCGCCTCCCCGGAGTGGGCTCCAATCCGTGATGAAAGCACTGACATCCCTTCTTGCCTGCTGCCTGCTGCTCGGCGGCTGCGGCGATTCCGATACCCAGGATGTGGTCGAGCGGGACCAGGCGTTCTTCCGCCAGCATCCGCTACCGCCCCTGGAAATCGTCTCCGGCGGTGGCAGCTTCGTACTGCCGCTGCTGCCCGACACCCAGTTCTACGCTGAGAACAACCACCGCAAGCGCCACCTGTTCCGCAGCGAGCAGCGCTTTCCCGACCTGCCGTACCAGCCGGCGCTGGCGTTCTTCGCGCAGACGTTCTGGCTGGCCAGGAACGCCGAAGTTCTCCAGGTGCCGCTGGTGGTGCACCTGGGGGACGTGGTGGAGAACGCCGGGGTCGCCACCCAGTGGCAGACCGCCAGCGGTGCCATGCGCACGCTGGAGGAGCGCGGCGTGCCCTACAGCATTGCCACGGGCGAGCGCGACGTACACGAGGAGGCCAGCACGGATGACCGCCGCTCCTTCCTGGATCGCTTCAAGGATCACTTCGGCCCCGAGCGCGCGGCCTGGCAGAGCACCTACGTCGGCAGCGATCCCAGGGGGCTGAGCCAGGTGCATCTGTTCCAGCGCTACGGTCAGTCGTTCCTGCTGCTGGCGCTGGACTGGAGCCCTTCCGAGGCCACCCTGGTGTGGGCGCAGAGCGTCATCGACGAGCATCCCCATGTGCCGGTGATTCTTGCGTCCCACAGCATCCTGCGGCGCAGCGACAAGGGCGTGGCGGAGCTGTCCCGCGAGGACAATGCCAGTGGCGTGCTGCTCTGGGATCGGCTGATTCGTCGCAACGACCAGGTGTTCCTCACCCTGAACGCCCACGCCGACGGCGCCGTGCACACGCGGATGCTCAACGACCTGGGGCACAGCGTCGATATGGTGATGGTCGACTACCAGCACCAATACCTGGGCGGAAACGGCCTGATGCAGCTGCTGGAACTGGACCTGCGGCGCAACCATCTTGCCGCGCTGTCGCTGTCACCGTGGGTGCTGTGGAAGCGCCAGGTCTATCCGCAGGCCTACAAGCCCTGCGAGTCGTTGCAGGCGCTGCACGATTGCGACCAGTTGATGCCGGAGGATTCGCCCGGCTGGGACAACCGCTTCCAGGTGGAGCTCGATTACCAGGCGCGGTTCAGCAGTTTCCAGGGCTACAGTGCGCAGTTGCCGCTACAGGGTGAGCAGGCCTCGCTGCTGGAGCAGCTCCAGGCGCAGCTCGGCAAGCGCTGAGTCAGGCGTCCCGGCGCAGCAGGCGGCGCATTCCGATGCCGGCCAGCGCCACGCCCAGGCAAGGCAGCCAGACCCAGCGCGCCTCGGAGAGCAGCACTTCCAGGCCGCGCGGGCTGAGGAAGCGCGACAGGCCGATGGGCGAGACCTCGATCGGGTGCAGTGGCAGGAAGTACCGCTGCTCGCTCCACGGCCAAAGCCAGGCGACGCCCAGGCCGCCGTCGGTCATCGCATCCAGCACGCTATGGGTCGCGGTCGCCAGGCCGATCCACAGGCCGGCTTTCAGCGGGCCGCTTCCCAGCAGCCGACCGCAAAGCGCACCCAGCACTCCGAGGCATGCGGCGAACAGCAGTGAGTGGCTGAAGCCTCGATGGCCGAAGGCATCGTGGTAGGCAATGCCCAGCTTGAAGGCCACCACGTCGAGGTCGGGCAGGCACGCGGCGATCATGCCGGCCAGCAGCAGGCGCGGCCCGATGACGCGCGAGCCAAGGGCGAGGCCCACGGCCAGCACGGGCAGGGGATGGGTGATCAGGGTGGTCATGGAATCCTTTCCACGTGGGGCCGGGTGGCCCCCCTCAGGTGGTGCGCAGCGCGCGCATGCGCGAAAGCTGGCGCTCCAGCATGGACGGGTAGGGCTCTTTCAGCCATTCCACGCAGCAGGCGTTTTCCGGGCTGGCGATGGGGCGGATGCGTGCCCGCTCGCGGACCTTCTCGTCGTCGCCGATGGATTTCTCCACCAGCAGCAGGTTGCGGCTGTGCTGGCTGAGGGCCAGGGCGTCCTGGGCGGAGGAGTCCTGCAGCAGGTCGGCCTGCTCCAGATCGGCGACATCTTCGCCCAGCACCAGGCCCAGTTGCAGCTGCAGGGTAATGCCGCTGTCGGCCACCTCGATCTGCAGGGCATGGCCCAGGGCGCGCATCAGCTCGCCGCAGCACAGTGCGTTGGTGAGGAACTCCTCGTCCTGGTCGCGGCTGTGGAAAAGGATCAGGCTGCCGCCGTCGCTGAGGGTGTAGAGCGTGCCCTTGTACAGGCGCGCGGCCTGCTCCAGGCAGTCGCGGTAGCGTTCCAGCAGGTCGACAAGGCGCGCGCGCGGCAGGCGGCGCAGCTGTTCCTGGGCACCCAGTTGCACGGCCAGTACAGCGCTGGTGCCGGCGGAGATCGGCTCCGGCTCGGCTTCAGGCTCTTCTTCCTCGACGCCGATTTCGTCCTCGGCTTCCTCTTCCGCCACGGCCTCGAACTCTTCCTCGGGGAAGTCATCGTCAGCATCGGCCTTGCGGCGCGCGGCGGGGGCGAGCAGCTCGTCGTCGGAGAAAATGTTCTCGTCGAACTCGTGTTCGTCAGCGGTGCCCGCTGCTTCCAGCGACGGCTCTCTGGCGGCGGGCTTGCCGGCCTTGGCGGGCGCTTTCGGGCGCGGCGCGGGAGCGCTGGCAACCGGTTCGGGAGCTGGCGGCTTCTCGGGCACCAGGCGCGCTTGCAGCTGGCGGGCAAGGTCACCGATCTCGTTCTGCAGGCCGGCGCCTGGCGCGGGGTCGTCCGGGTCGCGCAGCCAGACACGAAGCTGTAACAGCGGTGTGGAAATCTGCCGCCCCAGGCGCAAACCGAAGGTCAGGGTGAGCAGCAGCAGGATCAGGCTGATCAGCCCCATGCTCTGCAGGCTGACGGTCATCGGCTGCTCGAACTGGTGCATGTCGAGACTGATGCGCAGGTGGCCGGCGATCACTTCCTGGAAGGTGATCGGCGTGGAGTACAGGCCCTCGGCATCGCCCAGCAGGCCCTGCTTGGGCCGCGTGCCGGACTCGGCGAGGATGCGGTTGTCCACGCTGTAGATGGCGGCGTGGGCCACCAGCGGGTTCTTGGTCAGGTTGTTGAGCAGCACATTGAGGCTGAGGATGTCGTTGGACACCAGCAACTCGGTGGCCGACTGCGCGGTCTGCGTGGTCAGGCTCTGGCCGAGGGCATCGGCCTGCTGCTGCATGGCCTGCTTGAACTGCATGCCCATCACCCAGGCGTAGATCACCAGGGCAGCGGCCACCAGCAACAGGCTGTGGATGGCGATGCGCAAGGCGATCGGCACGCGGCGCTGGCGCAGGGCGTGGAAGAGCAGCAGGAAGAAATTGTCGGGCTTGACGGAGGTGGGCCGGGTCACAGCGGGCTCGGTCTTCTCTAGGGCAGATGCGGGGCAGTATAACGAGGCCCTACCGGGGGGCAAAGCGCCACGGGGTCTGTCAAGTCGACCCAGGCCGTAATGGTCCGGGGAACTGGCCGTTAATCCGATCGACGGCGCTGGCCCCGAACGGGCGAGCGGAGCATCCGCAGGCAGTGAAAGCAGGTAGAATGTCTGCCTTTTTTCCATGGCGGAGACAGCGCCTTGCGCGAGATCGTCCTGATCAACATCACCGGGGAAGACCGCCCCGGCCTCACCGCAGCCATCACCGGCGTCCTGGCGCAGGGTGGCGTGAACATCCTCGATATCGGCCAGGCGGTGATCCACGACACGCTGTCCTTCGGCATCCTCGTGGAAATCCCGGACAACGAGCGCGCTTCGTCGGTGCTCAAGGACGTGCTGTTCACGGCCTACGAACTGGACCAGCAGGTTCGCTTCACACCGGTCTCCGAAGACGATTACCGGCAGTGGGTCGGTGGCCAGGGCAAGCCGCGCCACATCGTCACCCTGCTGACTCGCCGGGTGACCGCCGAGCAGCTGCAGCGGGTCAGCTCGATCACCGCCAAGTACGGCCTGAACATCGACCAGATCGATCGCCTGTCCGGGCGTATGCCGCTGGACATGCCGGCCGACCAGGGCAAGGGCTGCATCGAGTTCTCCGTGCGCGGCGAGCCCGCCGACCCGGCGGCCCTGCGTGCCGAGTTCCTCAGCGTGGCCCAGGAGCTGAACGTCGACATCGCCTTCCAGCAGGACTCGGTGTTCCGCCGCAACCGTCGCCTGGCGGTGTTCGACATGGACTCGACGCTGATCGAGGCCGAAGTCATCGACGAGCTGGCCAAGGCAGCCGGCGTGGGCGAGCAGGTTTCCGAGATCACCGAGCGCGCCATGCGCGGCGAGCTGGATTTCCGCGCCAGCTTCAAGGAGCGCCTGGCGCTGCTGCAGGGGCTGTCCGAAGACGTGCTGGAAGAGATCGGCGCTTCGCTGCGCCTGACCGAAGGTGCCGAAACCCTGTTCGCCGAGCTCAAGCGCCTGGGCTACAAGACGGCGATCCTCTCCGGCGGCTTCAGCTATTTTGCCAAGCAGCTGCAGGCCAAGCTTGGCATCGACTATGTGTTCGCCAACGAACTGCAGATCGTCGACGGCAAGCTGACCGGCGTGGCCATCGAGCCCATCGTCGATGCCCAGCGCAAGGCCGACCTGCTGCGCGAGCTGGCGGCGAAGGAAGGTCTGCAGCTGGAGCAGACGATTGCCGTGGGCGACGGCGCCAACGACCTGCCGATGCTCGGCCTGGCCGGCCTGGGCGTGGCCTTCCGCGCCAAGCCGCTGGTCAAGCAGTCAGCCAAGCAGGCGATCTCCACCCTGGGGCTGGATGGCATCCTCTACCTGCTCGGCTTCCGCGACCGCGAGGGTGTGGACGGTCTCTGATCCGCAGCAGAATGAAAAAGCCGCCCCGAAGGGCGGCTTTTTTGTTTTCGCATGTTCTGGATTGATTTGCGTAAAGCTAATCCGATCGCGGACAGAGTCCGCTCCTACGCCCAAGCCGGGGGTAGGAGCGGACTCTGTCCGCGATGGATTACCCCTGATGCCGGAGAACCGCCGTGACTTCCGCCTACTCGTCCGAGGCGAAGTCGTAGTCCATCGCCTGGCTCGGGCCCTGCAGGTAGCGGCCCTGGATGTAGTTGGCGCCGGCCTGCCACAGGGTGGCCAGCGCGGTGGCGCTTTCCACCATGGGCACGATGGTCAGTTTGGCCTGGGCGTGCAGGCTGGCCATCAGGGTCTTGAGGTTTTCCTGGTTCTCCGCCGTGTTCAGGTCCTGCACGTAGGAGCCGTCGACCTTCACGAAGTCGACGTTCATGTGCTTGAGCGTGTTGAACGGGTTGAGCGCGCAACCGAACTGGCACAGGGCGATCTGGCAATGCAGTTCCGCCAGTCCCTGGCTGAGCATCTTGGCCTGGCGCAGATAGGCGATGGCGTCCGGCTCGTTGATCTGAACGATCAGCGCATCGGCCGGCAGGCGCGAGGCCTTCAGCGCCACGCTCAGCCACGGCAGCAGTTCCGGGTCCTGCAGGCTGGGGCCGGAGAGGTGCACGAAGAGCTTGGTCTCGTGACCCTTGGCGCGGTGCTCGGAAAGCAGCTTGATGGAGTTGAGCAGCACCCAGCGGTCGATCTTCTCGGCCAGGCCGCTGGCCTTGGCGGCGTTGAGGAAATCTGCCGGCGGTACTTCCTCGCCCTGCGGGTTGAGCAGGCGCAGCAGTACTTCGTAGTGCTCGTGGGTGTCGCCACGCAGGCTGATGATCGGCTGGAACAGCAGGCGGAAGCTGTTCTGCTCCAGCGCCTGGCGGATGATCGCGACGATGTCGCCACGGTAGGCGGCAGCGGCGAGTTCATCGGCCGGGTTGTAGATCTTCAGGCCGTTGCCGTCCTTCTGTGCGACGTCGTCGGCGCCGCGGTGGGCGCGCTCGATGACTTCCTGGGCGCGGGTGGTCTTCTCGTCCAGCCCGGCGGTGCCGATGGACAGGGTGACCTGTGCAGTGCGGCCATGGATGTCGAACAGGTGGCCTTCGACCTTCTTCAGCAGCGCGTTGAAGCGCGGCGCCGATTGCTCCGGGGTTTCGCCCTGCAGCAGCACGGCGAACACGTCGTCGCCCAGGCGGGCCAGTTGTGCCTGTTCCGGGAACTGGCCACGCAGCAGGTTGCCCAGGTCCGCCAGCAGCAGGTCGATGCTGGCGACGCCGAGGTCGAGCTGCAGGGCCTGGGCGCGATCGAGCAGCATGTAGGCGAAGGTCGCCGGCTGGCCGGCGGTCACCGCGCGTTCCACGGCGCTGTCCATCAGGTCGAGGAAGTGCGCGCGGTTGAACAGGCCGGTGACCAGGTCCTGGCTGCTGACTTCGCGCAGTTTTTCCTCGAGTTGGGCGTTGTCCGACTCGGCGCGGATCACCACCTGGATGCACGGTTCGCCGTCATAGGTGGCCGGCGAGAAGGTCATGCGCGCGGCGAAGGCCTGGCCATCGCTGCGGATGCCGCTGCAGGCGAGGTCGACGTTGTCCTCGGTGGTCTGATAACCCTTGAGGAAGTCCTTGAAGTTGGCCTGGTCGCAACCGGCGATCAGGTCGATCATCGGCATGCCTTCCAGCTCTTCGGCATCCTCGTAGCCGAACAGGCCGACGTAGGCCCGGTTGGCGTAGATGTGCATGCCGTCGTGGACGTAGGTGATGGCGTCCACCGAGCTGTCCAGCAGCAGTTGGCAACGCTTCTCCGCTTCACGCAGCGCGACTTCGGCGGCGCGGCGGGCACGACGTTCCTCGAGGTTGGCCAGCTCGCGGTTGGCCACCAGGATCAGCCGCTCGTCCTCGCCTTGCGGCAGGGCGTCCTGCGCGCCGAGGGCCAGGGCCTCGGTGACGGCGTCGGAGTCGTTGCCGCTGACCAGTTGGATGAAGGGAATGTCCTTGGCCTGGCGACGGATGGCGCCCAGCGCTTCGCTCGGGTCCAGTGCCTCGGCTTCGGGGGCGGCGATCAGCAGGTCCCAGCCCTGGGGCAGGATGTCCGTCAGATCTTCGCTGGAGGTGATGCGGTGGACGCGGGTCGCACGACCGGCGTTGCGGAACAGGCTGACCAGGCGCTCGGCTTCGTTCTGCGAGTCTTCCAGGATCAGCAGGCGGATGGTTTTCTTTTCATTGGCCATGAGGAAGGCTGCTTATACCGCGCTGGACGGCAGCAAATTGGCGACGAATGGGAATTCTCCGGAATCTACAGAGACTTCCATAGTGAGTCAAAGTCTTCCTCCCCGCCAGCACCACGAGCATTCGGCGCTGTGATGGGTTTATCGCTCGGCGTGCCGGCCGCATCCTGGGCCTGGTATTCGAACTGGGTGAAGCTGGCGGTGGCGGTGACCTTGCGGGTCAGCGTGGCGCGGCGCTCGTCGCCCTGCAGGTTGAGCTGCACGCGATTGCCTTCCTGGAACGGTAGACGCGGGGTGATAACGGTGGCCGGGCGGGAGATGGCGGCGATTTCCGGCAGCAGCAGCGCCCGCAGGTACTGGCTGCCCTGCTCGGTCTTGCGCAGCAGTTGCAGGCCGCAGGGCTGGGCGAGTGGGGCGATCAGCTCGATGCCCATCTGCGTGCCGCCGCCGCGGACCTGGCGGATCCAGCGCACCACGGCGACGCTCCAGCTGTGTTCCGGAGTGTCCTGGATGCCGAGCAACTCGCCGGCCTGCAACTGGCTGGGGATTTCCTTCGGCCAGGTCAGGCAGTAGCCGCCGGGGCTGTGGTTGACGATGTTCAGGGTGAAGATCGGGTAGTCGTCGCGCGGGATGTCCCCCGCCGCCCCCGGGGTGGTGTCGTCCGCGGCGCGCGGCGCGCTGTATTCGATTTCCTCCAGGGCCATGCCGGGTTGCCAGTCGTTGACCTTCTGCGCATCGAAGGCGCCGGACCAGGCGTCCTTCAGCTCGGCCTTGAAGGTCGGTACCTGCTCCTGCACCTGGATCTTCAGAACGTCGTTGAAGCTTCTGCGGCCGGCAAGGAAGTAGTGCAGGGCGCTCATGCCGATGCACAGGGTCAGCTGCCCCTGGCCAGGGGTGCGGTGGAAGGTGCGTTCGGCGATGTCGCCCCAGGCCGCGGCGAGGTGCTGCAGCAGGTCGACGCTGACCCCTTCGGGGACCTTCAGACGTGCCTGGGCGCGGTTCTCCGGCGGCAGCAGCAGGTATTCGCGGATCAGGTCCACCAGCGGCTGCGGGTCGATGCCGAGGGAGCCGGCGAGGTCGTTCTCCTTGAACAGGGTGCGGTAGCGCGGCGGACCATCCACCTGCGGCACCACCACGAACAGGGTGGAGGGCGCATCGGCGGCCTGCACTTTTACCTGCGCGGCCCAGCCCTCGAGGGCCTCGGCGACACGGGCGATATTGTTCTGGCGCATCTGGTTGCAACGCGCGGAGCCGAGCATCAGCGCCGTCACGTAGGCGTGCTCGATGGACAGCCCCTGGGACTGGCGGGCCAGCGCATCGCGCACGGGAGTGTGCTGCAGGCCGTGCTGGCGAGCGAGCTGGTAGAGCTGGTGGAGTTCCAGCCAGAGGTTTTCCGGCACCGGGCAATACAGCTGGGAGGCGCGTACCAGCGGGCCACAGAGGCTGCGGATGGCGCGCTGGGTGGCGGCAGTCATCACCTGGGCGCGCTCGCGGGTGAAGCGCGAGGCTTCGCGCACGACGATCAGCTTGTAGCCGATGGCCAGGTGGTTCTGCAGCGCCTGGCAGAGGTTGGCGACCTTGCGCGGGCGCTCGTCCAGGACGATGGATTGGTTGAGGAAGTGCCGCTCCAGGTTATGGCAGACGAAGTGGACTTCCGGGCGGAACAGTTCCAGCAATTGCAGGCGCGTCTCGACCGGCAGCTTGAGCTGATTGAGTTCGATCAGCCCCTGGTAGAGCTGACGAGCCGTCTCCCCGAGGTTCGCCTTGGGCAGGTGATCCAGCCAGTTTTTCAGCTCGCGCGCGTTGGCGTTGCAGAAGCTCAGGCTCTCGTGCGTTGGTGTGGGGACACGTAGAAACTGCTGGGGACTGTTGTCCATGGTGAGAGTCGATTCTCCACAATCCGGCTCGTTGTACGAACCAGTTGTTCATAACTGTCGGCTTTTTCCGAACTCTAGCAGCATCCGTCGCCCGCCGCAGCCCATCGCCCGGATGGTGCGCGGACAGGTCACGGCCGAGGGCTTTTCCCCTTGATCTGACGTTGCAGGGCGTCCTTCGCCGAGTCCTGCGCGGTGCTGCGCACCCAGCCGTCGCCCTGGGCCGTCACCGGGTGGGCGGCCCAGTCGAGCAGGTCCTGGCGGCGGCAGACGCCGGTATTGCCCTTGCCGGCGCCGGCGACCACCTTGTAGACCAACTGCTCCTGGCGGCCGCGCTTGTCCGGATGGTCGTCGATCACCTGGCGCACGGCCCAGGCGTCGCCGATCAGGGCATTGCTGTAGCTGGCCCCCAGCAGGATATCGTCGGGCGTCAGGCGCTGCGCGTGGGCGTGTTCCTGGGCCAGTTGGAGGATCTTCAGCAGGTCGTCGAACTGTACGTCGATGTACGAATCCATCTTGCGCAGCGCGTGGTAGAGGTCCTCGGGCGCCGGGCCTGCAGGCAGCTTCGGCGTGGCCGGCAGGCGTGCCAGCGGTGCGGGATAGCGGCGCCAGGCGAACAGGCCGTTGAAGGCCACCGCGACGGCCAGGATCAGCACTACGTTGAGCAGCACCGGGCTGAGCACGTAGTGGAAGCCCAGGGCCGTGATGGCCGGGCCGCCGGATACCGCCGCCAGCGCCGTAGCGCCGCCTGGAGGATGGATGCAGCGGGCGTAGTGCATGACCAGGATCGCCGCGCCCACTGCGAGCGCAGGGGTGAAGGCCTGGCCGGGGAAGAGTTTCTGGCAGATCACCCCAACGCAGGCCGAGAGGACCTGGCCGCCGAGAACTGCCCAGGGCTGCGACAGCACGCCATGGGGCACGGCGAACAGCAGCACGGCACTGGCGCCCATGGAGGCGACGACCCAGATGGCCGCTTCGCTGGGCAGGACCCAGTGGGTGACGGCGTAGATGGCGGCGATGCCGCACAGCGCTCCGATTGCGGAGAGCCACTTTTCAAGATGGCTGGTGGCGTTGGCACGCCAACCCATCAGGTGCAGAAAGCGTTTCATGGCAGGGAACTGGCACGATGAGGCGAAAAGCAGTGGCGGACGGCTCGTTGGCCGCCCGCCTTATGGACAGCGGGCCTTAGCCCTGGCGGGCGCCACCCAGGCGCTCGCCCATGCGCACGGCGCTGGTGGCGGCGAGGTTTTCCGCCCAACTGACCTGCTCGGGCCCGAACAGCACGATGGCGGTCGAACCCAGCTTGAAGCGGCCCAGTTCGGCGCCTTTCTCCAGGTGGATCGGCGCACGGGAAGCTTCGTCGTAGGAGAACGATTTCAGCTCGCGCTTCGGCGGCGTGACCAGGCCGGCCCAGACGGTCTCGATGGAGGCGACGATCATCGCCCCGACCAGAACCACGGCCATCGGCCCGCGCTCGGTGTCGAAGATGCACACCACGCGCTCGTTGCGGGCGAACAGCTCCGGCACCTGCTCGGCAGTCAGCTGGTTCACCGAGAACAGCCGGCCCGGCACGTAGACCATCTCGCGCAGGGTGCCGGCCAGCGGCATGTGCACGCGGTGGTAGTCCTTGGGCGACAGGTAGACGGTGGCGAACTCGCCGCCCATGAAGGGCGCGGCGCGCTCGGCGTCGCCGCCCAGCAGTTCCATCAGGCTGTAGCTGTGGCCCTTGGCCTGGAACACACGGCCGTGCTCGATCGGGCCGAGCTGGCTGATGGCGCCGTCGGCGGGGCAGAGCACCGCGCCGTCGGTTTCATCCAGCGGCCGCGCGCCGTCTTTCAGGGCGCGGGTGAAGAAGGCGTTGAAGTGCTCGTAGGCGCGCAGGTCCTCGACCTGGGCTTCGCGCATGTCCACCTGGTAGCGACGGGCGAACCAGGGAATCAGGCGGTCCTTGAACCAGGGCGCGCGGCATTCGGCGGCGCAGCCGATCAGGCGCGACAGCAGGTGATGCGGCAGGAGGTACTGGCTGAGGATGAACAGACGATCTTTGAACGACATTCCTTAAACCTCTACGGGGGTGTCGGGATGGTTGCCCCATTCCGACCAGGAACCGGCATAGCCCTTGACCCGCGGATAGCCGAGGGCCTTGGCCACCAGGTAGGTGAAGCCGGAGCGGTGGTGAGTCTGGCAGTGGGTGATCACTTCCTTGTCCTTGGTGATGCCCAGGTCCTCGAGGATCTGCGGCATATCGGTACGGATGCGCAGGGCGCGGGCCGGGTCCATGCCGGCGGTCCATTCGAAATTGACGGCGCCGGGCACGTGACCGGCCTTGGCGGCGAGGACCTTCTGGCCGCTGTACTCGCTGGGGTTGCGGGCGTCCCAGACGGCCAGGTCGGCGGCGCCCAGACGGCTCTGCAGGTACTCGCGGGTGGCGGTGGGTTCGTCGTGCAGGGTCAGCGGCAGCGGGCCGCCAGCAGGCGCGGGGACGTCCTGGCTCAGCGGCAGGTCGTCGGCGAGCCAGGCGTGCAGGCCGCCGTCGACGTAGTGGTAGTTGCCGTGGCCGATCACATCCAGCAGCCAGATGAAGCGACCGGCCCAGCCGCCCCCTTCGTCGTCATAGACCACATAGATGGCATCGGGGTTGTGGCCCAGTTCGCCGAACAGCGCCTCCAGGTCGGCCTTGGCCGGCAGCAGGCCCGGTGCCGGGCCGCCCAGCTGGGTGCGCGCAGGGGCGACGAAGCGGGCGCCGGGGATGTGGCCCTGGGCGTAGCGCGCGGCGCTGGTCAGGTCGACCAGGATCAGTTCCGGAGCATCGAGGCGGCTGGCGAGGTCAGCCGGTTCGATCACCAGGGGCAGGGCGGAGAAGGCGGACATGGCGGAGACTCCCGGCGGAAAAGGTGGGGGAGGCAACGTGAGCGCGTGCCCTGGGCTACCCCGTGAGGGCGGTTAGTTTAAAGGGCAGAAGGCGGGGAGCAAACCTTTCCCGGATCACGAGCCCCGCGCCATCTGCTTCACCGCGTGCTCGATGCACTGCACGGTGCGGCCGAAGGCCTGGGCGTGAAGGTCCGCGAGCGGTTGCCCGAGGCGGTCGCAGACCACCAGCATGACCACCCGCACGCCGTTGCCCAGCGAGCGCAGCAGCAGATGCTCGCTGGGGAGCAGCGCCTTCAGCGAGCCGGGAATCAGCGCCGAGAACTCGGCCATGTTGGTCGGGCTCAGGCGCAGTTGTCCGGGTTGTTGCAGGAGTTTGCGCAGCACCGGGCTGGCGGCGACTTCCAGCTTGAAGTCGCCGATCTCGCCGTCCAGGCCGAAGTGCCGGCGCGCCTGCAGCCAACTGCCGCCCTTGTCGGCCAGCAGGATCATTCCGCGTTGCAGCCCGCAGGCCTGCAAGGCAGCCGTGGCGCAGTCGAGCAGTTGTACGGCGTTGCCGAACGGGCTGGGCGTCTGCATCAGGCGGGTGCAGTGCTGGCGCCATTCGGCGAGGGTATCCGGCGCCTTGGCCGGCTCCTCGGCCTTCGGCCCGTTGAGCCAGCGGCGCGCATCCCAGGGCCAGAGCAACGCCTGCGCCGGGTGCCAGAGCAGCGGGCGGGCGTGGCGGCGGGCGCTCTGCGCGGCAAGGCCGTGGACGGTCTGCTGCAATTCTTCCAGCGGCATCTGCAGATAGAGGCTGGTCAGGCGCTGCCAGCGCAGCATGTGCACGCCGCCCCAGGACTGGTGCGCGGCCATGGCGATGCTGTTGGCCAGGAGGATGGTGTTGGCCGGGCGGGTCAGCCAGCGTTGCAGTTCCGGATCGGCGTCCAGGCGCTGCTGCTGGCCCAGCGGCTCGTGTTCGGTGTGGGCGACGTGCAGGGCGCGCACCAGCAGGCGCTTGTCGTCGCTGAGCAGGGCGTAGCCCTGGCCGACCCAGTCCGGCAGCCGCCAGTTGTCGGCCAGTGCGCGACACAAGGGCAACAGGGGAGTGCCGAGCAGCTCCTCTTCGACTTCGCTGCTGCAGCGGCCCAGGCCGTAGACCTGGCGCTGCCAGTTCTCCATCAGCTCCGGCTTCGCGGTGGCCAGTGCCCACAGCGGCGCGAGGGTGAACAGGCTGCCCCAGTGGATTTCCTGCCAGAGCCGCGCCAGGCGGTTGGCGAACAGGCCGCTGGCCTGCTGCATGGCATGGCGGCTGATCAGCAGCAATTGGCTCAGGGCGCGCGGCATCTGCGCCTCGGGCATCGCGGGCAGGCTGTCGAGCAATTGGGTGACGCGAGACAGGCCCAGGCGATTGAGGGCAACCTCCAGGCTTTCCGCCGGATTGTCCCGGGCGCTCTGCGCGCGGTTGGCTTCGCGCAGGATGGCAAAGGCCAGGGTCGGCGCGTCCTGCAGCAGTTCGGCGATATCGCGGATCGAGCGGCGGCTGTCGTTCAGCGCCCGGCGAATGTCATCGCGCTGTTCCAGCGGAACGGGCAAAGGCAGATCTTCCAGCTGGGTTAGCCAGGCCTTGAGACGCTCTGGATGAAGCATTTGCTTTGACATGCGTGAGGCGCCGAACTGGTTTTTAGTGTTTTCGGCCTATAGTCTTGCCCGAAATCTCCGATAACAACAGGGAGGCGGGAATCATGCCTCCTTTCTGTTCACAGTTTCAGTCCGGTCCCCATGGCAAAAATCATCGGCATCATCGTCATTCTGGGTAGCGTGCTCGGCGGCTACATGCTCTCCGGCGGCAAGATCGCGGCCATCATCCAGCCGTTCGAGGTGCTGATCATCGGTGGCGCCGCGCTGGGCGCCTTCCTCCAGGCCAACCCTGGCAGCACCTTCATGACCGTGCTGAAGAAGGCGCCGAAGATGTTCGGCAACCGCTTCACCCATACCTTCTACCTGGAGGTACTGGGCATGCTCTACGAGGTGCTCAACAAGAGCCGCCGCGAAGGCATGATGGCCATCGAAGCCGACGTCGAGGACCCGGCCGCCAGCCCGATCTTCAGCAAGTACCCGGCGGTGCTCAAGGACGAACGCATGACCGCGTACGTCTGCGATTACCTGCGCATCATGTCCTCGGGCAACATGGCGCCCCACGAGCTGGAAGGCCTGTTCGACATGGAACTGGGCAGCCTCAAGGAAGACCTCGAGCACCCCGCCCATGCAGTGACCCGCGTCGCCGACGCCCTGCCGGGCTTCGGTATCGTCGCCGCGGTGCTGGGGATCGTGATCACCATGGCCCTGCTCGGCCAGGGCAGCCAGGCCGAAATCGGCCACCACGTCGCCGCGGCGCTGGTGGGTACCTTCCTCGGTATTCTCGCCGCCTACGGTTTCGTCGGCCCGCTGGCCAACGCCCTGGAACACGACGCCAAGGAAGAGTTGAACCTGTACGAGTCGATCAAGGCTTGCCTGGTGGCATCGGCCTCCGGCATGCCGCCGTCGCTGGCCGTGGAGTTCGGCCGCAAGGTGCTGCTGCCGGCGCACCGTCCGAGCTTCAGCGAGCTGGAGCAGGCCGTTCGCGGTCGCTGATGGGTCGCCTGACGCATGGATAACAATCAGCCGATCATCGTCAAACGCGTCAAGCGCTATGCCGCCGGCCACCATGGCGGTGGCTGGAAGATTGCCTTCGCCGACTTCGCCACCGCCATGATGGCGTTCTTCCTCGTGCTCTGGCTGCTGTCTTCGGCCACGCCGGAGCAGAAGAAGGCCATCTCCGGCTACTTCCAGGACCCCATCGGCTTCACCGAGAGCGCCAGCCCCTACGTCATCGACCTGGGCGGCACGCCGACGCCGGCGCCGGACAAGACGCTGAACCCGCAGATCCAGGCCCAGCCGGACGCCGACGAGACGCGCATCAACCCGGACGAGAACGCCAAGATCAACGAGCAGCAGGCCGAGGATGTCGCCGAGAAGGTCGAGAAGGAGCGCCTGGAGTTGCTGCTGCAGGAACTGCAGAACAAGGTCGACGAGAATCCGACCCTGAAGCGCTTCAAGGACCAGATTCTCTTCGAGATCACCCAGGACGGCCTGCGCATCCAGATCGTCGATTCGGACAACCGGCCGATGTTCGACCTGGGCAGTGCGCGTTTGCAGCCGTACTTCGAGGACATCCTGCTGGCGCTGGCCGAGACCATCAAGCAGGTGCCGAACAAGATCAGCATCAGCGGCCACACCGACGCCAAGCCCTACGCCGGCAATGGCGACTTCGGCAACTGGGAGCTCTCGGCCAACCGCGCCAACGCAGCGCGCCGCGCGCTGGAGGCCGGTGGCTACCCGGAAGACCAGATCGCCCGCGTGGTCGGTTACGCGTCTTCTGCACTGTTCGACCGCGACCAGCCGCTCAACCCGGTGAACCGTCGCATCGACATCATCGTCCTGACCAAGAAGGCCCAGCGCGCCATCGAGGGGCAGGACGGCGGCAGCGACAAGCCTGCCGATGGCGCAGCCCCGGCTGCCCCCGGTGCCGCCACACCGGCAGTGCCCAATGGCGCCCCGGCCACACCAGCGAGCGGGCAGGGCGACCCTGTACCACCGGACCAGCTCAAGCAGAAGCTCAATCTGTTCGACGACGGCGGCACGCTGAAGCTCGATGAGCTGAACAAGCAGCAGTGAGAAACGAAAAAGGCCAGCGGATCAGCTGGCCTTTTTCATTGCTCCGTGCGTACAGGGTTCTTGTAGGAGCGAGCTTGCTCGCGAACCAACGCCGCTGCGGAAGCTGTTCGCGAGCAAGCTCGCTCCTACTGGCTCGTGCAACATCGGTGCGGCGGATAACGCTTGAGGCGTTATCCGCCAATCAATATTCGTCTTCCGGCAGGCTCGCGAGGATGTGCCGGTAGCTGGCCATCCGTTGCGGCGAAATACGCCCGTCTTCCAGCGCCTTGAGCAGCGCGCAGCCCGGCTCACGGTCGTGCTTGCAGTCACGGAAGCGGCAATGGCCAAGCAGGTCGTGGAACTCGATGAAGCCGGCTTCGACATCGTCACGGCTGACATGGCCCAGGCCGAATTCGCGGATGCCGGGAGAGTCGATCAGGTCACCGCCGGCGGGGAAGTGGAACAGCCGCGCGGTGGTGGTGGTGTGGGTGCCCTTGCCGGTGACTTCCGAGAGATCGCCGACGCGAGTGTCGACGCCGGGCAGCAGCGCGTTGACCAGCGACGACTTGCCCACGCCCGACTGGCCGACGAACACGCTGACATGCTCGTTCAGCGCCGCGCGCAGGGCGTCCAGTGCCAGGCCGTTGGCGGCCGAGACTTCCAGCAGCGGGTAGCCCAGTTCGCGGTAGGTGCCCAGCAGCGAATCGAGGAAGGGGGCGTTCTCGTCGTCGATCAGGTCGGCCTTGTTCAGCAGCAGCAGCGGCTTGATGCCGGCGTGCTCGGCGGCCACCAGGTAGCGGTCGATCAGGTTGGCGTGGGGTTCCGGGCGTGGCGCGAAGACGATCACGATGCGGTCGACGTTGGCCGCCACCGGCTTCAGCACGCCGCGCATGTCGGGGCGGCGCAGCTCGGACGTTCGCGGCAATTGCGCGACGATCACCCCGATTCCCTGGTTGCCGGGACGCCAGACCACCTGGTCGCCGGTCACCAGCGGGGGCAGGTTGGCGCGCAGGTGGCAGCGGAATACCTGGCCGGCGGCGTCGCCGTCCTGGGCCTCGACTTCCACCTGCACCCCGAAGTGGGCAATCACCTGGCCGGTCTGCTCCGGGCCGAGGTCGCCGCCTTCCAGTTCTTCCAGGGCACGCGACTCGCGCTTCGCCGCGCGCGAAGCGCGTTCTTCCTGGACTTTTTCGATCCGCCAGCTCTGCCGGCGGGTGAGATGACGCTTGGCCATAGGGTATCCACAGGGAAAATCGCGCCGCAGTTTAGCATGCGCAGGCCCGCTTCCCGCTAAACTAGAGGGCTGAGCTGAGGAGCCCCATCATGCAGAACCCGCAGAACCTGATCTGGATCGACCTGGAAATGACCGGGCTGGACCCGGACAAGGACGTCATCATCGAGATGGCGACCATCGTCACCGACAGCGACCTGAACATCCTCGAGGAAGGCCCGGTGGTCGCCGTGCACCAGAGCGAAGAGCTGCTCGCCGGCATGGACGAGTGGAACACCCGCCAGCACGGTCAGTCCGGCCTGACCCAGCGCGTGCGTGAAAGCACCATCTCGGCGGCCGAAGCCGAGGCGATGACCATCGCCTTCCTGGAAAAGTGGGTGCCCAAGCGCAGCTCGCCGATCTGCGGCAACAGCATCTGCCAGGATCGCCGCTTCCTCTACCGCCACATGCCGAAGCTGGAAGGCTACTTCCACTACCGCAACCTGGACGTCTCCACCCTCAAGGAACTGGCCGCGCGCTGGGCCCCGTCGGTGCGCGACGGCTTCAAGAAGGGCAACACCCACCTGGCCCTGGACGACATCCGCGAGTCGATCGCCGAGCTGCGCTACTACCGCGAGCACTTCATCAAAGTCTGAGCCGCTGGCTCTTTGTAGGAGCGAGCTTGCTCGCGAACCCAGCCCCGCGACAAAAGGTGTTCGCGAGCAAGAGCTAGGCGTCCCCCTCGCTCCTACAGGAAAGCTTCAGGCGCCGTGCCGGCCCAGCGCCCACTCCACATGCTCGCGCACCAGTTCCGACGGGAACTCCCTCCGCGCGCGCAGCGCCTCGATCACCGGGATGGTCGATGGCGCGTTGCCCAGGCCCACGGCCAGGTTGCGCAGCCAGCGTTCGTAACCGGCGCGCCTAAGCGGCGAGCCCTCGGTACGGCTGAGAAATTCTTCCTCCGTCCACAGGAACAGCTCCGCCAGCGCGGCGTTGTCCAGGCTGTGGCGCGGCTGGAAGTCGCCCTGGTCGGTGGCGCGGGCGAAGCGGTTCCACGGACAGACCATCTGGCAGTCGTCGCAGCCGAACACGCGGTTGCCGATGAGCGGGCGCAGGTCCACGGGAATCGGGCCTTTCAGCTCGATGGTCAGGTAGGAGATGCAGCGCCGCGCATCCAGTACATAGGGCGCGACGAAGGCTGCGGTGGGGCAGATGTCCATGCAGGCCGTGCAGCGCCCGCAGTGCTCCGTGCCGTGCGGCTCGTCCACCGGCAGCGGCAGGTCGGTGAACAGCTCGCCGAGGAAAAAGTAGCTGCCGGCCTTGCGGTTGAGCACCAGGGTGTTCTTGCCGATCCAGCCCAGCCCGGATTGCTCGGCGATGGCCTTCTCCAGCACCGGCGCGCTGTCGACGAAGGCGCGGAAGCCGAACGGCCCGACCTGTTGCTGGATGCGCTCGGCCAGTTGCTGCAGGCGCTTGCGGATCAGCTTGTGGTAGTCGCGGCCCAGGGCGTAGCGCGAGACATAGGCCTTCTCCGGATCGGCCAGCACCTGCGCCATACGGGTGTCGCCGGGCAGATAGTCCATGCGTAGCGAAACCACCCGCAGTGTGCCGGGCACCAGTTCGTCCGGCCGCCAGCGCTTGCTGCCGTGGGCGCCCATGTAGTCCATCTCGCCGTGATAGCCCGCTTCCAGCCAGCGCTGCAGGTGTTCACCGTGGACCTCCAGGTCCAGCCCGCTGATGCCGACCTGCTGGAAGCCGAGTTCGCGCCCCCAATCCTTGATGGAGCGGGCGAGGTCGGCGTAATCGAGCGTTGAATCGTGCATGGAAGGCGGGAAACCGAAGTCCGGGTGCGTATAATTCTGCCAGACCTTGCCGGCGTCGGCCCGTCCGTACGCCAAGGCGACACATTCTGCCGCCCGGAACAGCGATGACTGCCCACGACGATCTGCCCCTGAATCTCTACAGCGCCCAGCAGGTGCGCGACCTCGACGCGCGCCTGATCGCCGCCGGCACGCCCGGCTTCGAGCTGATGCGCCGCGCCGCCCACGCTGCCTGGCGCGCGCTGCGCCGCCAATGGCCGGATGCCGGCGAGATCACCGTGCTGGCCGGCCACGGAAACAACGCTGGCGACGGCTACCTGATCGCAGCCCTGGCCCTGCGCGCCGGTTGGCGCGTGCGCGTGCTGGCGGTGGGAGATGCCTCCCGTCTCTCTGGCGATGCCGCCTCGGCCCATGGCGAGGCGCGCGCGGTCGGCGTGGATATCGAAGCCTGGAGCGACCGCGCCGAGTTGCGTGGCGTGCTGGTGGATGCGTTGCTGGGTACCGGCCTTGGCGGCGAGGTGCGCGAACCTTATGCCTCGGCCATCGCGGCGATCAACGCCAGCAGCCTGCCGGTCCTGGCCGTGGACATCCCTTCCGGCCTCAGCACGGATACCGGGCAAGTGTTGGGCTGTGCGGTAGACGCCGACCTGACCGTGACATTCATTGGCCTCAAGCTCGGCCTGTTCACCGCCCAGGGGCCCGACCAGTGCGGCGAACTGGTTTTCGACGGGCTCGATGCCGATCCTGCGCTGCTTCCCGAAAGTAGCCTGGCGCGCCGGCTCGCTCCGGCTTCCCTGTCTCTTCTCGCCACGCGCCCGAAGGCCGCGCACAAAGGCCTGTTCGGCCATGTGCTGGTGGTTGGCGGCGATACCGGCATGGGCGGCGCCGTGCTGCTGGCAGCAGAGAGTGCGCTGCGCTGTGGCGCCGGGCTGGTTTCCCTGGCGACCCGCGTGGCTCACGTGCCCGCTGCGCTGGCTCGTCGCCCCGAACTGATGGCGCGCGGCGTCTCGTCTTCCGCAGAGTTGCTGCGCCTCGCCGAGCGCGCCGATGTGCTGGTGATCGGCCCCGGTGTCGGCCGTGATGCCTGGGGGCGCTTACTGGTCAGCGCCGCAGCGAGCCTGGAGCGCCGACAGGTGTGGGACGCCGATGCGCTCAACCTCTTGGCCGAAGGACGGGTGGCTCGCCCGTCCGGCGACTGGGTGATCACTCCCCATCCCGCCGAAGCGGCGCGCCTGCTGGGTATCTCCACCGCGGAGGTTCAGGCTGACCGCCCCAGGGCTGCTCTTGCACTGGCGCAGCGCTATCAGGCTGTGGTCGTGCTCAAGGGTGTCGGCAGCCTGATCGCGTCCCCGGATGGCCGGCTCGCGCTGTGCGATCACGGTCATCCAGCCATGGCGGGTGCCGGGCTGGGTGACGTGCTTTCCGGCATCCTCGGTGGGCTGCTGGCGCAGGGGCTGCCTGCATTCGATGCCGCTTGCCTGGCGGTCTGGCTGCACGCGCGCGCCGGCGAGTCGCTCGGCGCGCAAGGTCGCGGCCTGGCTGCCGCCGATCTGATTCCTGCCGTTCGTCAGTTGCTCGAGGAGTTGTGCCCATGCCTGAACTGAATCTGTTCGCCGACGGCGAAGAGGCCATGGTCGACCTTGGTCGGCGGATTGCCGAAGCGACCGGTGGGCACGGGGTCATCTACCTGCACGGCGACCTGGGGGCAGGCAAGACCACGCTGTCGCGCGGCATTCTGCGGGGATTGGGCCATGGCGGATCGGTAAAAAGTCCGACCTTTACCCTGGTCGAACCCTACGAAATCGGCGATCTGCGCGCTTTCCACTTCGACCTCTACCGCCTCGCCGATCCGGAGGAACTGGAGTTCCTCGGCATCCGCGACTACTTCGAGGGCGACGCTTTGTGCCTGATCGAGTGGGCGGAGCGTGGCAAAGGCATTTTGCCAAAGGCCGACATGGACATTACCATTGATCCGCATGCGGGCGGACGCATGCTGCGCTTCGACCCGCACGGAACACGGGGCGAAGCCTGGTGTGCCGCCCTGGCCACGGGAGCATAGAAAAAAGATGGGTTGGGGGTTGCGCCTTCGGGCGTTGTTTATCGGGGTGTCCGTTCTGCTGGCATTCGTTGCCGGCGAGGTTTCTGCCGCCACGCAAATCAAGAGCGTGCGCATCTGGCGCGCGCCGGACAACACACGCCTGGTGTTCGATCTGTCCGGCCCCGTGCAGCACAGTCTGTTCACCCTGAGTGCGCCCAACCGCATCGTCGTCGACATCAACGGCGCACAGATGTCCGCCGCCCTCGACAAGCTCAAGCTGAACAACACGCCGATCACCGCGATGCGCTCTGCCCAGCGCTCGCCCACCGACCTGCGCCTGGTGCTGGACCTGAAAAATCAGGTCACGCCCAAGAGCTTCGTGCTGCCGCCGAACCAGCAGTACGGCAACCGCTTGGTCGTCGACCTCTATGACCAGGGCGCCGATATCGCCCCGGACGTGCCCGCGACGCCGACGCCCAGCGTGCCCGCCACGCCGGTCAGCCCCGCCCAGTCGGTGGCCAAGATTCCCGCGCCCAGCAGCGGCGGCAAGCGCGACGTGGTGATCGCCATCGACGCCGGTCACGGCGGTGAAGATCCTGGTGCCCTCGGCCCGAATGGTCTGCACGAGAAGAACATCACCCTGTCGATCGCCCGCGAACTGCAGCGGCAGATCAACCAGATGAAAGGCTTCCGCGCGGAACTGACGCGCACCGGCGACTACTTCATCCCGCTGCGCAACCGCACCGTGATCGCCCGCAAGAAGGGCGCGGACCTGTTTGTTTCGATCCACGCCGACGCCGCGCCCAGCCGCAGCGCCTTCGGTGCCTCGGTGTTCGCCCTGTCCGACCGCGGCGCCACCTCCGAGACCGCGCGCTGGCTGGCCGACACGGAAAACCGCTCCGACCTCATCGGCGGTGACGGTGGCGTGAACCTCGACGACAAGGACAAGATGCTCGCTGGCGTGCTGCTCGACCTGTCGATGACCGCCACCATGTCTTCCAGCCTGGACGTCGGCCACAAGGTGCTGACCAGCGTCGGCCGCGTCACCCCGCTGCACAAGCGCCGCGTGGAACAGGCCGGCTTCATGGTGCTGAAGTCCCCGGACATTCCGTCGATCCTGGTGGAAACCGGGTTCATCTCCAACCCGAACGAATCGGCCAAGCTGGCCAGCGGCTCGCACCAGCAGGCCCTGGCGCGCTCCATCGCTGCCGGTGTGCGTCAGTACTTCGTGCAGACCCCGCCGCCGGGCACCTATATCGCTTCGTTGCGCGACGGTGGCCAGTTGGCTTCCGGTCCGCGTGAGTACGTCGTGCGCAGCGGCGACAGCCTGGCGATGGTTGCCAGCCGCTTCGATGTCAGCACGTCCTCGATCCGCAGCGCCAACTCGCTCAAGAGCGACGAGCTGAAGATTGGCCAGGTGCTGAAGATTCCGGGCACCTCTCTGGCGTCGCAGCAATGAGTGACGTTCGCCGAATCCAGCTGCTGACTCCGCGGCTGGCGAACCAGATCGCTGCCGGCGAAGTGGTCGAACGACCGGCCTCGGTCATCAAGGAACTGTTGGAAAACTGCCTGGACGCCGGTGCCAAGCGCATCGACGTCGAAGTCGAGCAGGGCGGCGTCAAGCTGCTGCGTGTGCGCGACGATGGCAGCGGCATTCCCGCCGACGACCTGCCGCTGGCACTGGCGCGCCACGCCACCAGCAAGATCCGCGAGCTGGAAGACCTGGAGCGGGTAATGAGCCTGGGCTTCCGCGGCGAAGCGCTGGCCTCGATCAGCTCTGTCTCGCGCCTGACTCTGACGTCCCGCACCGCCGATGCCGAGCAGGCCTGGCAGGTGGAGGTCGAAGGCCGCGACATGGAGTCTACCGTGAAGCCGGCGGCCCACCCGGTGGGCACCAGCATCGAAGTGCGCGACCTGTTCTTCAACACCCCGGCGCGACGCAAGTTCCTGCGCGCCGAGAAGACTGAATTCGATCACCTGCAGGAAGTCATCAAGCGTCTGGCGCTGGCGCGATTCGACGTGGCATTCCACCTGCGCCACAACGGCAAGACCATCCTCTCGCTGCATGAAGCGAAGGACGAAGCCTCCCGCGCCCGCCGCGTCGGCGCCGTGTGCAGCGCTGGTTTCCTTGAGCAGGCCCTGCCCATCGAAGTGGAGCGCAACGGCCTGCACCTATGGGGCTGGGTCGGTCTGCCGACCTTCTCGCGCAGCCAGCCGGACCTGCAGTACTTCTACGTGAACGGCCGCATGGTGCGCGACAAGCTGGTCGCCCACGCTGTGCGCCAGGCCTATCGCGATGTGCTGTACAACGGCCGGCATCCGACCTTCGTGCTGTTCTTCGAGGTCGATCCCGCGGTGGTGGACGTCAACGTCCACCCGACCAAGCACGAAGTGCGCTTCCGCGACAGCCGCATGGTCCATGACTTCCTCTACGGCACCCTGCACAGGGCGCTGGCGGAAGTGCGCCCGGACGACCAGTTGGCTCCGCCAGGCGCCACCACCCTGACTGCGCCACGTCCCACGGGTGCGGAAGCCGGCGAGTTCGGCCCGCAAGGCGAGATGCGCCTGTCCGAGACAGTGCTGGAGGCTCCGGCCGCCGCGCGTGCCTGGCAGCCGAGCCCGTCTTCCGGCGGATCCGGTGGCGGTGGCTACAGCTACCAGCCGACGCGCCCGGAAATGCCGCCGATCCAGGAGGCCCAGGGCGCCTACAAGGCTTACTTTGCGCCGCTGCCTGACCAGGTGCCGCAAGCGCTGCCGGAAAGCAGCCAGGATGTGCCGCCGCTGGGCTATGCCCTGGCACAGCTCAAGGGCATCTATATCCTCTCGGAGAATGCCCACGGCCTGGTGCTGGTGGATATGCACGCCGCCCACGAACGCATCATGTACGAGCGCCTGAAGACCGCCATGGCCAGTGAAGGCCTGCGTGGTCAGCCGCTGCTGGTGCCGGAGTCCATCGCCGTCAGCGAACGCGAGGCGGACTGCGCCGAAGAGCATGGCAGCTGGTTCTCCAAACTGGGCTTCGAATTGCAGCGGCTCGGCCCGGAAACCCTGGCGATCCGCCAGATTCCCGCGCTGCTCAAGCAGGCCGAGGCGACGCAGTTGGTGCGCGACGTACTTGCCGACCTGCTGGAGTACGGCACCAGCGACCGTATCCAGGCACACCTCAACGAGCTGCTTGGCACCATGGCCTGCCACGGCGCCGTGCGCGCCAATCGCCGCCTGACGCTGCCGGAGATGAACGGCCTGCTGCGCGACATGGAAGTGACCGAGCGCAGCGGCCAGTGCAACCACGGTCGGCCGACCTGGACACAACTGGGGCTCGACGAGCTGGATAAGCTGTTCCTGCGCGGACGTTGATTTCCGTAAGGTTGCGTTCAGGAAAGTGCAGTAAACTGCGCGCCAATCGATTCAGCAGTGCGCAATAACGAGCTCCCGATGTCCTTGCCTCCCGCCATTTTCCTCATGGGCCCCACCGCTGCCGGCAAGACCGACCTGGCGCTGGAACTGGCGCGTCTGCTGCCGGTGGAGCTGGTCAGCGTGGATTCTGCGCTGATCTACCGTGGCATGGACATTGGCACCGCCAAGCCTTCTCGTGACGTGTTGGCCGAGTTCCCGCATCGCCTGATCGACATCCGTGACCCCAGCGAGGCCTATTCGGCTGCGGAGTTCCGCACTGACGCCCTGGCAGCGATGGCCGAAATCACCGCGGCCGGAAAGATCCCGCTGCTGGTCGGCGGCACCATGTTGTATTTCAAGGCGTTGCTGGAAGGCCTGGCCGATATGCCCAGTGCCGACCCCGTCGTCCGTGCCGAGCTGGAAGCCTGGGCCGCCGCCGAAGGCTGGGGCGCCCTGCACGCGGAGCTTGCTCGCGTCGACCCGGAGTCGGCCGCGCGCATCCACCCCAACGACCCCCAGCGACTCGTCCGTGCCCTCGAAGTCTTTCGCGTCAGCGGTATGTCAATGACTGCACACCGCCTGCGCCAGGCGAGTGAAAATGCGGGTCTTGGCGCGCAAGGCGGTGGACAATTACCGTATACTGTGGCTCACCTGGCGATCGCGCCTCTGCAGCGCCAGGTGTTGCACGAGCGTATCGCGCAACGTTTTGACCAGATGCTGGAACAGGGCTTCATCGCCGAGGTCGAACGCCTTCGCGCAAGGAGTGACTTGCACGTGGGGCTACCGTCCATAAGAGCGGTGGGTTACCGACAGGTATGGGATTACCTCGAGGGCAAACTGTCCTACGCTGAGATGGTGGAGCGCGGCGTCATCGCCACGCGGCAGCTGGCCAAGCGCCAGTTCACCTGGCTCCGCAGCTGGAGCGATCTACACTGGTTGGACAGTCAGGCAAGCGACAATTTGCCGCGTGCCTTGAAATGCTTTGAGGCGGTCTCCATATAGGTTCGAGACCTTAATTCCGGCCGTCTATCCTTGGGGTTCAGGACGGCGTTAAGCCAAATTCGACTACTACTAAATCAGTTATTTACCCTTACAAGGAGTGCGGCATATGTCAAAAGGGCATTCGCTACAAGACCCTTACCTCAATACCCTGCGCAAAGAACGCGTTCCGGTTTCCATCTACCTGGTCAACGGCATCAAGCTGCAGGGTCAGATCGAATCCTTCGACCAGTTCGTCATCCTGCTGAAGAACACTGTCAGCCAGATGGTCTACAAACACGCCATTTCCACCGTGGTCCCCAGTCGCCCTGTGCGCCTGCCCACAGCGGACCAACCGGCCGAGCCGGGCAACGTTTGACGGGAGTCCGCCTTGTTCTTTGAGCGCCCGGGTGGTGGGGAACGGGCCATTCTGGTCCATCTGGAAGGTCAGGACCCCGAGGCGCGTGAAGACCCGCAGGAATTTCAGGAGCTGGCCCGTTCGGCAGGCGCGGAATCGGTTGCTTTCGTCAGCATTTCGCGCCATCAGCCCTCAGCCAAGTACCTGATCGGCAGCGGCAAGGTCGAAGAGTTGCACGACCTCGTCCACGCCGAGAAGGTCGAGCTGATCATCTTCAATCACACCCTTACGCCGAGCCAGGAGCGCAACCTCGAGCGAGCGCTCGAATGTCGCGTGCTCGACCGTACGGGGCTGATCCTCGACATCTTCGCCCAGCGCGCTCGTACCCACGAGGGCAAGCTGCAGGTGGAGCTCGCCCAGCTCGAGCACATGAGCACTCGCCTGGTCCGTGGCTGGACTCACCTTGAGCGCCAGAAGGGCGGTATCGGTCTGCGTGGTCCGGGTGAAACCCAGCTGGAAACCGACCGTCGCCTGCTGCGTGGACGGATCCGCCAGATCAAGTCTCGTCTCGAAAAGGTCCGCAGCCAGCGCGAGCAGGCTCGTCGTGGCCGTCGCCGCGCGGAGATTCCGGCGGTGTCCCTGGTGGGCTACACCAACGCCGGCAAATCCACACTGTTCAACGCGTTGACCACTTCCGAGGTCTATGCCGCCGACCAGTTGTTCGCCACGCTCGATCCGACCCTGCGCCGTCTGGAGCTCAATGACGTCGGGCCGATCGTGCTCGCCGACACCGTGGGCTTCATTCGTCACCTGCCGCACAAGCTGGTAGAGGCGTTTCGAGCTACCTTGGAAGAGTCCAGCAACTCCGATCTGCTGCTGCATGTGATCGACTCCCACGAGCCGGATCGCGATGCGCAGATCGAACAGGTGCTGGCGGTGCTGAAAGAGATCGGTGCGAACGAGTTGCCGATGCTCGAGGTGTACAACAAGATTGACCTGCTGCCGGACTTGCAGCCGATGATCCAGCGCGACGAGCTGGGCAAGCCGGTCCGTGTCTGGCTGTCTGCTCGGGAATCGCGCGGGCTGGAGTTGCTGGAGCAGGCGGTCGCCGAGTTGCTGGGGGAGGACATGTTCGTTGGAACGCTCTGCCTGCCACAGCGCCTGGGACGACTCCGGGCTCAGTTCTTCGAGCTGGGTGCTGTACAGTCGGAGAATCACGACGAACAAGGACGCGCCGTTTTGCAGGTTCGCCTGCCGCGTGTCGAGTTGAACCGCATGGTGAGCCGCGAAGGCTGGCAGCCGTCGGAGTTCATTGCGCAACACACTTTGCAATAAAGCCCGGCACACTGCTTTTGGCAGCGCAAGGGGCATTCGGTAGCATAGGTGGGCGCGCCGTAGGCGCGTTTTCGCGTTATCAGATGGAGAGCGCTATGGCTTGGAATGAGCCGGGTGACAACTCGAACAAGAACGACCAGGACCCCTGGGGTGGACGCCGTGGTGGTGGTCGCCAGGGTCCTCCTGATCTGGATGAGGCCTTCCGCAAGCTGCAAGACAGCCTGAACGGAATTTTTGGCAAACCCAAGCGCGGCAGTGGTTCGGGCGGTGGCGGCGGTGGTCGGGGCGGTAGCCTCGGTCTGTTCGGTATCGGCCTGGCAATCCTCGCCGTGCTGTGGCTGTACAACGCCATTTACGTGGTGGACGAACAGGAGCAGGCGGTGATCCTGCGCTTCGGTGAATACCACGAGACCGTGGGCCCCGGCCTGAACATCTACTTCCCACCGATCGACAAGAAGTTCCAGGAGAACGTCACCCGCGAGCGTGCCTACAGCAAGCAGGGTCAGATGCTCACCGAGGACGAGAACATCGTCGAGGTTCCGCTGACCGTGCAGTACAAGGTCAGCAACCTGAAGGACTTCGTGCTCAACGTCGACCAGCCGGAAGTGAGCCTGCAGCACGCCACCGAAAGTGCTCTGCGCCATGTGGCCGGCTCCACCACCATGGACAAGATCCTCACCGAGGGCCGTGAACAGATGGCCACCGAGGTGCGTGATCGCCTGCAGCGTTTCCTCGATACCTACAAGACCGGTATCACGGTGACTCAGGTGAACATCCAGAGCGCCGCCGCGCCTCGTGAAGTACAGGAAGCGTTCGACGACGTGATCCGTGCCCGCGAGGACGAGCAGCGTGAGAAGAACCAGGCCGAAGCCTACGCCAACGGCGTGGTGCCCGAAGCCCGTGGCCAGGCCCAGCGCATCATCGAGGAAGCCAACGGTTACCGCGATGAAGTGGTGTCCCGCGCCCAGGGTGAGGCAGACCGCTTCACCAAGTTGGCCGGCGAATACCACAAGGCGCCGGACGTCACCCGTCAGCGTCTGTATCTGGACACCATGCAGGACGTCCTGAGCCAGAGCAGCAAGGTGCTGGTCACCGGGAAGCAAGGGCAGAACAACCTGATCTACCTGCCGCTGGACAAGATGATGGACGGCCGTGGTTCGGCAGCTCCGAGCGCCGCGCCCAGCGCGAGCAGCAGCACGCCGGATATCGGTTCGCGGGTCGCCAGCGACCTGCAGCAGCGTGACACGCGCACCCGGGAGAGCCGCTGATGAGTAACAAGTCCCTGATTGCCCTCATCGCGGGTGTGGTGGTTGCTGTTGCCGTCTGGAGCAGCGTCTACGTGGTGCAACAGACCGAGCGCGCCGTCATGCTGCGCTTCGGTCGCGTGGTCGAGCCGGACGTGAAGCCCGGCCTGCACTTCAAGATTCCGTACGTCAACACGGTGCGCAAGTTCGACGGCCGCCTGCTGACCCTGGACTCGCCGACCCAGCGCTTCCTGACGCTGGAGAAGAAAGCGGTGATGGTCGACGCCTACGCCAAGTGGCGCGTCTCCGATGCCGAGCGCTTCTACACCGCGACTTCCGGCATGAAGCAGATCGCCGACGAGCGTCTGTCCCGCCGTCTGGAAGCCGGCCTGCGTGACCAGTTCGGCAAGCGCACCCTGCACGAAGTAGTGTCGGGTGAGCGTGATGCGCTGATGGGCGATATCACCGCTTCGCTGAACCGCATGGCACAGAAGGAGCTGGGTATCGAAGTGGTCGACGTTCGCGTCAAGGCCATCGACCTGCCCAAGGAAGTGAACCGTAGCGTGTTCGAGCGCATGAGCACCGAGCGTGAGCGGGAAGCCCGCGAGCACCGCGCCAAGGGTCGCGAACTGGCTGAAGGTATCCGCGCAGATGCCGACCGTCAGCGTCGTGTGCTGCTGGCCGAGGCCTATCGCGAATCGGAAGAAACCCGTGGTGACGGTGATGCCAAGGCGTCGGCGATCTACGCCAAGGCCTACTCTGCCGATCCGGAGTTCTATGCCTTCACTCGCAGCCTCAAGGCTTACCGCGAGAGCTTTGCCGACAAGAAGGACGTGCTGGTGCTCGATCCGAGCAACGAGTTCTTCCGCTATCTGGAAAAAGCTAAACCGTAAGTCAAAGTCTCCGGCGGGCGGCAGCGCCCGTCGGAGAAATCGTGTTATCATGGGGCAGCCGGGAAATCCCGGCTTTTTTGCGTCCGCGAGAATGATGTACGAGAGCCATGTGGCAGGAATGGGGCAAGGCGTTCTGTCTGTTGCTGGTGCTGGAAGGCATCCTTCCATTCCTGACTCCGCGTGGTTGGCGCGACGCCGTGAGCGGGCTCGGTCGCATTGGCGACCGCAGTCTGAGACTCATCGGGCTGGGCAGCATGCTGCTCGGCACCGTCCTTCTTTACTGCATTCATTGAAGTGCCGCCCGGCCTAAAAAAGGAGAGAGGCGACATGGCAACGGTAGACCGCTGGCTGCTGCCAGATGGAATCGAAGAAGTGCTGCCGCCGGAGGCGGCTCGCGTTGAAGCAGCCCGCCGTCAGGTGCTGGATCTGTTCCAGCGCTGGGGTTACGAGTTCGTCGTCACTCCGCATATCGAATACCTGGAATCCCTGCTGACCGGTGCCGGCCAGGATCTGGATCTGCGTACCTTCAAGGTTACCGATCCGGCGTCCGGCCGTCTGATGGGCTTCCGTGCGGATATCACGCCGCAAGTGGCACGCATGGACGCCCACAGCCTGCGTCGCGAAGGCCCGAACCGCCTGTGCTACGCCGGTAGCGTGCTGCATGCCCGCCCGCGGGCGCTGGCCACTTCGCGCAGCCCGATCCAGCTGGGTGCCGAGCTCTACGGCAATACCGGTTCGTCTGGCGACGTCGAAGTCATCAGCCTGCTGCTCGACATGCTGGAAATGGCCCAGGTGCCGGACGTGCACATGGATCTCGGTCATGTCGGTATCTACCGTGGCCTGGCCCAGGCTGCCGGCCTGTCCGGGGAAGTCGAGCAACTGCTGTTCGACGCCCTGCAGCGCAAGGCGGTGGACGAGGTCGCGGCGCTGACCGAAGGCCTTCCGACCGAGCTTGCCGGCATGCTCCGTGCGTTGGCGGAGCTGTGCGGTAGCCGTGAGGTGCTGGAGCAGGCACGTGAAGTGCTCGCTGGCGCTCCGGCCAACGTCCAGGCGGCGCTGGCTGATATCACGGCCATCGCTGACTCGCTGGCCGCGCGCTTCCCGCAACTGCCGCTGTACTTCGATCTCGGCGAGTTGCGTGGTTATCACTATCACACGGGCGTGGTATTTGCCGCGTTCGTGCCTGGGGTTGGCGAGTCCATCGCCCAGGGCGGCCGTTACGACGACATCGGTGCCGATTTCGGCCGTGCCCGTCCGGCGACCGGTTTTTCTACTGACCTCAAGACCCTGGTCACTCTCGGCCGCGCCCAGCTCGACGAGCCGCGCACCGGAGTCTGGGCGCCGGCCGATGGAGCTGGCTTGTGGCAGGCGGTGCAGCAGCTGCGCCGTCAGGGCGTGCGTGTGGTTCAGGCGCTGCCCGGGCAGGATGCGGCTTCGGCTACCGAAGCGGGCTGCGACCGGCAACTGTTGGTTCGCGATGGCAATTGGCAGGTGGCCGCGCTCTGAGGCGCGTCACTCGAGTTTCTGCCGGCCGCGGCCGGCACCGAACATCCACGATGGGGATAAGAGTTATGGGTAAGAATGTCGTAGTCCTGGGCACCCAGTGGGGTGATGAGGGCAAAGGCAAGATCGTCGACCTGCTGACCGACCAGGCTGCTGCCGTGGTGCGTTACCAGGGCGGCCACAACGCCGGTCATACCCTGGTGGTCGCTGGCGAGAAGACCGTACTGCACCTGATCCCGTCGGGCATCCTGCGCGAAGGCGTGCAGTGCCTGATCGGCAACGGCGTGGTGCTGGCGCCCGATGCGCTGATGCGCGAGATCGCCAAGCTGGAAGAGAAGGGCGTACCGGTGCGCGAGCGCCTGCGCATCAGCCCGTCCTGCCCGCTGATCCTGTCCTTCCACGTGGCCCTGGACCAGGCCCGTGAGAAGGCCCGTGGCGATGCGAAGATCGGCACCACCGGTCGCGGCATCGGCCCGGCCTACGAAGACAAGGTGGCCCGTCGCGGCCTGCGCGTGGGCGACCTGTTCCATCGCGAGCGTTTCGCCGCCAAGCTGGGCGAGCTGCTGGACTACCACAACTTCGTCCTGCAGAACTATTACAAGGAGCCGGCCGTCGACTTCCAGAAGACCCTGGACGAGTGCATGGCCTACGCCGAAGAGCTGCGTCCGCTGATGGCTGACGTGACCTCGACTCTGCACGACCTGCGTCGCGCCAACGAGAACATCATGTTCGAGGGCGCCCAGGGTTCGCTGCTGGATATCGACCACGGTACCTACCCGTTCGTCACCAGCTCCAACACCACCGCTGGCGGCACCGCCACCGGTTCGGGCTTCGGCCCGCTGTTCCTGGATTACATCCTGGGCATCACCAAGGCCTACACCACCCGGGTGGGTTCCGGCCCGTTCCCGACCGAACTGTTCGATGACGTCGGTGCACGTCTGGCCAAGGTTGGTCACGAGTTCGGCGCCACCACCGGCCGTGCCCGCCGTTGCGGCTGGTTCGATGCCGTTATCCTGCGTCGCGCCATCGAGATCAACAGCCTGTCGGGCCTGTGCCTGACCAAGCTGGACGTCCTCGACGGCCTGGAAACCGTGCGCATCTGCACCGGCTACCAGAACGCCGACGGCGAACTGCTGACCGACGCCCCGACTGATGCCGACAGCTACATCGGCCTGCAGCCGATCTACGAAGACCTGCCGGGCTGGAGCGAATCCACCGTGGGTGTTCAGACCCTGGAAGGCCTGCCGGCCAATGCGCGTGCTTACATCAAGCGCATCGAGGAGCTGGTCGGTGCGCCCATCGACATCATCTCCACCGGCCCGGATCGCGCCGAGACCATCGTCCTGCGCCATCCGTTCGCCTGATCCACGCGTTGTACTGCAACGGGCCGCATAAGCGGCCCGTTGTCGTTTCTGGGGATCCATTTTGTGTGACGGCACGCGCTTTGCTGGTGAAACGGATCGGCGCCTTTCGCGCCAGACATCCGTTACATCCGGAGGAAGCCCGCCGTGTCCGCCGTCCTGTCGCTCCTGCGCAGCCGCTTGCTGCGCCCCGCTTTCATCGCCCTGGGCGTCGCTCTGCTGGTGCAGTTGGCGATTGCTCTCTGGCTTACCCGCAGCACCGTTGACGGTCTGGTCAGCGACCTGGGAACGCACCTGGGTAACGAATCGCAACGCCTGGCTGGAGAGCTGGAGCGGGCCGCTCGGGAAATGACTTCCGGGCTGAACGATCTTTCCGTGCGCACTCGCGAGCGGTTGGGCTCGGCGCTCTCCGCACGACTGGAAGAAGAGCAGGGCGAATTGCGCCAGAGCCTGGAGCAGAGCCTGCGCCAGTCCGCCACCGAATTGGCGCAGCTGTTGGCCGCCGTAGCGCCCAAGGCCATGTGGGACAACGACGTTCCGCTGCTCTCCGACTACGCCCGGCGCGCCCAGGCCAATCCCAATGTGCTCTTCGTGGTCTACGACGATCCGCAAGGCCAGCACCTCACCCGCTACCTCAATCGCGAGGATGCGCGGGTCAAGGCGCTGCTGGAAAAGGGCAAGGGTGAGCGAGCGCTGGACAAGGTGCTGGAGGCAGCCAGTCATGATGATTCGGTGTTCCTGGTCGAGGCGCCTATCAGTCCGAATGGCGTGGAGATCGGCAAGGTTCGCCTCGGCGTTTCCACTGATGCCATCGAGAAACAGATCAGTGCGCTGGATCAGCGCTTCTCTGCCCTGGTCGCCAGTGGCGACCAGTTGGTGGGCGACAGCCTGGCCGGCGCCGCGGCCGACAGCACCAAGGCGTTGACGGCGCGCCTGCAGTCGGCGAAACAAGCGGCGGACGGCATGAGCCAGGGCGCGAAGATTTCCATTGAAGAGGCAGCCGGCACCCTGCGCTGGCGCATCGGCATGGGCATGGTGCTGGTTGGTCTTGGGGTGTTGCTGTGTCTGGCGATCGTGCTCGGCCATCGCGTGGTGAATCGTATACGCCTGCTGATCGATGCGTTGAATGACCTGGCGGCGGGAGAGGGCGACCTGACCCGCCGGGTGCGCCTGGATAGTCGTGATGAGCTGGGCGAGATGGCGACAGCGGTGAATCGCTTCGTCGACAAGCTTCAGCCCATCGTGCGAGAGGCCGGGCAGGTTGCTCAGCAGACCGGCAGTGAAATTGCCGCGCTGGCCACTCGCAGTGCCAGCGCCGAAGCGGCGACGGACCGACAGCGCAATGAAGTGGCCGGCAGCCTGGAGGCGCTCTCCGGAATGGCGGCAGAGGCGGAAATAGAAAGTCGCTCCATGGAGGCGGCCTTGGCGCGGGTCGGAGAAATCCGCAAGGCGGCGCAGGACAATGCGGCCATTGCTCGCAAGGTCGGTGGCCTGATCGAAACCCTGGAGTCCCGCGTGCAGAGCGGCGCCGGTGTGATCGAGCGGCTGGCGCGGCAGAGCGAGCAGATCGAAGTGGTGCTCTCGGTGATCCACGGCATCGCTGAACAGACCAACCTGCTGGCACTGAACGCCGCCATCGAAGCGGCCCGAGCGGGTGAAAGTGGGCGCGGTTTCGCCGTGGTGGCGGACGAGGTGCGAGCGCTGGCGAGCAAGACGCAGCAGTCCACGGGCGATATCCAGTCGCATATCGGTGCGTTGCAGCAGGGGGCGCGAGAGGCAGTCTCCGCCATCGGGCAGGCTCGTGAGCAGGCCGTTCAGGGGCTGGCCGCGTTGCAGGATAGCGAGCGGTTGCAGCGTGAAGTGCAGAGTGCGGTGGAGGAAGTGCACGGGGCCATCGAGGCGGCGACCCATTCGGCGCAGCAGCAGGCGGCCGGCGCTGCGGCGGTGCGTGGGAGGGTCGAGGTGATCCATGCCGAGGCGAGTCGCGCAGCGGAGGCGGTGAGTGCGACGGCCAGCAGTGGGCGCGTGCTCGATGGCTTGGCCGGTCAGCTGCGCGCCAGTCTGGGGCAGTTCAAGGCTTGAGGGTGTTTTTGTAGGAGCGGACTCCGTCCGCGATAGGTTCGCATCGCGCCGGAGGCCATCGCGGACGGAGTCCGCTCCTACGCCGGGTTTGGGTTCCGGGTAGCAGACAGCCGAAAACGAAAAAGCCGAGCAGTGCTCGGCTTTTTCGTTTGAAGATGGTGCCCAGGAGAAGACTCGAACTTCCACGGTGTTGCCACCGCTAGGACCTGAACCTAGTGCGTCTACCAATTCCGCCACCTGGGCATGCTTTTCAGCATGGGTGCGATGATCGCTCATCGTCTTGCGGTGATGCAACCCTTGGTTGCATCTGGCGGTCTATCGTTCGGTTTCAGGGTTCCGAACCCGCCTGATAAAGCCTGTCAGTGACTGACCTTATCCTTGAATAAGTGGTGCCCAGGAGAAGACTCGAACTTCCACGGTGTTGCCACCGCTAGGACCTGAACCTAGTGCGTCTACCAATTCCGCCACCTGGGCACTGGAGTCGATGATTACTCATCGTTTCCGTGTTACAACGTCTGTCTGACGCTGTGGGCGCGAACTATACGGAGAGCGTTTTCGCTTGTAAACCCCTGATGCGATAAAAAATTTATTCTTGCCCGAAGCTGACCGACGAGCGGATTTCGCGCTTCAATAAGCACATGGCGATCCATACCCCTATATATAAGGTGACCGCACTTTAATGGCCGATTGGCAAAACCTCGATCCCGAGGCCGCCCGCGAGGCGGAAAAATACGACAACCCCATCCCTAGCCGTGAACTCATCCTGGCGCACCTCGCCGAGCGCGGCGCTCCCGCGACGCGGGCCCAGTTGCTGGATGAACTTGGCCTCTCCGGCGAAGAGCCGGAAGAAGCACTGCGCCGCCGACTGCGCGCCATGGAGCGCGACGGCCAGCTCATCTATACCCGCCGTGGTGCCTACGCGCCGGTGGACAAGCTCGACCTGATCCTCGGCCGCATCGCCGGCCACCGCGACGGCTTCGGCTTCCTCATCCCAGATGACGGTAGCGACGACCTGTTCCTCAGCCCGACGCAGATGCGCCTGGTGTTCGACGGTGACCGCGCCCTGGCGCGCGTGTCCGGCTTCGACCGCCGCGGCCGCCGTGAAGGCGCCGTGGTGGAGGTGGTCGAACGCGCCCACGAGACCATCGTCGGCCGCTATTTCGATGAAAGCGGCATCGGCACGGTGGTGGCCGACAATCCGAAGATCCAGCAGGAAGTGCTGATCCCGCCGGGCAAGGCCGGCAAGGCCAAGCACAACCAATTCGTCCAGGTGCGCATCGACGTCTGGCCGAGCGTGCACCGCCAGGCCCAGGGCGAAGTGGTGGAAGTGCTCGGCGACTACATGGCGCCGGGCATGGAAATCGAAGTCGCGCTGCGCAGCTACGACATTCCCCACACCTGGCCCGAGGCAGTGGAGAAGGAAGCCGCCAAACTCAAGCCCGAAGTGCTGGAGAAGGATAAGGAGAAGCGCGTCGACCTGCGCGCCCTGCCTTTCGTCACCATCGACGGCGAGGATGCCCGTGACTTCGACGACGCGGTCTACGCCGAGAAGCGCAAGGGTGGGGGCTGGAAGCTGTTCGTTGCCATCGCCGACGTCTCTCATTATGTGAAGGTCGGTTCGGCCCTGGATGAAGAAGCGGCCAAGCGCGGAAACTCGGTCTACTTCCCCGAGCGCGTGATTCCGATGCTGCCGGAGATTCTCTCCAACGGCCTGTGCTCCCTGAATCCGCTGGTCGATCGCCTAGCCATGGTCTGCGAGATGAACCTCTCCAAGGCCGGCAAGCTGACCGACTATCAATTCTATGAGGCGGTCATCCATTCCCATGCGCGCCTGACTTACACCAAGGTCAGTCAGTACCTGGAAACCCCCGACAGCCCCGAAGGCCAGCGCCTGAAGGAACAGCTGCCGGCGGTGGTGCCGCACCTGAATACTCTTTATGACCTGTACAAGGTCCTGGTCGGCGCGCGCCACGTGCGCGGGGCGATCGATTTCGAGACCCAGGAAACCCGCATCGTCTTCGGCGCGGATCGGAAGATCTCGGAGATCCGCCCGACCCAGCGCAACGATGCGCACAAGCTGATCGAGGAGTGCATGCTGGCGGCCAACGTGGCTACCGCCAAATTCCTCGAAAAGCATGGTATTCCCGCGCTGTATCGCGTCCACGACGGTCCGCCGCAGGAGAAGTTGAACAACCTGCGCCAGTTCCTCGGCGAACTGGGTCTGACCCTTTACCGCGGCAAGGGCGATCCGACTCCGGCGGACTACCAGAAGCTGCTGGAGTCCATCCAGGGCCGCCCGGACCTGCAACTGATCCAGACCGTGATGCTGCGCTCCCTGAGCCAGGCGGTGTACAGCCCCGAGAATGCCGGCCACTTCGGCCTGAACTACGAGGCCTACACCCACTTCACCTCGCCGATCCGTCGCTACCCGGACCTGCTGACCCACCGCGCGATCCGCGGCCTGATCCGCTCCAAGGCGGCATCGGAGCACGTGCAGCGCGTCGGTGCCGCCAGCATGCCGAAGGCACGCATCTACCCGTACGACGAAGCGCGCCTGGCTCAGCTGGGCGAGCAGTGCTCGATGACCGAGCGCCGCGCCGACGAGGCGACCCGTGATGTCACCAACTGGCTGAAGTGCGAGTTCATGCGCGAGCGCGTGGGCGAGACCTTCCCTGGCGTGATCACCGCAGTGACCGGTTTCGGCATCTTCGTCGAGTTGAGCGACATCTATGTCGAAGGCCTGGTCCACGTCACCGCGCTGCCGGGCGACTACTACCACTTCGATGCCGTGCATCACCGCCTCGCGGGCGAACGCACCGGCCGCAGCTTCCGCCTGGGTGACACCGTGGAAGTCGTCGTGGCGCGCGTCGACCTGGATGAGCGCAAGATCGATTTCGAGCTTTCCGACAATGTGCTCAGCGCGCCGATTGGCCGCAAGAAGCGTGGCGAGAAGGCCGAGCCGGTTGCCAAGGGCAAAGTGGCCAAGGGCAAGGCGCCCAAGGGCGCAGCTGCCAAGGAGAAGCCGGCCAAGGCCCGCGGCCAGGTGGCCGATGATCCGTTCTTCGCTCCCGACGTGGCCGTGGTTCCGTCGCACCAGCCGCGCAAGCGCAAGGTCGGCGTGGTCCAGGCGCTGCCGTCGGTGGCGCCGGAGATGCTCGCCAAGGCCGAGGAGATGCTTGGCAATACCGATGTGCGCAAGAGTCGCGAAGTGAAGAAAGCGCTGCTCGAAGAGGCCAAGGTCGGCGGTAACAAGCCGGCGACCGGCAAGGGCAAGTCCGCGTCCGCCGCTGGCAAGCCGCGCAATCCTTCGAAGCAGAAGGCCCGGTCCGGCAAGTCAACCAAGCACCGCAAGGGGGCGTCGCAGCCTAAGGCGGGTGCATCGACTGGCGCTCCGGCAGGCAAAGGTAAGGCGAAGAAATGAGTCAGTGGGAAAAGGTCTACGGGGTCCATGCCGTAGAAGCGTTGCTGCGCCATCACCCGAAGCGGGTCAAGCAACTGTGGTTGGCCGAAGGTCGGCATGATCCGCGCGTCCAGGCGCTGGTCGAGCTGGCCGGTCAGGTGCGCGTGCCGGTGGGCACGCGCGACCGCAAGGAGCTGGACGAGTGGGCCGAGGGCGTGCACCAGGGCGTGGTCGCCGAGGTCAGCCCGAGCCAGGTGTGGGGCGAGAACATGCTGGAGGAGCTGCTGGAGCGCTCCACCGGTCCCGCGCTGCTGCTGGCGCTGGACGGCGTGACCGATCCGCACAACCTCGGCGCCTGCCTGCGCACCGCCGATGCGGCGGGCGCGCTGGCGGTGATAGTGCCGAAGGACAAGTCCGCCACCCTCAACGCCACTGTGCGTAAAGTCGCCTGCGGCGCCGCCGAGGTGATCCCGCTGGTCGCCGTGACCAATCTCGCGCGCACCCTGGAGAAGCTTCAGCAGCGCGGGCTGTGGATCGTCGGCACTGCTGGCGAAGCGACCCAGATGCTCTACGAACTCGATCTCACCGGGCCGACCGTGCTGGTGATGGGCGCCGAGGGCAAAGGCATGCGCCGCCTGACCCGCGAGCACTGCGATTACCTGGCCAAGCTGCCGATGCAGGGCAGCGTGAGCAGCCTGAACGTCTCGGTGGCTACCGGTGTGTGCCTGTTCGAGATCGTCCGCCAGCGCCAGATCAAGGCTGGCGCCTAGTCTCTTCTGTAGGAGCGAGCTTGCTCGCGAACCGGGCAGGCACGGAGCCAGCTCCGTTCGCGAGCAAGCTCGCTCCTACGAAAAGCCGATTGTACAAATAATCGTCAATTTCCTTGCGCCACCTTTCCCCCTTCTCTAGAATGTCGGCCCTTGCCGTCCTGGCAGGCGCTCGCGCGCCTTCTCTGGTGGCAAGGAAAAAATCATTCACTCCTTGTCTGACCGCTTTGTCGGCAGGCTGCAATCCGTAAGGAGCATTTATGCGTCATTACGAAATCGTGTTCCTGGTTCACCCGGACCAGAGCGAACAAGTCGGTGGCATGGTCGAGCGTTACACCAAGGCCATCGAAGAAGACGGCGGCAAAGTCCACCGTCTGGAAGACTGGGGCCGTCGTCAGCTGGCTTACGCCATCAACAACGTGCACAAGGCGCACTACGTTCTGATGAACGTCGAGTGCACCGCCAAGGCCCTGGCCGAGCTGGAAGACAACTTCCGCTACAACGACGCCGTGATCCGTAACATGGTCATCCGTCGCGACGAAGCCGTTACCGGCCAGTCCGAAATGCTGAAGGCCGAAGAGAGCCGCAACGAGCGCCGCGAGCGCCGTGAGCGTCCCGAATCGAACGAGGGCGAGTCCGCTGACGGCGAAGATAGCCGCGACAGCGCTGACGAGTAATCCCGGACCAGTATTGAGGAGCCACACACATGGCACGTTTCTTCCGTCGTCGTAAGTTCTGCCGTTTCACCGCTGAAGGCGTGAAAGAGATCGATTACAAAGATCTGAACACCCTGAAAGCCTACGTTTCCGAAACCGGCAAGATCGTTCCGAGCCGTATCACCGGCACCAAAGCCAAGTACCAGCGTCAGCTGGCGACCGCTATCAAGCGCGCCCGTTACCTGGCCCTGCTTCCCTACACCGACAGCCACGGCCGTTGATCGGGTGGTCGACAGGAATTGATGGATAGATCGCATGCGCGCATTGGCTGAATTTGTCATGCGAGGCCGCATGCAGGCGACCCTGGTGGTCGTCGCAGCCGCGGTACTGCAGCCTTTGTTCTGGCTCGGTGCCGCAGCGGGCAGTCTGGTGCTGTTGCGCCGTGGCGCCGGCGATGCCTTTGGCATCCTGGTGTGGGCGCTGCTTCCGGCACTGGCCTGGTGGTACCTGGGTGACCCCAGCGTGAGTCTGGTTCTGGTGGGTAGTGCCGTGCTGGCGCAGGTTCTGCGCAGCAAGGTGTCCTGGAACCAGGTGATGCTGGCGAGCGTTGTGCTCGGTGCGGTGTTCGTGCTGCTGCTCAGCACGGTGTCGGCCGGGTTGGTCGAGGGTCTTGCCGATGCATTCGGCAAGGCACTGCCGCAGGTTCTGGCCGAAGCCAAGCTTTCGCCGGAACAGATGGCCGCCCTGCAGGCGGAGATGGTTCCGACCATCACCGGCCTGATGGCAGCCTCGCTGCAGACGATCAGCCTGTTGTGCCTGATGCTGGCGCGTTATTGGCAAGCAGTACTGTTCAACCCGGAAGGGTTTGGCCGCGAGTTCCGCGCACTGCGCCTGTCGCCGGGCACGGCTGTAGCGCTGCTGGTCGGCGTTGTGGCACTGCCCTTCGCAGGGCCCGCGGCCACCATGGTGGCGCCGCTGTGCATGATCCCGTTGCTGTTTGCCGGGATCGCACTGGGGCACGGCCTGGCCGCGCTGAAGAAGCTTCCGGGCTTCTGGCTGGCACCGCTGTACCTGCTGGTATTCGTACTGGGCAATGTGATCTGTCTTGTCGCCGTAGTCGACAGTCTGTTTGATTTTCGCGGTCGCCTGGCCAAACGCCAGAAAGCTGCGAACGGTGAAGGTTAAAAGTTAAGAGGTAAGACTCAAATGGAAGTCATCCTGCTGGAAAAGATCGCCAAACTGGGCAACCTGGGCGACAAGCTGAACGTAAAGGGCGGTTACGCTCGTAACTACCTGCTGCCGCAGGGCAAAGCCACCGCTGCCACCGCTGCCAACGTCGCTGCTTTCGAAGAGCGCCGCGCAGAGCTGGAAAAAGCCGCTGCTGAGAAAAAAGCCGCTGCTGAAGCTCGTGCTGCCCAGCTGGCCGAACTGATCGTGACCATCGGCGCCCACGCTGGCGACGAAGGCAAACTGTTCGGTTCGATCGGCACCCGCGACATCGCCGACGCCGTTTCGGCTGCCGGCTACCCGCTGGAAAAGAGCGAAGTTCGCCTGCCCGACGGCGCCCTGCGCGCTGTAGGCGAATACAACATCGAAGTGCAACTGCACATGGATGTTGATGCAACCCTGCACGTGGTTGTAGTCGCCGAGTAAGCGATCCGTCGCTAGGACGCTTCCCACGGCTTGCCTGTGTGAAGCTGTCCGCTAACAATGGGCACGGTTCCGATCTTCGGTCCGTGCCCTTTGTTTTTTCCGCCGTTTCATTCAACACGAAGAGCCCATGAACGACATCACCGTCCCCGAGCAATACGACCTGCAGACCGCTTCCCTCAAGGTGCCGCCGCACTCGATCGAAGCCGAACAGGCGGTGCTGGGTGGCCTGATGCTCGACAACAACGCCTGGGAGCGCGTCTCCGACGCCGTGTCCGACGGCGACTTCTACCGCCATGACCATCGCCTGATCTTCCGCGCCGTCTACAAGCTCGCCGAAGCCAACCAGCCGATCGACGTGGTGACGCTCTCCGAGCAGCTCGAACGCGAAGGGCAACTGCCCCAGGTGGGCGGCCTTGCCTACCTCGCCGAGTTGGCGAAGAACACGCCCTCAGTGGCGAACATCAAGGCCTACGCGGGCATCATCCGCGAGCGCGCCACCTTGCGGCAGCTGATCGGTATCAGCAGTGATATCGCCGACAGCGCTTTCAACCCCGAGGGGCGCAGCGCCAATGAAGTGCTCGACGAAGCCGAGCGCAAGATCTTCGAGATCGCCGAAGCGCGACCCAAGACCGGCGGCCCGGTGGGCATCGGCGACATTCTGGTCAAGACCATCGACCGTATCGACCACCTGTTCAACACCGCGGATGCGCTGACCGGCATTACCACCGGCTTCACTGACCTCGACGAGAAGACCAGCGGCCTGCAGCCGTCCGACCTGATCATCGTGGCCGGCCGACCGTCCATGGGCAAGACCACCTTCGCCATGAACCTGGTGGAGAACGCCCTGATGCGCAGCGACAAGGCGATCCTGGTGTATTCCCTGGAGATGCCCTCCGACTCCATCGTGATGCGTATGCTCGCCTCGCTCGGGCGCATCGACCAGACCAAGGTGCGTACCGGCAAGCTGGACGACGAGGATTGGCCGCGACTGACCTCGGCGGTGAACCTGCTCAGCGACCGCAAGCTGTTCATCGACGACACCGCCGGTATCTCGCCCTCGGAAATGCGCGCGCGGACCCGTCGCCTGGCGCGCGAGCACGGCGAGATTGGCATGATCATGGTGGACTACCTGCAGCTCATGCAGATTCCCGGTTCTGCCGGCGACAACCGGACCAACGAGATTTCCGAGATTTCCCGCTCGCTCAAGGCGCTGGCGAAGGAATTCAACTGCCCGGTGGTGGCGCTTTCCCAGCTCAACCGCTCGCTGGAACAGCGCCCCAACAAGCGCCCGGTGAACTCCGACTTGCGCGAATCCGGAGCGATCGAGCAGGACGCCGACGTGATCATGTTCGTCTATCGCGACGAGGTGTATCACCCGGAGACCGAGTTCAAGGGCGTCGCCGAGATCATCCTCGGCAAGCAGCGTAACGGCCCTATCGGCACGGTGCGCGTGGCCTTCCTCGGTCGCTACAGCCGTTTCGAGAACCTCGCGCCCGGCATGTACAACTTCGAAGACGAGTAACGATGCCGCATTCCGCGTGGCCGACGGGCGCCTTAAGATAGGCGCCCGTTTTCATTTCAGAGGCCGCCATGCGCCCGCTCGTCGCCCACGTCGATCTTGCCGCCATTCGCCACAACTACGCCGTTGCCAAGCGCTGCGCGCCTGGGCGCGAGGCTTTCGCAGTGGTCAAGGCGAACGCCTACGGCCATGGGGCGCGGGAAGTGGTGAGCTGCCTGCACGACGAGGCTGATGGCTTCGCGGTGGCTTGCCTGGAGGAGGCCGCCGAGGTACGCGCCCTGCATGCCGGCGCCCGCATCCTGCTGCTGGAAGGCTGCTTCGAGCCGGCGGAATACCTGATCGCTGCCCAACTGCGCCTGGACGTGGCGGTGCAGGGCGTCGAGCAGGCCCAGGCGCTGCTCGCCGCGCAACTGCCCAGCGCGCTGAATGTGTGGATGAAGCTGGATACCGGCATGCACCGCCTGGGCTTTTCGCCCGAGGCGCTACGCGACTGGCATTCGCGCCTGCGCCAGGCTCCGCAGGTGGCGGAGCTGAACCTGATGAGCCATTTCGCCAACGCCGACTTGCGCGGCGACGAGCTGACCGAGGATCAGGTGGCCTGTTTCCTCAGTGTGCTGGATCTGGATTTCGACCTGCGCTCGCTGGCCAACTCTGCCGCCGTGCTGACCATTCCCGCCGCACACATGGACTGGGTTCGCCCCGGCATCATGCTCTATGGCGCCACGCCCTTCGCCGACATCGGCGCCGCTGAGCTGGGCCTGCGCCCGGCCATGAGCCTGGAGGCGCGACTGATCGCCGTGCGCGAGGTAGCGGTGGGTGAGAGCGTTGGCTACGGCGCGACCTGGGTGGCCGAGCGGCCGTCGCGTATAGGCACGGTGAGTTGCGGTTACGCCGATGGATACCCGCGCCACGCGCCGAGCGGCACACCGGTACTGGTGGATGGCCAGCGTGCATCGCTGGCCGGGCGGGTGTCCATGGATATGCTTGCCGTGGACCTGACCGACCTGCCCGGCACCGCAGTGGGTGATCGCGTCGAGCTGTGGGGCGCCAGCCTGCCGGTGGACGAGGTGGCCGCCCATGCCGGGACCATCGGCTATGAGCTGCTGACCAAGGTCACCGCCCGCGTGCCGCGTCGTTACCGCAGCTGATCAGGCGCGGTCTTCGCTTTCCAGCCATTCGTTTTCCTGCCAGAGCTCGCTGGTCTCGCCGGCGGCCTCGCTGGCCATGGCGTAGGCCGCCCGGCCATTGCCCTTCACTTCGTAGAGCGCCTGGTCGGCGGCCTTGTAGAGCTTGCTGAACTGCATCGCGTGGCTGGGGTAGATGGCCACGCCGATGCTCGGTGTGACGCGCAGTTCCAGGCTGTCGAACTTCACCGGCCGCGACAGCTCATTGAGGATGCGGCAGGCGATCTCCTTGGCGTGCCCCTCGGCATCGGGGCCGGAAATCAGTGCTGCGAATTCGTCCCCGCCCAGGCGCGCCACACAATCGCTGCCGCGCACGCACTGGCGCAGGCGGTTACCGACGTTCTGCAGCATGAAGTCGCCCGCATCGTGCCCGTGGCTGTCGTTGATGGGCTTGAAGTGGTCGAGGTCGATCAGCATCAGCGCCAGGGTCTCGCCGTTCTGCTGGGCATGGGCCAGGGCGTGCTCGGCATGTTCCACCAGGTAGCGCCGGTTCGGCAGGCCGGTCAGCGGGTCGTAGTGCGCTGCGTGTTGCAGCTGCACTTCGCGGTCGCGCAGCAACTGGTTGCTCTGGGTGAGTTCGGCGGTGCGCTCGGCTACGGCTGTCGCCAGGTCTTGCTGGGCGCTCTGCATGAGGGTCAGGCGTGCGCTCTTCTCCCGGTCAGCCTGCTCCAGTGCCTGGGCGCGCTCGCGTTTGAGGCCCTGGATTCGCGAGGTGAGGGCGAAGGAGAACAGCACCGACTCCATCGCTACGGCGATGGGGAAGATGTACGAGGTCAATGGCGAGGGTTGCACCACGCCGGTGGCGCGCAGCACCGAGATACTCACGCTGGTCAGTACCAGGCCGAAGCCGAGCAGGTAGAGGAAGGCCGGGAACGACCCCTGGCGCCAGCGCACCAAGGCACCGCCCAGTGCCGCCGGCACGCCGATCAGGGTAATCGCCACCAGCATCCAGCCGGCCACGCCGCGCAGCTGCAGCGCGCCGAGGACGATAGTCAGCACGTACAGCGCGCAGTTCAGGTTCAGCAGCCAGTGCGACCAGCGCACGTAGCGGCGGGTCTGCAGCAGGGTGATGGTGAATCGGTGTACGCAAAGGCCCCAGAGCGAGGGCAGGGTGATGCGGTCGAGCCACCAGGGCACCGGGTGATCGGGCCAGAAGTACTCGAAGCCGTGGCCGCTCATGCCCAGGCTGAACAGCAGCGCGCTGGCGGTCGTCAGCACGTACCAAAAGTACGCCGGGTCGCGCAGGGTCAGCAGGATGAACAGGTTGTACAGCAGCAGGGCGGCGATCAGACCGTAGATGAAACCCAGGAACAGGCTGGTATTGGCGCGATGGTCCTGCAGATCATCCAGCGACCAGATGCGCAGCGGAAACGAATTGCCGGCCGGGTCGTAGACGCGGGCATAGATGCGCACCGGGCCGGTGCCTTCGGGCAGGTGGAAGAGTGGTCGGCGGTAGTCGCGGTCACGGCCCTGGGCGAATGGCACGGCCTCGCCGGACAGCGTCTCCCGGTAGATGCCCCGTTCGTCGGGTATGTAGAGGCGCAGGTCCTTCAGGTTGACGGCATCGACTTCCAGCCACCAGCCGCCCAGCGGCGAGGTACGGCGGTCCAGGTCCAGGCGCAGCCACCAGCCGTCAGGACTCTGGCCGACGCTGGTGCGGCCGTTGGCCGGAACGAAGTCGCGGCTGGCCTGCACGGCCGCCAGCGACAGAGGGCCGTCGCGCTCCTGCAGCAATTCGAGGTGATCATTGAGCCAGGCGCCGCTGGCCTTGTCGTCGAGTTCGAAGGCTAGCGCCGTGTGGCAGAGCAGCAGGGTAAGCAACAGCACGATGGCACGACGCACGACAGGCACTCCCTGGCCTGGGCGGGTTGGCCAGGCGTACTGCGGATAGTGGCTGAAGTATAGCCAGATGATGGCATTGGCAATCTACCGTCGGAAGGTTAAATCCCCCGTAAATCTGAGTTCGCTGGTCGGATTTGTACACTTTTTGTGCTATATTCCGCGCCCGCGTTTTTCTGCGATCCCTACTAGAGATGCCCCGGTGCCCGTGATGCAAGCCGCCAAGCCGCTGTTCGACTATCCCAAGTTCTGGGCCGAGTGTTTCGGTCCGGCGCCGTTCCTGCCCATGAGCAAGGAAGAGATGGATCAGCTGGGTTGGGATTCCTGCGACATCATCATCGTCACCGGGGACGCCTACGTCGACCATCCGTCGTTCGGCATGGCCATTATCGGCCGCCTGCTGGAAGCCCAGGGCTTCCGCGTGGGCATCATCGCCCAGCCGGACTGGCGTTCGAAGGACGACTTCATGAAGCTCGGCCAGCCGAACCTGTTCTTCGGCGTGGCGGCGGGCAACATGGACTCGATGATCAACCGCTACACCGCGGACAAGAAGATCCGCAGCGATGACGCCTACACCCCGGGCGGCCTGGCCGGTCGTCGCCCGGATCGCGCCAGCCTGGTCTACAGCCAGCGCTGCAAGGAAGCCTTCAGCGAGACCCCGGTCATCCTCGGCGGCATCGAGGCTTCGCTGCGCCGCATTGCGCACTACGACTACTGGCAGGACAAGGTGCGCCGCTCCATCCTGATGGACGCTACCGCCGATATCCTGCTGTACGGCAACGCCGAGCGCGCCGTGGTGGAGATCGCCCAGCGCATGGCTGCCGGCGAGAAGGTCGAGCAGATCACCGACGTGCGCGGTACCGCCTTCGTGCGCCGCGACACCCCCGAAGGCTGGTTCGAGGTGGACTCCACCCGCATCGACCGTCCGGGCAAGGTCGACAAGATCATCAACCCCTACGTGAACACCCAGGACACCGCCGCCTGCGCCATCGAGCAGGAGAAAGGCGAGCAGGAAGACCCGAACGAAGCCAAGGTCGTGCAACTGCTGGCGCACCCGCGCCTGGAGCGCGAGCGCACGGTGATCCGTCTGCCGTCCTTCGAGAAAGTCCGTAGTGACGCGGTGCTCTATGCCCACGCCAACCGCGTGCTGCACCTCGAAACCAACCCGGGCAACGCCCGCGCACTGGTGCAGAAGCATGGCGAAGTGGACGTGTGGTTCAACCCGCCGCCCATCCCGATGAGCACCGAGGAGATGGACTACGTGTTCGGCATGCCCTATGCGCGCGTGCCGCACCCGCTGTATGGCAAGGAGAAGATCCCGGCCTACGAGATGATCCGATTCTCGGTGAACATCATGCGTGGCTGCTTCGGTGGCTGCACCTTCTGCTCGATCACCGAGCACGAAGGGCGGATCATCCAGAACCGCTCCCACGAGTCGATCCTTGCTGAGATCGAGGCAATGCGGAAGGTGCCGGGCTTCACCGGTGTGGTATCCGACCTCGGCGGGCCGACCGCCAACATGTACCGCATCGCCTGCAAGGACCCGGAAATCGAGCGTCACTGCCGCAAGCCGTCCTGCGTGTGGCCGGGCATCTGCGAGAACCTCAACACCGACCACTCCTCGCTCATCGAGCTGTACCGCAAGGCTCGTGCCCTGCCGGGCGTGAAGAAGATCCTGATCGCCTCCGGCCTGCGCTACGACCTGGCGGTGCAGTCGCCCGAGTACGTCAAGGAACTGGTGACGCACCACGTCGGCGGCTACCTGAAGATCGCCCCGGAGCACACCGAGGAAGGCCCGCTGTCGAAGATGATGAAGCCAGGCATCGGCACCTACGACGCCTTCAAGCGCATGTTCGAGAAGTTCTCCAAGGAGGCGGGCAAGGAGCAGTACCTGATCCCGTACTTCATCGCGGCGCATCCGGGCACCACCGACGAGGACATGATGAACCTCGCCCTGTGGCTCAAGCGCAACGGCTTCCGCGCGGACCAGGTGCAGGCGTTCTATCCCTCGCCCATGGCCAGCGCGACCGCCATGTACCACTCGGGCAAGAACCCGCTGCGCAAGGTGACCTACAAGAGCGACGGCGTGACCATCGTCAAGAGCGACCAGCAGCGCCGCCTGCACAAGGCCTTCCTGCGCTACCACGACCCGAAGGGCTGGCCGATGCTGCGCGAGGCGCTGGAGCGCATGGGCCGCGCCGATCTGATCGGCAACGGCAAGCACCACCTGATCCCGACCTACCAGCCGCAGACCGACGAATACCAGAGCGCGCGCCGCAAGAACTCGACCCCGGCCGGCAGCAAGAAGACCGGCAAGCCGCTGCTGACCCAGCACACCGGCCTGCCGCCGCGCGCCAGCAACGGCTCCAAGCCGTGGAACAAGGCCGAGGAAGGCAAGGCCACCGGCTACGCCAAGGGCAAGAAGCGCACCACCAAGCGCCAGCCCAATATTCCGCGCTGACCCCTGGTTTGCTGCAATCGAGAAAAGGCGTGCCCGCTAAGCGGTCACGCCTTTTCCTTTGAAGAACGCCACGTAAGCCTTGTCCACCTTCAGGATATGGTGGATCAGCCAGGACTTGAGCAGTTCCAGGGCCTCGACCGAGACGACCTCGCCATCCTCGTGGCGATACAGCAGGTCGATGATCTGCCGATTGAAACGATCGTGCTCGGCCCGGTGCGCTTCCTCCTCGGGATAGCCCAGGCGCTGGAACAGCACTTCCTCGACGATGAAGTGGTTCATCGTGTACTCCACCAGTTGCTCCAGCAGCTCGCCGATGGGCTGGCCCTCGTCCTCCGGGCCGTTCAGGCTGTCGTACAGCGCATTGGTGAGGTCGACCAGCCAGCGGTGCTGTTCATCGATCCGCTCGATTCCGATCACGAACTCGTCGTTCCAGGGCATGAAGCTCATCCGTGCACTCCTTGGGTTGGAAGCGCAGATCATCCCGATACGCCACTGCTAAACCCTGACGTCAATCAATCAAAGTGCGATGCGTCTGAAGGGCTGGCGTGGCGCGGGATGTAGGAGTATTCTCGGGTTTATTTGGTACGATAGTTCCATATCATAAAAACAAGACCGGAGCCCGCCATGCGTCTCGCCACTCTTTCCCTTCTCGCTCTCTCCGTTGCCCTGGCCGCCTGCGGCGAAGGCGACAAGCCCACCGCTGCCGTCAGCGCCGACTTCCAGAAAGACCTGCAGGCGCGCCTGATCAAGGCCAAGGCCGGCGATGTCATCGACATTCCCGCCGGCACCTACCACCTGGACCGCAGCCTGAGCCTGAAGGTGGACGGCGTGACCATTCGCGGCGCCGGGATGGACAAGACCATCCTCAGCTTCAAGAACCAGAAGGCCGGTGCCGAGGGCCTGTTCGTCGATGCCTCGGACTTCACCATCGAGAGCCTGGCCATCGAGGACACCAAGGGCGACGGCCTGAAGGTCATCGGTGGCAAGAACATCGTCATCCGCAACATCCGCACCGAATGGACCAACGGCCCGGCTACCGAGAACGGCGGCTACGGCATCTACCCGGTACAGACCGAAAACACGTTGCTCGAAGGCAACGTCGCGATCGGCGCCTCCGACTCGGGTATCTATGTCGGCCAGTCGCGCAACGTGGTCGTGCGCAACAACCGCGCCGAGCGCAACGTCGCCGGTATCGAGATCGAGAACACCATCGGCGCCGACGTCTACAACAACGTCGCCACCGACAATACCGGTGGCATCCTCGTCTTCAACATGCCCAACCTGCCGCAGCCGGGACGCGGCACCCGCGTCTTCGACAACGATGTGCAGGGCAACAACCACGAGAACTTCGGCCACAAGGGCACCCCGGTGGCGAGCGTGCCGGCGGGCTCGGGCGTGGTGGTGAACTCCAACGATGACGTGGAGATCTTCGACAACAAGATTGGCAACCACAAGACCGCCAACGTCATCGTCAGCAGCTACTTCAGCACCGGTTATTCGGGCAAGGCGACCCAGCCCAACTTCGACCCGTACCCCGAAGGCATCTTCATCCACGGCAACACCTTCGGCCCGGGCGGCGACAGCCCTGACCACCTGGAACTCAAGGCCCTGAAGATCGCCAAGTTCGGTCTCAACGGGCGCCTGCCGGACATCCTCTGGGACGGCTACTTCAACGACAAGAAACTGGTCGACGGCAAGCTTCCGGAAGCCCTGGCCATCTGCATCGACAACGGCAATGCCGGCATCGTCAACGTCGACGGTCCCAACGGCTACAAGAACATCAGCACCGACATGAGCAGCCACCAGTGCAAGCTCAAGCCGCTGCCGAAGATCGAACAGGCCGGCCTCGGCGAGAAGGGCAACAAGGCATGATGAAACCCGCTTCGTTCCTGTTGTCGCTCGCCCTGGCCGCTGCCCTTGCTGGTGCACTGGCCGGGTGCGGGCAGGAGAGCAAGCCGCGTTATCAACCCGAAGGCGACGACTACCCGGAAAAGCTCAGCGGCTGGGGCATGCTGCACCTGGCGGACGGCCACCTGACGCCGGCCGCCGAGGTGTTGCCGTATGACCTCAACACCCCGCTGTTCACCGATTACGCGCACAAGCTGCGCACCGTTTGGATGCCCGAAGGCCAGTCGGCGCAGTACGCCGAGGACCGCTTCGACTACCCCGTCGGCACCGTGCTGACCAAGACCTTCTATTACCCCAGGGACGCCCAGGGCAACCTGCTGCAGAACAGCCAGGACGACCGCGACCCCATGGCCGGGCTGGACATGGGCAAGGTCCACCTGGTGGAAACCCGTGTGCTGGTGCGGCAGAAGGACGGCTGGGCGGCGCTGCCCTACGTGTGGAATGCCGACCAGAGCGAGGCGACCCTGGAGCTCGCCGGCGACAGCCCGGCGCTGGAATTGACCGCTGAGGATGGCAAGAAGACCGCCTTCACCTACATGGTGCCGGACGCCAATCAGTGCTCCGAATGCCACGCCGAACAGAAGGGCGGCGGCATCGCCCCGCTGGGGCCCAAGGCGCGGCACCTGAACAAGGACTTCGCCTACGCCGAGGGCAGCGAAAACCAGCTGCAGCACTGGCAGGCACGCGGCTTCCTCAAGGGCCTGCCGGCGTTGGCGCAGGTGCCGCAGAACGCCTTGTGGGGCCATCCGCGTCCCGGTGAGGACCTGGAGAAACAGGCGCGCAGCTACCTCGACGCCAACTGCTCGCACTGCCACAACCCCAAGGGCGCGGCGCGTACCTCGGGTTTGCACCTTGACCCGCACACGCCGGTCTCCATCGCCTATGGCCTCTGCAAGCCACCGGTGGCGGCAGGCGGCGGCACGGGCGGGCGGCTGGAGGACATCCATCCCGGCAGCCCGGACAAATCCGTACTCAGCTACCGGGTCGGCAGCGACAAGCCGGGCGACATGATGCCCGAGCTGGGCCGCACCCTGGTGCATCGCGAGGGGCTGGAACTGCTCAATCGCTGGATCGCCTCGCTACCCGGCGACTGCTAGCTCCATGACGCCCGGAGCCCGCCGTGGCTCTGGGCTGCGCACTGCAACGAGCAAACCGCTGGGGCCGTGCTAGCGTTCATCTGGTCCCTTTCTCTCGCAGGTGCGCTTCCATGGACGATACGAACATCATCAACGTGGGTACGGAGAAGATCAACGCACTGTGGGCGACGGTTTCGCAGTACGCGCTCGCGTTCGGTGTGAAAATTCTCGTAGCCATTCTTTTCTGGGTGCTCGGTCGCTGGCTGATCAGCTTCGCCGTCAATCTGGTGGAAAAGGCACTGGCCAGGCAGAGCGTCGATCCGACGGTGCTGCGCTACGTCGGCTCCTTCATCACCGTCACCCTGAACATCCTTCTGGTCGTCGGCATCCTCGGCTATTTCGGCGTGCAGACCACCAGCCTCGCGGCGCTGATCGCCGCCATCGGCCTGGCTATCGGCATGGCCTGGTCGGGGCTGCTGGCGAACCTGGCGGCCGGCGGCTTCATCATCGTGTTGCGCCCATTCAAGGTGGGCGACTTCATCTGCGCCGGCGGCGTCACCGGCACCGTGAAGGAGATCGGCCTGTTCGCCACCGCGATCAACACCCCGGACAACGTGATGACCCTGGTGGGCAACAACAAGATCTTCAGCGACAACATCCAGAACTTCACCCACAACCCGTACCGTCGCGTGGAGCTCAAGGCGCAGCTCTCTGGCGCCGCCGACTGGCAGGCCGCGGCGGCCGTGCTCAAGCAGCGCATCGCGGCCGTCCCCAACGTACTGAGCGATCCGCCGGTGGACGTGGAAATTCTCGAGTTCAACCTCGTCGGCCCTGTGCTGGCAGTACGTCCGTACTGCCACAACGACGCCTACTGGCAGGTCTACTTCGACACCAACCGCACCATCAAGGAAGCCTTGGGCACTGACTTCCCGGCACCGATGCCGGCGCAGACGGTGATCGTGCAGCAGTCGGCCAACGGTTGATCGCTTCGGGATCGGAAAAGGCCACCGCAGGGTGGCCTTTTCTTTGGGTTCGCCGTGATGAGCGGTCGTGCCTCCGGGACCGGTGGTTTCCGCCGTCGAAAGCCTTCCCGCGCCTGCGCCTGATCGCCTATTCGCGCGGAAATTTCCCGGCGATTTCGGCGCGTAGTCTGGCTGACCCGGCCCTGAAACACCTCGCACTCTAGAGACCGGAGCGCCGTCCCACGACGCCGCACAATCCGCTCAGCAGCGAGGCGAAACCATGCAAAGTCGCTTGCCGGCCAGGGGCTTCACCCTGGTCGAACTGCTCGTTTCAGTGGTGATCCTGTCCATCGGCCTGCTGGGGCTGGCGGGCCTGCAGAATGTCGGAGTGGCCGCCAGCTACAGCGCGCTGCAGCGCTCGCAGGCTTCCTGGCTGGCCAGCGAGATGAGCGACCTCCTGCGGGCGAACCTGCCGGCGGCCCGCGCAGGCGCCTATAACCTTGCCTTCGCCGAGCCGACCGGCGATTGCCCGGCAGTCTCCGGCAGCAGTCGTGCGCAACTCGATCTCAGCCAGTGGCGCAATACGGTCTGCACGGCGCTGGGCGGATCAGGCGGCGGCTCGATTCGGGTGTCCCGCAGCGGCGATCTGTACCGCGTGGAGATCGCTATCCGCTGGGACGACAGCCGTGCTCGAGGGCGATGGCCCGGCGCTGACGAGCATTGGGAAACCTTTATCTATCGCACCTCACTCTGACATGGACGCCACTTTCCAGCGCGGCCTGTCGTTAGTGGAGTTGCTGATCGCCATGGCACTCAGTCTGCTGCTCATGGCGGGGGTGATCGAAGTGCTGTTGAGCAGCAAACAGACCTACCACGCCAGCCTGGCCCTGGCTGAGCTTCAGGAAAGCGGCCGTTTCGCCTTCGACATCCTCGCACAGGACCTGCGCACTGCCGGGTTCGTCAGTGCTTGTCCGTCCGGCGTGGTGAATGCCAGCGGGGCTGGCGCTGCGCAGTTCGCCCTGGAAAGGGCGGGCATCGAAGGCTACGGCAGCGGCATGACGGCGCCGGCCTGGGTGCCCTCCGGGAAATTGGCGAATACGGATGCGTTGTTGCTGCGCTATGTCGGCGAGCCCGCTCTTGCGGTGCGCTCGGTCATTGGCAATCAGGTCACCCTGGCATCCGCTGGTGCCTTGGCCGGGGCGTATTACCTGCTCTCTGATCTGCAGTCCTGCCTGCTGATGCGAAACGCCGGCAGCGCGAGCACCCTGGTCGCGAACCGCGCGCTGGGTCACTTCCTGGCCTCGGCCACCCACGCCTATCCCTATCGCTACGCCATCTACTGGATCGGCAAGGGGGAAGGGGGCTCGCCAGGCCTCTTCGTCACCTACAACAGCGAGAGCAGCGACAAGCAACAGACCGACGAACTGGTCTCCGGCGTGGCTGGGCTAAGCCTGCGCTATGGCGTTACCGGCGAGGGCGGCGACGCAGTCGCGATCTACAAGGCCGCGAGGGAGATGGCCGCTACCGACTGGAGCAGGGTGCGCACGGTGCGGGTCAGCCTGCTGTTGCAGAGCCTGACCCGCAACGTTGACGAGGCGCCGACTTCGCTGGTGTTCGACGGACGAACGCTGAGCGCCAACGCGGAGCGTCGTCTGCGTTTGGTGATGAGCAGCACCACTGTGCTGCGCAATTCGGTGAGGGCCGAATGAAGCGTTGGCGCGTCGAGCGCGGCGCAGTGCTGCTGGTCACCCTGGTGATGCTGTTGCTGCTGACGCTCATCGGTCTGGCCGGCATGCGCCTGGCAAGCCTGGAGGAGCGCATGGCTGGGAATCTGCGTGATCGTCAAATGGCATTCCAGGAAGCCGAGTCCGCGCTGCGTGCGGGCGAGCTGGCCGCACGCGACCTCTTCAGGCGCGTTCATCTCGACGCCGCTGCCTACGACGTTGCCGCGGAGATTTCGACGCGAGAAGCAGGCGCCCCCGATCTCGCTCGCCAACCGAATTACCAATTGAAGTTCCTGCGGCTGCTGAACAACGAAGGCTTGGAAGTGGGCATGGGTACGGCTGCGTATGGCGTGGCAGTGGAGGTGAGCGCAGCGGGCTACGGTGCGCGCCGCCAGCCTTCGGGCGAACCGGTCTCCCGTGCGCGGTTGCGCAGCATCTACTTCATTCGCTGACGGACGACAGGGAGATGGTGGTGGCACGAGGATGGAAATACGCGTTGCTGGCGCTCATGGCAGGGTTGCACGGGCTGGCAAGCGCCACGCCGATCAGTCAGGTGCCATTACAGGTTGGTGGCGGCGCTCCGGGCAATCTCATGCTGCTGCCTTCGACGGCCCATTCCTCCGTTGCGGCGGCTGCCCACCCGGGGGATACCTACATTCCCGAGCGGACGTACGTCGGCTATTTCGATGCCGCGAAGTGTTATGGCCAGGAGCCCCCACAGCAGTACTTCCAGCCCCTGCGGATGGCGCAGGAACATCGCTGCCCAGGCGCCTGGAGCGGTAACTTCCTCAACTGGGCAACGGCTCAGCGCCTCGATGTCGTGCGCTCCGCGCTGACCGGCGGAGACCGTTACATCGATACCGCCGGCGCGACAGTGCTGCAGAAGGCGCGCAATACGGAAGCCGACGGCAGCTTCCCGGACCGCCATTTACCCACGACGCTCGCGGGCGGAGCCACGCCGTTTTCCGGGCTGTCCTTGTCGTTCCGCATCGCCGGGCAGGATCGCAGCCTCCTGTTCAGCCGCAGCCCGGCGTTTCCCGGCGAGCCGCGGGATTACCTCTCCGGGACCGTTGTGCAGACTGGAGAAACCTATCGCCTGCCCGTCCGGGTGCAGGTCCGTGTGGCTGGCCTGCTCGAGCGGAACTGCCAGCGCTATGGCGATCAGTTCAAGCCCGAAGGGCTGTTGCAGCAATACGCCAGCCGGCTGCAGGTCAGCGTGCTTGGCCGGTCTGATGGCGACGGGACGAGCAATGTCGTGCTGCGTGCCCGACACAAGTTCATCGGCCCGAAACTGGACGACGGCGCGAATAATCCTCAAGCGGAATGGTCGGCACGCAGCGGCGTGTTTCTCGCCAACCCGGATCAGGATGCGTCCGGCCGCAGCGGCGTAATCGACTACCTCAACTGCTTCGACGAGGCGGAGTTGCGCCGCGGGGATGACCTGGGCGAGTCGTTGTTTGCGGCGACCCGCTACCTGAGAAACCAGGGCGGCCTTGCGGCATCGGCCGATGCTGGCGATGGCCGCGTCTTCCCAGTCGTCGCGCCCTGGGGCGACCCGATCAGTCATGCCTGCCAGCGCAACAGCGTTCTCGGGCTGGGTGACGCGGGGGAAGCGCGAATTGGCGAGAGCCTGCCTCGCCTCGCGGCAAAGGACCCGGCCGTGGACCTGGCCCAGGCCAGTCGCCGCGTGGCTGCCATCGAGGGGGCAGGTGCCGACGACGCGTCCCTGGGCTTCGCCGGCCTGGCCTACGACGCGCATACCCGCGATCTCCGCCCGGACCTCCCGGGGCGGCAGACACTTTCCACCTATTGGCTGCCCAGCGAGCTGGCGGAACAGGGCAGTGCCCTCTGGCTGGCGGCGAAATATGGCGGATTCTCGGTGCCTAAGGGCTATCGCGATGAGCGGGATGCGCCGCTGCCGGTGGCCTGGTGGCACGATGCGACGATCTCCCGTGCCGTGCGCCCGGACAACCTGCTGGATGCCACGGAGCCGGCGCGCTGGCGTGATGAGCTGCAGCGGGCGTTCGCGCGCACTGCCGAGAGCGGCGCTGGGGCATTCAGCCAGTTCATTGCGGGCGGACGTTCCGGCGAGGTTTTCAGCACGACACTGGACCCGGCGAAGTGGAGCGGTGACCTGCTGCTTTGGCAGGGGAGTTCGGCGAAGCCAGTCTGGTCGGCGGCGCAACGATTGGATGAGCTTAATCAGGCGCAACTGGGCGGGAGAAACATCTTCACTGTCCGCACACCCGACGGTTCGGGTATCGCGCGGCAGGGAGTCGCCTTCGCCTGGTCTGCGCTGGATGATCGACAGCGTGAGGCGCTGGCTGCCGGCAGCAATGACGGTGAGCGCCTGCTCGACTACCTGCGTGGTTCCAGGCTGGAGGAGCGCGACTCAGCGGCGAGCTCCCGCCCTTACCGGCAGCGCGGCAGTCGGCTGGGCGACATCGTCCATTCGCGCCCGGCTTACTCCTGGCATGACCCACAGCCGTATGCCGCGCTACCCCAGCCGCTGGCCAACGGGCAGACCCTGGGCAGCGCCTACCGCGACTTCCTCGACAGCGCGACCTATCGGCAGCGTGCGCCTCTGGTGGTGGTCGGCGCCAATGACGGCATGCTGCATGGTTTCGATGCAGGCGATGGGCGTGAGCTGTTTGCCTACGTGCCGGCTGCGGTCTTCGCCCGTCTGCACGAACTGGCCGCTCCGGGCTACGTGCACCGCTACTTCGTCGATGGCTCGCCGAGCATTGGAAATGCCTGGGGCGAAGGGCGCTGGCGCACCTTGCTGGTAGGCACGCCGGGAGCGGGCGGCAACAGCGTCTTCGCCCTGGACATCAGCGATCCGCAGCGTATGCAGCCAGGCAACGTGCTGTGGGAGTTCAGCCACTCGGAGCTCGGCTACAGCTTGGGCCGCCCGGCCTTGCTGGCGTTGGCGTCGGGAAGGTTCGTGGTGGCGTTGTCCTCCGGCGCCCGTGATCCGCAGGGCAAGGATGGCGAACTGTGGCTGCTCGATGCAGCGGACGGTCGTCCGCTCAAGCGCATCAGGCTGCCCGGCGCCGGAGACCTCGGGCCGGTGACGGCGATCAGCAGCACGGGCGATGTCACGGCTGACCGCCTGTACCTCGGGGACAGTCGTGGCAATCTCTGGCGCGTGGATCTCGCAGGCGATGACGGCCAGGATTCGGCCATTCCCGCTTCTCTGGCCGGAGGGGCGCTGTTCAAGGCCGTCGATGCGAAGGGTGCGGCTCAGGTGATTTCTGCGCCCGTTGTTGTGGCGCGAGATGGCAATGGTGCGGTGCGAGTGATTTTCGGCACCGGGCGGTATTACCGCGTGGGCGACAACCTGCCCGCCGAGTCTGAGAAGATCGAAAGCCTGTATGGCGTTCTCGACGACGGTACCGCGACGGTCGGGCGTACCCGGCTATCGGCGCAAAGCCTCGACGCGCAGTCGCTGGCGCTGTCCGCCCATTCGCCGGGCGACGGTAGTCGGGGCTGGTATCTGGACCTGCCCGCCGACGGCACCCGTGTCCTCGAACGGGCACAGCTGCGTGCGGATCGCTTCGTGCTGTTCAACCTCATGACACCAGGGGACGACCCTTGTGACGATCCGCTGCGCTACGGCTCCGTCGCGCTGGATATTGCCACTGGCGGCGATCCCGGTACGGCACAGTCAGTGGTGTCTGCGGCAGGCAATGTGGTGGTCGGGCAGACCGGCGGCCTACTGGTACGGCCTGGGGAGGGGGGAAACGGTGTGCAGCTCACGACGCTGGATGAAGACGGGCGCCCTCGCACGCGTGAGCTCGACTGGCCGGGCGAGAGCGGGCGCAAGGCCTGGCAGGAGCTGCGCTGAGATGAATTCTGCCGTGCATCGCAATGGTTTCACGCTGCTGGAAATGCTCACGACGGTGGCGCTGATCGGCATCCTGCTGGCCATCGCGGTACCGATCTACCAGGACCATATCCGCCGGGTTCACCGGGTGGACGCACAGAAATCCCTGGTGGAGTTGGCGCAGTACCTGGAGCGCTATTACACCAGCCAGGGCAGCTACGTGGGCGCGAGCCTGCCGTATCAGCATTCACCACGAAACGGGCCGGTGCGCTATCGCCTGGGCTTCGCCGACGAGCCGGAGTCCGCGAGTTTCACGCTGAAGGCCGAACCTCAGGGCAGCATGGCGGGCGATGATTGCGGAACACTGACGCTGGCCAGCAGCGGGCTCCGTGGCGCGGCCGCGGAGCGCTGCTGGTAGCGAGGTGTCAGGTCGGCGTGCGATCCACCCACTTGGGCGCGGCCAGGGGCTTCCACGCGGCCAGGGCATCGATCAGTTCAGCGGGCGAGGCGGCGCGCTGCAGCATGTCGCGGTGCGGCTGGCGTACGAAGCGTTCCTGTACCAGGTGGTCGAGGAAGGTCAGCAGCGGGTCGAAGAAGCCATTCACCTCCAGCAGGCCCAGGGGCTTGGCATGGTAGCCGAGCTGGCCCCAGGTCCAGACTTCGAACAGCTCTTCCAGGGTGCCCAGCCCGCCGGGCAGGGCAATGAAAGCGTCGCTCAGCTCGGCCATGCGGGCCTTGCGCGCGTGCATGCCGTCGACCACTTCCAGGCGCGTCAGGCCGCTGTGGCCGACTTCGGCGTCCTTCAGGCTCTGCGGGATGATGCCGATGACTTCGCCGCCGGCGACCAGCGCGGCATTGGCGACCATGCCCATCAGGCCCACGGCGCCGCCGCCATAGACCAGCTGGATGCCGTTCTCGGCGAGGTGGCGGCCGAGGGCTTCGGCGGCTTCCTGATAGATCGGGGTGGCGCCGGGGCTGGCGCCGCAGAATACGCAGATGGAACGCAAGGTCATGGAGCTTCCTCGATTGGCTGCCTCGTTTTGCAGACCGTCAGGGTAGCGGCAGCCTCGAGTGCGACCAAGCCCGAATTTTCCTAGTCCATTTCGGCTCGTCGGCCACCCCCGCCGCACGCGCCGAGTGCGTAGCAGGCGAGCAGGCTTTGCAGCAGCTGGCTTTGTAACATCGGAAGACGGTGCATGGCGCGAACTCCTGTTGGGCCGGGGGATGGGGTCTATGCTAGGCGGGGTGCGCTGTTCTGCCTCGTTGATCCTGCTGATCGACCTGATAGACAGTTTGAAGCTTGGCTCGTGGCCGATGGCCATTGATGCAGATCAGGGGAACCCCGATCGCCTTCGGGCAGTCTTCCCCTTCAGGATTCTCCGCCCAACCTGCCTAGGAGGCATGTCATGTTCCGTAAACTCGCCGCTGTATCCCTGCTTGGCCTGTTCAGTGCCCCGCTGCTGGCCGCCGAATGCTCCGTGGACATCCAGGGCAACGACCAGATGCAGTTCAGCACCAACGCCATCAGCGTCGACAAGAGCTGCAAGACCTTCACCGTGAACCTGTCCCACCCGGGCAGCCTGCCGAAGAACGTCATGGGCCATAACTGGGTACTGACCACCGCCGCCGACATGCAGGGCGTGGTGACCGATGGTATGGCCGCCGGTCTGGACAAGAACTATGTGAAAGACGGCGACACCCGTGTCATCGCTCACACCAAGATCATCGGCTCCGGCGAGAAGGATTCGGTGAGCTTCGATGTTTCCAAGCTGAAAGAAGGCGAGCAGTACACCTTCTTCTGCTCCTTCCCGGGCCACTCGGCCATGATGAAGGGCACTCTGACCCTGAAGTGATCCGGCGTTGCTCGACTGCCTGAGATCGAAAAAGCCCGACCCATGGTCGGGCTTTTTATTTCACGAAACCGCGTTAGGGTGTCTGTGGTTGGAATCCTGATGGGGGACCCATGTACCACGGTGAACGCTTCAACGCCTGGACCCACCTGATCGGCGCCTTGCTGGCGCTGGTGGGCGGCATCTGGCTGCTGGTCGCCACCAGCCTGCTGGGCGAGCCGCTGCGCATCGTCAGCGTGGCAATCTATGGCACGACACTGCTCCTGCTCTACAGCATCTCCACGCTGTACCACAGCGTGCGTGGGCGGGCGAAGGTGATCCTGCGCAAGCTCGACCACCTGTCGATCTATCTGCTGATCGCGGGGAGCTACACGCCCTTCTGCCTGGTGACCCTCAAGGGGCCCTGGGGCTGGACGCTGTTCGGCATCGTCTGGTCGATGGCGGTGATCGGCATGCTGCAGGAGATCAAGCCGCGCTCCGAGGCGCGGGTACTGTCGATCATCATCTACGCGGTGATGGGCTGGATCGTGCTGATCGCCATCGGCCCGCTCTACCGCGCGCTGGGCGGTGCGGGCTTTGCCTGGCTGGTGGGCGGCGGAGCCTTCTACACCATCGGCATCATCTTCTTCGCCTATGACAGCCGCTTCCGCCACTGGCACGGCATCTGGCACCTGTTCGTGATCGCCGGCAGCCTGCTGCACTTCATCGCCATCTGGCGCTACGTCATTCCCCAGCATTGAGCCGGTCGGCGCGGGACTGCTCCCGCGCCGGTGGTTGCAGACTGCTTACGGAGCGGTGGGCAGTGCGCGCTTGTGGCGGGTCTTCTCGAAGGTGCGGACGATGATGTCGAAGGCTTCCTGGCCGACCTCCTGGCCGTGCAGGAATGCGTCGATTTCCTGGTAGGTCACGCCGTGGGAATGCTCGTCCGGCTTGCCGGGGGCGAGGTCTTCGAGGTCCGCAGTCGGCACCTTCTCCACCAGATGCTCCGGCGCGCCGAGGCTGCGGGCGATGCTGCGCACCTGGTTCTTCACCAGGCCGGTGAGCGGAGCGAGGTCGCAGGCGCCGTCGCCGAACTTGGTGAAGAAGCCCATCACCGCCTCGGCGGCGTGGTCGGTGCCGACCACCAGGCCGGCGCGGGCGTTGGCGATGGTGTACTGGGCGACCATGCGAATGCGCGCCTTGGTGTTGCCCAGGGCGAAGTCGCGGGTGGCTGGCGCCAGGCCTTCCAGCGCCTGGGTTTCGGCAGCCAGCGCCTGGACCGACGGGCCGATGTTCACGGTGTGGCGCTCGTCCGGGGCGATGCAGTCCACCGAGTCCTGGGCGTCCTGCTCGTCGCCCTGCACGTTGTACGGCAGGCGCACGGCGAGGAAGCGGTAGTCCTGGTTGCCGGTCTCGGCGCGCAGGCCTTCCACGGCGCGCTGGCAGAGCATGCCGGCGGTGAGCGAGTCGACGCCGCCGCTGATGCCCAGCACCAGGGTCTTCATCCCCGAACCCTTCAGGCAGTCCTGGATGAAGCGAATGCGGCGCTGGATCTCGGCCTGCAGCTCGGCGTCGGACTGGAAGGGCGGCTGCACATTGAGTTCTTTGGCGATGGCGGCCTGTCTGTCTTTCATCTGATGGGCTCCTGGTCGGATGCGAAAAGGGTTACACCGGCACCTTGAACACATGGCGCAGGTAGGCGACGAAATTTTCGTCGCGGCATTGGGTCTTGCCCGGGGTATCGGAAATCTTCGCCACGGGGTGGCCGTTGCAGGCCGTCATCTTGATCACGATGTTCATCGGTTCCACGCCGGGGATGTCGCAGGTCAGGTTGGTACCGATGCCGAAACTGACGTTGATCTTGCCACGCAATGCACGGAAGAGCTGCAACGCCTTGGGCATGTCGAGGCCGTCGGAGAACACCAGGGTTTTGGTCATCGGGTCGATTCCCTGGCGGCGGTAGTGGGTGATGGCCTTCTCGGCCCAGACCAGCGGGTCGCCCGAATCGTGGCGCAGGCCATCGAAGAGCTTGGCGAAGTACAGGTCGAAGTCGCTGAGGAAGGCGTCCATGGTAATGCAGTCGGTGAGCGCGATGCCCAACTGGCCGCGGTACTCGCGCACCCAGCAGTCCAGCGCGGCGATCTGGCTGTCGATCAGCCGCGGGCCGAGTTGCTGGTGCGCCATCAGCCATTCGTGGGCCATGGTGCCGATGGGCTTCACGTCGAACTCGCGGGCCAGGTGCACGTTGCTGGTGCCGACGAAGCGGCCGGGGAAGTCGCGCTTGAGGATGTGCACGACTTCTTCCTGGGTGCGGTAGGAGAAGCGCCGGCGGGTGCCGAAGTCGGCTACCTGGAATTCTGTCAGTTCGTCCGCGCTGGCGTTGCCGGCGAGCCAGTCGAGCTTGCGGTACAACTGCTCGCCGACCTGCTCCAGCACCACTTCACGGTAGCGATAGCGGTTGCGCACCTCGCTGACGATGGCCAGCAGCGGTACCTCGAAGAGGATCACATGCAGCCACGGCCCGCGCAGGCGGATGGCCAGCTGGCCATCCTCGATGCTGGTGTGCACGTAGCGCAGGTTGAAGCGGAACAGGCTGAGGAAGCGGATGAAGTCCGGCTTGATGAACGGGATGCGTTCGAGAAAGGCCAGTTGGTCCGGCGTAGCCTCCAGTTCGGCCAGGCGCTCGATCTGGTAGCGGATTTCCGCCAGGTACGGGCGCAGGTCCTCGGCATTGCGGCAGCGGAATTCCCACTCCACTTCGGCGTTGGGATAGTTGTGCAGCACCGCCTGCATCATCGTCAGCTTGTAGAAGTCGGTGTCCAGCAGGTTCTGCACGATGCTCTCGGCAAATACGCTCTCGGCCATGATCAGTTCTCCCTGATGCCCGCGAGGGCGCTATCCAATTCGTTCTCGTCCGCGCAGAGGATCACTCCGGCTTCGCGCATCTCGGCGCAGGCGGCCTTGGCGGTTTCCTCCGCGATGGCCCGGCAGGCCGGCAGGTACAGCAGCACCTCGAAGCCGGCGCGGCGCAGCTGCAGCGCGGTGGTCTTCACGCAGTAGTCCAGCGCCAGGCCGCCCACCAGTACGTGGCTGACCGCGTTCTGCCGCAGGTATTCGATGGCCCCGGTGCTGCGCCGTTCCGCCAGGTCGTGGTAGCACGCACCGTAGGGGTGCAGGTCCGGCTCCACGCCCTTCCAGATGAAGAAGTCGTAGTCCATCGGCTGCGGCAGTTCGTCCAGCAGTTCGAAACCCGGCGTGCCCGGCACGCAGTGGCTGACCCAGGTGAGGTCAGCATTGGGTAGGGACAGCGGTTGCAGCATCTGTGCCGGCTCGCTCACCACCCAGGGGGCTTGCGCGGTGTGGGCGTCCTTGCTGCCCAGGCGCAGGCTGGCGCGTTCGGCCATGAGGTTGAGGGCGCCGCCGATGGCATCGCCGCCGGGCACCGGCAGTTCGTTGGGGCAGAGCGGGGTGAAGCCCTTCTGGGCATCTACGTCGAAGCTGGCGATCAGGTTCATGGAAGCCTCCGCTTGACCGTTGGTGGCCTGTCGTGAGTACATAATTCACGACGTGAAATAAGTCGTCAAGTAAAAAGAACGGAAATGGTTGGCAGTGGAAGATGCTTTCTATGCGTGGTGAAATAAGTCGCAGTGTTTCTCCCGACGAGAACCTATTCGAGGAGCTTCGATGAGTACCGCTGAAGTGCTGGCCACCGTGGATATCGTGGCGCTGCGCCTGAATCCCGAGCGCGGGCTGGAACTGCTGCTGATCCGTCGCGCCCATGGGCCGTTCGAGGGGCAATGGGCATTGCCCGGCGTGCTGATCAACGGCCGCTGCGCGGATCGCGGCCTGGACGATGCGGCTCTGCGCGCGTTGCGCGAGAAGGCGCGGGTGCAGCCGGCCTACATGGAACAGGTGGCCACGGTCGGCAACGCAGTGCGCGACCCGCGCGGCTGGTCGCTGAGCGTGTTCTACCTCGTGCTGGTGGCGCCGGAGACCGAACTGGCCGCCGACGATCTCGACTTCATGCCGCTCGACGCCGTGCGCGGCGAGCGCTTGGCCTTGCCCTTCGACCATGCCCATCTGGTCCAGCAGGCCTGTGAGCGGCTGGCCAGCAAGTCGGTGTACAGCGCATTGCCGCTGCACCTGTTGCCGGAGCGCTTCACCGTGGCGGAGGCGCTGAAGGCCTTTGAGCTATCCATCGGCGAGGAGATCCAGCATTCCAGCCTGCGCGGGCGCCTGGAGCGGATGAAGACGGCGGGCTGGGTGGAGGATACCGGCGAGCGCCACCAGCCACCGATGGGGCGGCCGCAGCATGTGCTGCGTTTCACGCCGCAGGGGGATGGGGCGTTTGTGTTTGATCGGAGTTTGTTGGTCTGACGCTCCGGCGCTCGGGCATTCCCCCTCACCCCAGCCCTCTCCCGGAGGGAGAGAGAGCCGTCTGTGCCAGTGAGAGCAGTTGTGTACACCTGCACCGATCAGTCCCCTCTCCCTCTGGGAGGGGGTTAGGGTGAGGGGCTCTTGGCGCCGCGCTGAACTCACCCCTCCATCCGCTCCCCAATCCACTCCACGAACGCCCTGACTTTGGGCACCGCCGCAGCATGCTCGGGATACGCCAGGTAGTAGCCGCTGCGGCTTGCCAGCCCGTGCTCCCAGGCGATCACCAGCTTGCCCTCGCTCAGCTCCTCCTCCACCAGGAAGCGCGGCAGCAGCGCCACGCCGCAGCCGGCCTGGGCGGCGCGGATGCACATGTAGAAAGTGTCGAAGCGCGGCCCGTGGTAGCTGTGTTCGCTGTGTTTTCCCAGGCTTAGGAACCACTCGTGCCAGGCTTCCTGGCGCGTGGCGTTCTGCAGCAGGACCAGGTCTGCCAGCTGGGTCGGGTCGCTCAGCGATTGCGCTGGCAAGATCGCCGGAGAGCACACCGGCACCATCTCCTCGCCGAACAGCGCCACGCACTCCGCGCCGGGCAGGGTGCCGGCGCCGAAGAAGAAGGCGATGTCGCAGCGCGATTGCAGCAGGTCGCCGGGCTCCAGCTCCTGGCGCAGGTCGAGGTGGATGTTGGGGTGGCGATGACGCCAGCCGTTCAGCCGCGGAATCAGCCAGCGCGCGCCGAAGGTCGGCGGCGTCGCCACGCGCAGTACTTCGGTTTCGCCGCCGTAGGACAGCAGGTAGTGGGTGGACATCTCTACCTGGGTGAGGATCTTGCGCACTTCCACCAGGTACAGGTCGCCCGCCGGGGTCAGCTGCAGGCGGCGACGCACGCGGCGGAACAGCAGGTGCTGGAGCATTTCCTCCAACTGCGCCACCTGCTTGCTGACCGCGCTCTGGGTCAGGTTCAGCTCCTCGGAGGCGCGGGTGAAACTCAGGTGCCGCGCCACCGCTTCGAAGCATTGCAGGGCGGTCATGGACGGCAGGTGGCGTTTGCTCAGCATGGCGGGCAGTTCATGAATTTACGGAATGATGTGCATAGGAAACGTCGTTTGTTGTGCCCAGGCAAGCCGTTTATTACTGCTGGCATTCCAACTGGTTCTGAACCCATTCAGGAGTCCGCATGATTTCCGCACTGCTCGAATCCCTCGGCGTCGACGCCCGCCTGGTCACCGGTGGCGATCAGCTCATCCACACTCCCATCGACGGCAGCCGCCTGGGCGCGGTGCGCCTGGAAAGCGCCGCCGAGGTGGAGCAGAAGATCGGCCGCGCCGCCCATGCCTTCGACGCCTGGCGCAAGGTGCCGGCGCCGCGCCGCGGCGAGCTGGTGCGGCTGTTCGGCGAGGAGCTGCGGGCGAGCAAGGCGGCGTTGGGCGAGCTGGTGTCCTGGGAGGCGGGCAAGATCACCCAGGAAGGCCTGGGCGAAGTGCAGGAAATGATCGACATCTGCGACTTCGCCGTCGGCCTGTCGCGCCAGCTCTACGGCCTGACCATCGCCTCCGAGCGCCCGGGCCACCACATGCGCGAAACCTGGCATCCGCTGGGCGTGGTCGGGGTGATCAGCGCCTTCAACTTCCCGGTCGCCGTGTGGTCGTGGAACACCGCGCTGGCGCTGGTGTGCGGCAACTCGGTGGTGTGGAAGCCGTCGGAGAAAACCCCGCTCACCGCGCTGGCCTGCCAGGCGCTGTTCGAGCGCGCGCTGAAGAAATTCGGCGATGCGCCGGAGCACCTCAGCCAGGTGGTGATTGGTAATCGCAGCGCTGGCGAAGCGCTGGTGGATGACGTGCGCGTCGCCCTGGTCAGCGCCACCGGCAGCACCCGCATGGGCAGCGAAGTCGGCCCGCGCGTGGCGGCCCGCTTCGGTCGCAGCATTCTCGAACTGGGCGGCAACAACGCGATGATCCTGGCGCCCAGTGCTGACCTCGACATGGCCGTGCGCGCCGTGCTGTTCAGCGCCGTCGGCACCGCCGGGCAGCGCTGCACCACGCTGCGTCGGCTGATTGCCCACGAGTCGGTGAAGGACGAGTTCGTCAGCCGTCTGAAGACGGCGTATTCCAAGGTGCGCATCGGCCATCCGCTGGAAGGCAACCTGATCGGCCCGCTGATCGATGAACGCAGCTTCCTGGCCATGCAGGGCGCGCTGGAGCAGGCGCGTGGCGAGGGCGGCGTGGTGTTCGGCGGCGAGCGCCAACTGGCTGATAAATTCCCCAACGCCTATTACGTGTCGCCGGCCATCGTCGAGATGCCCGAGCAGAGCGACGTGGTGCGCAGCGAGACCTTTGCGCCGATCCTCTACGTGGTGCCCTACAAGGACTTCAACGACGCGGTGGCGCTGAACAATGGCGTACCGCAGGGGCTGTCGTCCTGCATCTTCACCACCGACCTGCGCGAGGCGGAAGCCTTCATCTCGGCGGTGGGCAGCGACTGCGGCATCGCCAACGTCAACATCGGCCCCAGCGGTGCAGAAATCGGTGGCGCCTTCGGTGGCGAGAAGGAAACCGGCGGCGGCCGTGAGTCCGGCTCCGACGCCTGGAAGGGCTATATGCGTCGGCAGACCAACACCGTGAACTACTCGCGGGAACTGCCACTGGCGCAGGGCATAGTCTTCGACTGATGGCACCGGGGCCATGGGCCCCTGTAGGAGCGAGCTTGCTCGCGAACGGAGTCCGGCTGGACTTCGGCGTCATGCGGTTCGCGAGCAAGCTCGCTCCTACACAAAGGCCTCGGCTCGCGATGTGGGCTTGCTGTACAGCACCGTAGGGCGAATAACCTGGCACAGGTTATCCGCCAGCCATCTGCGGCGGATAACGCTGGCGCGTTATGCGCCCTACGACGGCCCAACCGCCGTACAGAGTCATTCACAAGGTTCGCGTAGAAGGATCGCTGGATGTCGCTTCGCCAAGAATGTCTGTGGGAATACCTGACCCCCGATCGCCCGGAAGCTCCGGAGCTGCGCGGGGATCGCAAGGTCGACGTGTGTGTCATCGGCGCGGGCTTCACCGGCCTGTCCGCCGCGCTGCATCTGCTGGAGCGGGGCCAGACGGTTTGTGTGCTGGAAGCCCACACCACCGGGCACGGTGGCTCGGGGCGCAACGTCGGGCTGGTCAACGCCGGCCTGTGGATTCCCCCGGACGAGATCGAGGCGGGCATGGGCGCGGAGGTCGGCCAGCGGGTCAACCGCATGCTCGGCAACGCGCCTTCGCTGGTGTTCTCCCTGATCGACAAGTACGGCATCGACTGCCAGGCGCGCCGCGAAGGCACCCTGCACATGGCGCACAACGCCCGCGGCCTGGCTGACCTGCGCAGCCGCTGCGAGCAATGGGGCCGCCGTGGCGCCCCAGTGGAACTGCTCACTGGCGCCGACTGCGAGCAAGCCTGCGGCACCGACAAGATCGCCGGCGCGCTGCTCGACCGCCGCGCTGGCACGCTCAATCCCATGGCTTACGTCAGCGGCCTCGCCCGCGCGGTGGTGGGCCTGGGCGGTGAGCTGTACCACCATTCCCCGGTGGTCGGCCTGGTGCGCGTAGGCAACGCGTGGAACGTGATCACTGCCGGTGGCGTGGTCACCGCCGAGCAGGTGGTGATCGCCTCCAGCGCCTATACCGAAGGCGAATGGACCGAGCTGCGTCGCACCTTCTTCCCCGGTTACTACTACCAGGTCGCCTCGCGTCCGCTGGAGGGTGCCGAAGCTGCGCGCATCCTGCCGGGCGGGCAGGGCTCCTGGGATACCCGACAGGTGCTCAGCAGCATCCGCCGCGACGCCGACGGCCGCCTGCTGCTCGGCAGTCTCGGCAAGGGCACCGGCAAGCCGGCGTGGTTCCTGAAAAGCTGGGCGGATCGCATCCAGCAGCACTACTTCCCCAGGCTGGGCAAGGTGGACTGGGAATTCACCTGGACCGGTTGCATCGACTTCACCCCCGACCACCTCATGCGCCTGTTCGAGCCAGCGCCGGGGCTGGTCGCCATGAGCGGCTACAACGGCCGCGGCGTCACCACCGGCACGGTGGTGGGCAAGGCCTTCGCCGACTTTCTGCTGGACGGGGACGCCAGCGCCCTGCCGATGCCGCTGCGGCCGATGGAGGAAATCTCTGCCGTGGGCCTGCGCAGCTGTCTGTACGAAGCCGGCTTCTCCCTCTACCACGCCGGGCAGTGCCTGCGGGTGGTGATCTGAGCCTGCCGCGAAGGCGGCGCAAGCCGCCTCCGGGGTAGCCCGCCAACGCTCGCTGCACTTTGGTCTAGCCTCTTATGGTGCGTTACCCCGGCGGGTCTGCACCGCGGATGTGCAGTTCGGTGACAGCGATGGTTACGGTTGGGGTTGCGCCTGTGGTGGCTGGAAAAAGACCGCCCACGGGAAGGTGGGTTGCGCCCTTTTGACTGATTGGTTGCACCTTCTGCTTTCAATGGGTTGCACGTGTCTAGCGCTTGATGTCTGCCAGCTCGAGCTGTTTTCGCTGTAGGACTTGGTTAATAACAAAAACGAATGGCACGCCGCTTGCTGTTGATTGATCGCTAAGTCGCTGAATCGCTGAACGAGAAATCGCCAACAAGAAATACAACGCGCCATTACAAAAACCCTCAGGAGCAAAACTCCATGTCGCAGAAGATTTACAGAAAAGGTTTTCTGGCTCTGGCGGTCACCACCGCGCTGGGCATGTCTTCCGTAGTACAGGCCGATGTCGTTATCGGGGTCGCAGGACCGCACACCGGGGCCAACGCCTCGTTCGGGGAACAGTACTGGCGTGGGGCTAGCCAGGCCGCGGAAGACATCAACGCCGCCGGCGGTATCAATGGCGAGAAGATCAAGCTGGTGAAGGCGGACGACGCCTGCGAACCGAAACAGGCCGTGGCCGTCGCCAACCGCCTGGTGGACCAGGACAAGGCGGTCGCCGTGGTCGGCCACTTCTGCTCCTCCTCCACCATCCCCGCCTCGGAGGTCTACGACGAGGCCGGCATCATCGCCATCACTCCCGGTTCCACCAACCCGCAGGTCACCGAGCGCGGCCTTTCCGGCATGTTCCGCATGTGCGGCCGTGACGACCAGCAGGGCATTGTCGCCGGCGACTACATCGTCGACGTGCTGAAGGCGAAGAAAGTCGCGGTGATCCACGACAAGGACACCTATGGCCAGGGCCTGGCGGACGCGACCCGCGCGCAGCTGAACAAGCGCGGCGTGAAGGAAGTGCTGTACGAAGGCCTTACCCGTGGCGAGAAGGACTTCAACGCCCTGGTCACCAAGATCCGCGCCTCGGGCGCAGAAGTCGTCTACTTCGGCGGCCTGCACCCGGAAGCCGGCCCGCTGGTCCGCCAGATGCGCGAGCAGGGTCTGACCGCCAAGTTCATGTCCGATGACGGCATCGTCACCGACGAACTGGTCACCACCGCCGGCGGCCCGCAGTACGTCAAGGGCGTCCTGATGACCTTCGGCGCCGACCCGCGCCTGATCCCGGACGGCAAGGCCGTGGTGGAGAAATTCCGCGCCAATGGCTTCGAGCCGGAAGGCTACACCCTCTACGCCTACTCCTCGGTTCAGGCCCTGGCCGCTGCCTTCAACGGCGCGGGCAAGACCGACCCGGCGAAGGCCAGCGCCTGGCTGAAGGCCAATCCGGTACAGACCGTGATGGGCAAGAAGGAGTGGGACAAGAAAGGCGACCTGAAAGTCTCCGACTACGTGGTCTACGAGTGGGACGACAAGGGCAAGTACCACCAGCTCGACGCGTTCAAGAAGTAACCGCCTGACCCGGCCGGCGCCGCTACCCGCGGCGCCGGCTTCCCCGCAGGTCGGCGGTACGCGCGCAGCTGGTCACGAGCCGGTGATTGCGCGAGCCGTCAGCCTTTCCTGCCCTGCTTGCGCGAGTACCCAATCGTGGACGGTATCTTCCTTCAGCAAATGATCAACGGGCTGACCCTTGGGTCGGTCTACGGTCTGATCGCCATCGGCTACACGATGGTCTACGGCATCATCGGCATGATCAACTTCGCCCATGGCGAGGTGTACATGATCTCCGCCTATCTCTCGGCAGTGGGCCTGGCCCTGCTGGCCTTCTTCGGCCTGCAGTCGTTCCCGCTGCTGATCCTCGGCACCCTGGTCTTCACCATCTTCGTTACCGGCGTGTACGGCTGGGTGATCGAGCGCATCGCCTACAAGCCGCTGCGCAACTCCACGCGCCTGGCGCCGCTGATCTCCGCCATCGGCATGTCGCTGATCCTGCAGAACTACGTGCAGCTGGCCCAGGGCCCGCGCCAGCAAGGTGTGCCGACCCTGCTCGACGGCGCCTTCAAGTTCCACATCGGCGAAGGCTTTGTGCAGCTGACCTACACCAAGGTGTTCATCCTCATCGCCGCCTTCGTCGGCATGGGCGTGCTGACCTACGTGATTCAGTACACCAAGCTCGGGCGCATGTGCCGCGCCACCCAGCAGGACCGCAAGATGGCCTCGATCCTGGGGATCAACACCGACCGGGTGATCTCCTACGTGTTCGTCATCGGCGCCGCCATGGCCGCGCTGGCTGGCGTGCTGATCACCATGAACTACGGCACCTTCGACTTCTACGCCGGCTTCATCATCGGCATCAAGGCGTTCACCGCCGCGGTGCTCGGCGGCATCGGCTCGCTGCCCGGCGCCATGCTCGGCGGGCTGATCCTGGGCGTGGCCGAGGCGCAGTTCTCCGGCATGGTGAATACCGACTTCAAGGACGTGTTCGCCTTCGGCCTGCTGGTGACCATCCTGATCTTCCGACCGCAAGGGCTCCTGGGTCGTCCCCAGGTATCGAAGGTGTAAGCATGACGTCCGTTACCCAGACTTCAGCCGCGCCTAAACCTGCGCGCATCGATATCAGGAAGAGCCTCATCGACACCGTGCTGGCCGGCCTGATCGCCCTGATCGTGTTCGGCCCCATCGTCGGCATCGTGCTCGATGGCTACAGCTTCAAGGTCGAACCGCTCCGCCTGGCCTGGATGATCGGCGCGGTGATGCTCGGCCGCCTGCTGCTCAGCCTGTTTCTGCAGACGCCCGCCGGCCTGCGCATCATGGACCGCTTCGAGAGCTCCGACTCCGGCATCAGCGTACTGCCGCCGGGCTACAAGACGCGCCTGCGCTGGATAGTCCCGCTGGTGATCCTGGCCGCGGTGATCTTCCCGTTCTTCGCCAGCAAGTACCTGCTCACCGTGATCATCCTCGGGCTGATCTACGTGCTGCTCGGCCTTGGCCTGAACATCGTGGTTGGCCTCGCCGGCCTGCTCGATCTCGGCTACGTGGCCTTCTACGCCATCGGCGCCTATGGCCTCGCGCTGGGCTACCAGTACCTCGGCCTGGGCTTCTGGACGGTACTGCCACTGGCGGCCATCGTCGCCGCGCTGGCGGGGGCGCTACTGGGCTTCCCGGTGCTGCGAATGCACGGTGACTACCTCGCCATCGTGACCCTGGGCTTCGGTGAGATCATCCGCCTGATCCTCAACAACTGGCTGTCCTTCACCGGCGGCCCGAACGGCATGCCGGTGCCGGCGCCGACCTTCTTCGGTCTCGAATTCGGCCGCCGGGCGAAGGAGGGCGGCACGCCGATCCACGAGTTCCTCGGCATCGATTACAACCAGAACTTCAAGTTCCTGTTCATCTACATCGTGTTGTTCCTGGTCGTCATGCTGGTGCTCTACATCAAGCACCGGCTGACCCGCATGCCGGTCGGGCGCGCCTGGGAAGCGCTGCGCGAGGACGAGATCGCCTGCCGCGCCATGGGCCTGAACCACGTGCTGGTGAAACTCTCGGCCTTCATGCTCGGTGCCTCCACCGCGGGCCTGGCCGGGGTGTTCTTCGCCAGCTACCAGGGCTTCGTCAACCCGTCGTCGTTCACCTTCTTCGAGTCGGCGCTGATCCTCGCCATCGTGGTGCTGGGCGGCATGGGTTCGACGGTGGGCGTGGTGATCGCCGCGTTCGTCCTCACCGTGGCGCCGGAACTGCTGCGCAGCTTCGCCGACTACCGCGTGCTGCTGTTCGGCATCCTCATGGTGCTGATGATGATCTGGCGTCCGCGCGGGCTGATCCGTATCAGTCGTAGCGGCTTTGCCGTACGCAAGGGGGTGGCGCCATGAGCGGCGACAAGATCCTCAGCGTCGAGCACCTGATGATGCACTTCGGCGGCATCAAGGCGCTCAACGACGTCAACCTCGACGTGGAACGCGGCTCCATCACCGCGTTGATCGGACCCAACGGCGCCGGCAAGACCACCGTGTTCAACTGCCTCACCGGTTTCTACAAGGCCACCGGCGGCAACATCCTGCTCAACACCCAGGGCGGCACCACCGACGTCATCAAGGTGCTCGGTCAGCCGTTCCAGGGCGGCGACTTCGTCAACCCGGCGCAGTTCGGCAACCGCCTGTACTACAAGATGTTCGGCGGCACTCACCTGGTGAACCGCGCCGGCCTGGCGCGCACCTTCCAGAACATCCGTCTGTTCCGCGAGATGTCGGTGGTGGAGAACCTGCTGGTGGCCCAGCACATGTTCGTCAACCGCAACCTCATCGCCGGCGTGCTCAATACCCCCGGCTACCGCCGCGCGGAAAGCGAAGCGCTGGACCACGCCTTCTACTGGCTGGAAGTGGTGGACCTGGTGGACTGCGCCAACCGCCTGGCCGGCGAGATGTCCTATGGGCAGCAGCGCCGCCTGGAGATCGCCCGCGCCATGTGCACCCGGCCCGAGCTGATCTGCCTCGATGAGCCGGCTGCCGGCCTCAACCCGGCCGAGACCCAGGCGCTGGCGCGGATCGTCCGCTATCTGCGCGACCACCACGGCATCACCGTGCTACTGATCGAGCACGACATGGGCATGGTGATGAACATCTCCGACCACATCATCGTGCTCGACCACGGCGTGGTCATTGCCCGCGGCGGCCCGGAGGAGATTCGCCACAACGACAAGGTCATTGCCGCCTATCTCGGCGCAGACGAAGAGGAGCTGGCATGACGGCGCCGATGTTGGAATTCCGTGAGGTCGATGTGTTCTACGGGCCGATTCAGGCGCTGAAGAAAGTCTCGCTGACCGTCAACGAGGGGGAGACCGTGGCGCTGATCGGCGCCAACGGCGCGGGCAAGTCCACGCTGCTGATGTCGATCTTCGGCCAGCCGCGCGCGGCGGGCGGCGCGATCCTCTACAAGGGTCAGGACATCCGCCACAAGTCCGCGCACTACGTGGCCTCCAACGGCATCGCGCAGTCGCCGGAAGGGCGCCGGGTGTTCCCCGACATGACCGTGGAGGAGAACCTGCTGATGGGCACCATCCCCATCGGCGTGGACCACGCCCAGGAGGACATGCAGCGCATGTTCGACCTCTTCCCGCGCCTGAAGGAGCGACGCAACCAGCGCGCCATGACCATGTCCGGCGGCGAGCAGCAGATGCTCGCCATCGCCCGTGCGCTGATGAGCCGGCCCAAGCTGCTGCTGCTCGACGAGCCTTCGCTGGGGCTTGCGCCCATCGTGGTCAAGCAGATCTTCCAGACCCTGCGCGAGCTGGCGCAGAGCGGGATGACGCTGTTCCTCGTGGAGCAGAACGCCAACCACGCGCTGAAGCTGTCCGACCGCGGCTACGTGATGGTCAACGGCGAGATCCGCCTGAGCGGCACGGGTGCGGAATTGTTGGGCAATCAGGAGGTTCGCAACGCGTATCTGGGCGGGCACTGATGCTCCGCTGAGCATGGGCCGGATTCCCTCCTGTCCGACATGGGCACTGCCGGTCGCCTTCCTCCCTCTCCCTAACCCTCTCCCTGAAGGGAGAGGGGACCGTTCGGTGCAGGTTGAAACCTTGATGTCAGCCGGCACAGACAGCTCCCTCTCCCCTCAGGGAGAGGGCGGGGGAGAGGGGCTTTCAATCTGCAGTACGAGGTCCCCATGCACGACCTTAAATTCCTCACCAACGCCGACGTCGCCCAGCGGCTGGGTTATCCCCAGCTGATCGAAGCCCTGCGCATCGGTCTCGCCCATGAGTGCGAAGCCCCGGTGCGCGGCTGCCATGAACTGCCCGAAAACGCCTCCCTGCTGACCATGCCGGTGTGGCGTCCCGGCCAGGAAATCGGTGTGAAACTGGTCACCGTGTTTCCCGGCAATGGCGCGAAGAACCTGCCGGCGGTCGCCGCGCTGTTCTGTCTCTTCGACGGCACCAGCGGCCGTCCGCTGGCGATGCTCGAAGCCTCGGAAATGACTGCCCGACGCACCGCCTGCACCTCCGCGCTGGCTGCCGATTACCTGGTGCGCCGCGATGCGCGGCGGCTGCTGGTGGTCGGCAGTGGCACGCTGGCGCCGCACATGGTCCGCGCTCACTGCTCGGTGCGCGAGTACGAGGACATCGCCCTTTGGGGCCGCCACGAAGACAAGGTGCAGGCCCTGGTGAAGCACTTGCAGGACGAAGGCTATCCTGCCCATGCCTGCCCCGATTTGCGTGGTGGAGTCGCGGCGGCGGATTGCATCAGCTGCGTCACCACGTCTCGCGAGCCCATCGTACTCGGCGATTGGTTGCGCTCGGGCTGCCACCTCGATCTGGTCGGCGCGTTCCTGCCGAGCATGCGCGAGACCGACAGCGAAGCCGTGCGCCGCGCGCGCATCGTGGTCGACACCCGCGAAGGCGCACTGGAGGAGGCGGGCGACTTGCTGATCCCGATGGGCGAGGGCGTCATCGAGAAGAGCGCCATTGCTACCCAACTGAGCGACCTGTTGCAGGGGAGCGGTGTGCGCAGGGACGATAGCGAAATCACCCTGTTCAAGTCCGTCGGTTATGCACTGGAAGACCTGATCGCGGCGCGCCTGCTGGTGCAGTGAAGTTGTCCCGAAAATCTGTGGGCCGGGCTGTGGATAACATCTGGGAGAACGCTGCCAGGCCCCGTGGCCACAGGCGCCGTCGCGGGCGGTCGAATTCTGTTCGATTACCCCGCAACCCCTGTATGGATGGACAGGTACGGCTTCGCGGAAAAGTTCCGGGAAACTGACAATTGTCCCCGTCAGCCGTTGAAAGACCTGTGGATAACCTTGGGAAGAACTTCTCCAGCGCAACGGCGGCGCGGCCTGCGCTGGTACGCTCGAAAATCGTCCAGCGAAAAGGACGCTTTCAGTTTGCCCACAGAATCCGTGGAGCAGCCTGTGGAAAAGGTGAGCGCAACTTGCGGCAGGCCCGTGACCACGGGGCTTTCAGGCAGCTGTGCGGGTTTTATCCAGCGCGGCTGTAACGCAAGGCGGGCAGTCCGGGCTGTTATGCTCGACCGACCGACAAGAACGCGCGCGGCACGAATGTCCGGCATGCACCGGTGACGGCGGCGCCAGCAAAAGAGGATTTCAGTGATGACCACTCCCACCCTGTTCATTACCGGCGCAACTTCCGGCTTCGGCGAAGCCTGTGCGCGACGTTTCGCCCGTGACGGCTGGTCGCTGGTGATCACCGGCCGCCGTGAGGATCGCCTGAATGCTCTGGCCCAGGAGCTTTCCACCGAGACCGACGTGCTGCCGCTGGTACTCGACGTGCGCGACCGCGCGGCGATGACCGCTGCCGTGGACAGCCTGCCGGAGAAGTTCGCCAAGCTGCGTGGCCTGATCAACAACGCCGGCCTCGCACTGGGCACCGACCCGGCGCAGGAATGCGAGCTGGATGACTGGGACACCATGGTCGACACCAATATCAAGGGCCTGATGTACGCCACCCGCCTGCTGCTGCCGCGCCTGATCGCCCATGGCCCGGGCGCGAGCATCCTCAACCTCGGCTCGGTGGCCGGCCACTGGCCCTATCCGGGCGGCCATGTGTACGGCGCCACCAAGGCCTTCGTCGAGCAGTTCTCGCTGAACCTGCGCTGCGACCTGCAGGGCACTGGCGTGCGCGTCACCAATCTCGAGCCGGGCATGTGCGAGAGCGAGTTCTCCCTGGTGCGCTTCGGCGGCGACCAGGCCAAGTACGACAAGACCTACGCCGGCGCCGAGCCGATCCAGTCCGCGGACATCGCCGAGACCATCCACTGGATCCTCAACCAGCCGCCGCACATCAACATCAATACCCTGGAGATCATGCCGGTGAGCCAGGCGTGGGCGGGGTTCTCGGTGCATCGCAAGGGGTGAGGCAGCGCCGGATTCTGGCAGCTTTGCCGCCGCACTTCTTGTGCGAAGTTTCCCTCTCCCGCTTGAGGAGCGTGGTGCGCAGCGTGGTTCTGGGGGAGGGCTTCAGATCTTGTAGGAGCGGACTTCGTCCGCGATAGGTTCCCGGCGCGCTGGGGGGCATCGCGGACGAAGTCCGCTCCTACGCTCCCACCGATGTACCGATGTACCGATGTACCGACTTTTTTGTAGGAGCGAGCTTGCTCGCGAACGGCCTCGCAGCGGGGTTGGTTCGCGAGCAAGCTCGCTCCTACGAAAGGCAGGTCAGCCGGCGAGCAGCCATGCACCCGCGCCTGCCGAAGCCAGCCCGGCGGCACGCACCAGCGGTGCCGCCGCTTGTGGCAACAGACGAACAATCCCGTAACCGGCTGCATGCAGCGCAGCGGTTGCCGCGACGAAGCCGGCGGCATACAGCCACGGGCTGCTCAGTTCCGGCAGTTCCAGTCCATGGGCCACACCGTGGGCGAGGGCGAACAACGCGGTTGCGCCCATCGCCAGGAACAGCGGCGGGCGCGCGGCCAGCGCAACGCACAGGCCCAGCGCGAGCACGGAAGCGGCAATGCCGGTTTCCATGAACGGCATCTGCATTCCCTCGAAACCGAGCAATCCGCCGATCAGCATGGTGCCGACGAAGGTGCAGGGCAGCGCCAGTCGCGCCGCGCCCTTCTGCTGCGCGGCCCAGAGGCCGACGGCGAGCATCGCCAGCAGGTGGTCGAGGCCGGTGATGGGGTGCGCGATGCCGGCGATCAGGCCGTGGTCGCCGTGGCCCGGATGGGCGAAAGCCACCGCCGGGGTGAGGAACAGCGCCAGGCTGTAGAGGGCTTTGCGCAATTGCATGGATAACTCCCTGGTTCTTGTCGTGGGGCGACCGTTCTTCCGCGGCCGCGAAAAGGGCATCAGGCCGCGGTCAGCAGTCCCTGGCGTTCGATGAAGGTGATGATCTCGGCCAGGCCCTGGCCGGTCTTCTGGTTGCTGAAGACGAAGGGTTTGTCGCCGCGCATGCGCGAGGCGTCCTGGTCCATGACTTCCAGCGAGGCGCCCACCAGCGGGGCGAGGTCGATCTTGTTGATCACCAGCAGGTCGGACTTGCAGATACCCGGCCCGCCCTTGCGCGGAATCTTGTCGCCGGCGGAGACGTCGATCACGTAGAGGGTCAGGTCCGACAGCTCGGGGCTGAAGGTGGCGGAGAGGTTGTCACCGCCGGATTCCACCAGGATCAGGTCGAGGCCGGGGAAGCGCCGGTTGAGCTGGTCCACCGCCTCAAGGTTGATCGAGGCGTCCTCGCGGATCGCCGTGTGCGGGCAGCCACCGGTTTCCACACCGATGATCCGCTCCGGCTCCAGCGCCTCGTTGCGCACCAGGAATTGCGCATCTTCCTGGGTGTAGATGTCGTTGGTGACCACGGCGATGTTGTAGCGCTGGCGCAGGGCGCGGCACAGCGCCAGGGTCAGGGCAGTCTTGCCGGAGCCCACCGGGCCGCCGATGCCGACGCGAAGAGGTTGAGAGTTCATGGCAGTTCTCCTAGGAGCGGAACAGACGGCTGTATTGGGTTTCGTGATTCATGCAGGCCAGCGCGAGACCGAAGGGCGCGCCGCCGTGGGGTTCGTTGGCGAGGGCGGCCTGGCAGGCGCTGTCGAGGTCGGGGAGCAGTTGCGAGGTGAGCTTCTGCGCGGCGAGCTGGCCCAGCGGCAGGGTCTTCATCAGCACCGCCAGCTGGTTCTCCAGCCAGCTCCAAAGCCAGGCGCCGAGGGCCTGTTCCGGGGATAAACCCCAGGCGCGGGCGGCCAGTGCCCAGGCGGCGGCGAAGGAGGGTTCGGGTTGCGCGGCGAGCCATTGGCGCGCGGGCTCGTCCAACTCGGGCAGGGCTTCGAGCAGTTGGCCGAGGGAGAAGCCCATCTGGCGGTTTTCCAGGCCCAGCTCGCGGGTCTCGCGGCTGGCGCGGTGGCGCTCGGCGGCTTCGCGCAGGGCAGCCCAGTCTTCGGCCTGCGCCGCGCGCAGCAAGTCGGCCAGCAGCGGGCCCTCGAACCGGGCGAGGTTCAGCTGCAGCTGGTCGGTGAGCCAGGTCCGCGCGCCTTCGGCGTCCTTCACCAAACCGTGGTCGATAGCGCTTTCCAGCCCCTGGGAATAGCTGTAGCCGCCGATGGGTAGCTGCGGACTGGCCAGGCGCAGCAGCGACCAGAGGCTGGAAGAGTCAGTCATGAACGACGACCTGTCCGCGCGCACCGATCTGCCCTCTTTCCTTGAGGGAGAGGGCTGGGGTGCGGGAAAAAGCCCAACGCCGAAACATCACAACCGAACCCCGAACTGATGCAGCTTCGGCGCGTAGTTGAACTGCTCTTCGCCATGGTGCGAGTGATGATGGCCGCCACCATAGGCTCCGTGCTCGGGCTGGAACGGCGCTTCGATGGCTTCCACCGTGGCGCCGAGCTGGTCGAGCATGGCCTTGAGCACGTAGTCGTCGAGCAGGCGCAGCCAGCCTTCACCGACCTGCAGGGCGACGTGGCGATTGCCCAGGTGATAGGCCGCGCGGTTCAGCTCTCGGGCATTGGCGCAGGTAACGTGGAGCAGCTTTTCCGGCGCTGCGCTGACGCGCACCACCCGGCCATCGTTGGCCTGCAGGAATTCGCCCTCCGCCAGCGGCGGCTGTCCTCGTTCGAGGAACAGGCCGACGTCTTCACCGGTGGTGCTGAAGCAGCGCAGGCGGCTCTTGCTGCGCGCCTCGTAGTTCAGGCGCAGCTCGGCGTCCCAGTGTTCGCGGGGTTCGGTTCGTTGGTGGATGACCAGCATGGCAGCGTCCGGCAGTAGCAATGGCGGTGCTACAGCAAGGGGCTTGCCAGTGCAGCCCTCAGGCAGCGCTGGCGCGGGCTGGAGCGCTTGTCCGGGCGATCAGGAATGGTGCGAGCGCTCGACGATGGTGCGCACGAAAACGGTGCGCACCAAGGCGGGGCGCTCGTTCCACTGTAGGGGGCCCCATGGATGCGATCTTGGGCATGGGTCGCTGCAATACTGAGACTCACTCGCTCGGTTCAACCCTCACCCTAACCCTCTCCCAGAGGGAGAGGGGACCGTTCGGTGAAGGATGACACCACAGCGTCAGCCGGCAAGCTCTGCCCCCTCTCCCCTTGGGAGAGGGTTGGGGTGAGGGAAGGCGAAGGTAGAAAGCCCCAGGGAAAAAAGAGGCGATGCCACTCAGGGCCGCGAGCCGATCCCGGTCCAGTGCTTGGCGCCGATCATGATGAAGCGCAGCTGCTGGGTGATCTTGGCCTGGGGCGAGAGGTGCGTTGGCAGGCTTTCGGCCGGCGGGTCGATCAGCTCGGGCAGGGTGGCGAATACCGTCTTCACCACCAGGTCGGCGATCACGTCGATGTCCTGGGTTCCCAGGTGCGGCAGCTTGTTGAGCAATGCCAGGTCGGCGGCGAGGTCGTCGGTGATGCGCTGGCGCAGGGCGCCGACTGCCTGGCGGATCGGGTGCGAGCCACCGTACTGCTCGCGGGCGAGGAAGAGGAACTGGGTGCGGTTGGCGGTGACGGCATCGAGGAAGATGCGCACCGAGGCCTCGATCACCCCGCCCAGCTCGAACTCGTTGCGGCGCACCACGCGCAGGGTCTCGCGGAAGGTCTCGTCGACATCGGCGACCAGGGCGAGGCCGAGCTGGTCCATGTCGGTGAAGTGCCGGTAGAACCCTGCCGGGACGATCCCGGCTGTCTTCGCCACCTCCCGCAGGCTCAAGCTGCCGAAACCGAGGCCGCTGTCCATCAGGCTGCGCGCGGCATCCATCAGGGCCAGGCGGGTCTGTTGTTTCTGTTCGGCGCGGGGAGTGGCCATACGGCAGTGCTATCCAGGGCGAGGGCGCAGGCACTCTAACAAATGCCGGTCATGGCGGGGCAAGTTCCGAGCGGAATAGTGAACAAATGTTGACTGAAAAGTCTTTCGCGTGAGATTTTAAGTGAACACCTGTTTACTGTTCGGTATCCATCCATGCCCCTGCTTCCCTTCGCCAGCCTGCGTCTGGTCTCGCCGCTACTGTCACCGCTGCGTGCCCTGGTACGTGGCCAGTGGCTGCGCGAGTCGGACGTCGATGCTGTGCTGCGCGCCTGCAACCGCGGCTGGTCGTTGCAGCGAGTGTTCGCGCGGGTCGAGGCGCGGCAATGGGTGGCCGATGACATGCTCGAACTGCGCCTGCGCCCCAATGCGCACTGGCGCGGCGCGCGCCCGGGCCAGCACCTGCAGCTGTTCGTCGAGCGCGATGGTGTGCGCCACAGCCGCAGCTACAGCCTGACCCGTATCGCCGAGGACGGTTGCCTGGAGTTCGCTGTGAAGCTGCAGCCGGGCGGGCGGATTTCTTCCTTCCTGCTGCAACGACTGTGCGTCGGTGACGTGCTGGAGCTGGGCCAGCCAGATGGCGACCTGAGCTGGCCGGCCGATGACCGGGGCGTGCTGCTACTGGCTGCGGGCAGTGGCCTGACGCCCTTGCTCGGTTTGCTCCGCGAGGCGCTGGAGCGTGGTTACGGCGGCCCGGTGACGTTGCTGCATTACGTCCGTGAGCGCGGTCAGAAGGCTTTCGTCGTCGGGTTGGAAGCACTGGCGCGGCAATACCCGAATCTCGAATTGCGCTGGGCGCTGAGCGGTGATGCCGCGCTGGACGGCGAGTTGTCCGGACGTTTCCAGCGCGATCACGTGGCCGATCTGGATGGCCGCCACGTGCTCGCCTGCGGCCCCGGCGGTTTTGTCGAAACCGTGCGCCAGGCCCTGGGCACGAGCAGCCGCAGCCTGCAGGTGGAAAGCTTCAGCCCGCCGGCGTGGGACGATCGCGAGCCGGCAAAAGCCGTGAGCGTGCGCTTCGCCCGCAGCGCGCTCCAGGTAGCGGGCGATAGCCGCCGCAGCCTGCTGGAGCAGGCCGAGTCCCATGGTCTGCGCCCGGTGCATGGCTGCCGTCAGGGCGTGTGCACCCGTTGCACCTGCACGTTGGTCAGCGGTTGCGTGCGTGACCTGCGTAGCGGTGAGCTGTTCAGCGAGCCGGGCCAGCCCATCCGTATCTGCGTCAGCGCGCCCCAGGGCGACCTGACGGTCGATCTCTGAATCAGGACAGCCAACGATGCGCGAAGATCGCGACCTCACTGCCGCCGAGCTGGCGGCCTTCGGTGCCGAGCTGGACGCCCTGCGCCAGCGCACCCTGCACGACCTGGGCGCGAAAGACGCCCGTTACATCCGGCGTATCCGCGCGGCGGTGCGCCTGTGTTGCTGGTGCGGCCGCGTGCTGCTGATGGCCGGCTGGTTCCCGCCGACCTGGCTGCTGGGCACCTTGCTGCTCGGGCTGGGCAAGATCCTGGAGAACATGGAGCTGGGCCATAACGTCATGCATGGCCAGTACGACTGGATGAACGATCCGGAATTCTCCGGCCAGCACTACGAGTGGGACATCGTCGGCCCCGCGGACTTCTGGCGGCACACGCACAACCATGTGCACCACACCTATACCAACGTGCTGGGCATGGACGACGACGTTGGTTACGGCGTGGTACGGCTGTTCCCGGAGCAGAGGTGGAAACCCTTCTACCGCTGGCAGCCGCTGTGGGTGACTCTCCAGGCGCTGCTGTTCCAGTACGCCGTGGCGGTTCAGCACCTGCGCCTGGACAAGTACGTGAAGGGACGGATGAGCAAGGAAGAACTGCGCCCGCTACTGCGCCAGTTCAACGCCAAGGTCGGGCGCCAGTGGGTCAAGGACTACCTGGTGTTCCCGCTGCTCGGCCTGTTCACCGGCGCCTTCGGCGCGGTGCTGCTGGGCAACGTCATCGCCAACCTGATGCGCAACCTGTGGACCTTCACCGTGATCTTCTGCGGCCACTTCACCGAGAAGGCTGCGGTGTTCCCACCCGAGGTGCTGCAGGACGAGACGCGCGGCCATTGGTATCTGCGCCAGCTGCGCGGGTCGAGCAACCTGGAAGGCGGGCCGATCTTCCACATCATGACCGGCAACCTCAGCCACCAGATCGAGCACCACCTCTACCCGGACCTGCCGGCGCGGCGTTATGCGGCACTGTCGCGGGAAGTCCGGGAAATCGCTTCGCGCTACGGCCAGACCTACAACAGCGGCCGCCTGTCGGCGCAGTTCGCCACGGTGCTCAAGCGCATCTGGATCCATCGCCGACCCACGGTGCCGGCCGGCGCCTGATCCGGATCAGGCGCGACGGGAAAGCGGCGAGGCGACTTCTTCACGCAGGGCGCGCAACTCGGCGGCGTCCTGGTTGAGGTGGTGGATGGACTTGAGCAGCTTCTGCCGGAGCAGGTCATCCTGGACCTGTTCGACTGCCCGCATGACTTCCAGCGCCGTGGCTTCGTTGTTCGCGGCGACGGCGTCGAGAGTCTTTCGCAGGCTGCGAGTTGCATGGTTCACGTTGGTGTTCTCCTGAAAACTGCACGCACCCTACGACCTGAGTATTTCTAATAAATTTCAACAAGTTGCTTTCCGATCGGCGGTCATGATGTCGCACCGGTGGCGCATCGATTCAGGAAAGCATGCACAGCGCCAGCAGTGGCGCCAGGTTGAACAGCAGGACGCCGATCTTGTAGAGCGCCATGCCGCCGTAATGAATGGCATCGAATTTTTCCACCGGCAGCTCGAACCAGCGTGTGTGCAGGCGGTAGACGAAGTCGTGGGCCAGGCTGAAGGCGAAGAACCAGATCAGCAGGATGGCGTAGTTGATCAGGGTGCAGTAGAGCAGGAAGGGTTTCAGTTCCTGGAGCGGCATGATGATTCTCCGGCCACATACTGCATTGGAGTGGCCGCCGGGCGCAGGGGTTCACCGGTTTGCCGGCGGGCGCGCGTCCGATAGCCGGCGCGCTGGCCGACGGCCATAATGCGCACCTGCCGCAAACCATGTGATCTTTGCCGCACGACCGCTGTCCGATGTGCGGACGGCTAACCTTGCCGTTACACCCACATCCCTCATTTGCCTGCCGGACTCGCCATGTTCAGCCCGCTCGTCACGTTCCCTGCGCTCTATACCGCCACGCTGCTGATGCTCGCCGGCTCCGGCCTGTTCACCACCTACATGGGCCTGCGCCTGACCCAGGAGGGCGTCAGCGACCTGTGGGTCGGCGGCCTGATGGCGGCCTACTATTTCGGCCTGGTCTGCGGCGGCAAGTTCGGCCACAAGCTGATTGCCGGCTTCGGCCACATTCGTTCGTACGTGGCCTGTGCGGGCATGGCGACGGTGATCGTGCTGATCCACGCGCTGGTCTCGCAGCTGGAGGTGTGGATCGTCCTGCGCTTCGTGATGGGCGCGGTAATGATGAACCAGTACATGGTGATCGAGAGCTGGCTCAACGAGCAGGCCGAGGGGCACCAGCGTGGCAAGGTGTTCGCCGGCTACATGGTGGCGGTGGATGCCGGCCTCGTCGTCGGCCAGGGCCTGCTGGCGCTGAGCCCGGTACTGGATTACAAGCCGCTGCTGCTGGTCGCCATCTGCTTCTCCTCGTGCCTGATCCCGCTGGCACTGACCCGCCGCGTCCACCCGGCCAAGCTGGTGGCGGCGCCGCTGGAGATCGGTTTCTTCTGGAAGCGCGTGCCGCAATCGCTGGGCACCATCTTCGTCGCGGGCCTGATGGTCGGCGCGTTCTACGGCCTGGCGCCGGTGTATGCGGCGCGCAACGGTCTGGACACCTCGCAGGCGAGCCTGTTCGTCGGCATGTGTATCGTCGCCGGCTTCTGCGCGCAGTGGCCTTTGGGCTGGTTGTCCGACCGGATGAACCGCAGCTGGCTGATCCGCGCCAATGCCTTGCTGCTGTGCCTGGCTGCGGTGCCGATGTGGGGGTTGATCGAGCTGCCGTACACGCTGCTGCTGGCCAACGGTTTCGTCACCGGCATGCTGCTGTTCACGCTCTACCCGCTGGCAGTGGCCTTGGGCAACGACCACGTCGAGCAGTCGCGCCGCGTGGCTCTCTCGGCGATGCTGCTGACCACCTACGGCGTGGGCGCCTGTATCGGCCCGCTGTTCGCCGGCGCGATGATGCGCCACTTCGGCCCGGGCATGTTCTACATGCTGGTGTCAGCCTATGCGCTGATCCTGATCTTCTGGGTGCAGCCCAAGCGCGTCACCGGCGTGCACCGTGTCGATGAGGCGCCGCTGCATCACGTGGCCATGCCCGACACCGTCAGCCCGATGGCTGCAGCGCTGGACCCGCGCGTCGACGAGGTACCGGAAGAGCTGGTGGTGGAAGCGCCGGCCAGCATCGGCCGCTCCGACGGCGAGCCGGACGGCGCCGATCTGAAGAGCTGATAGGCCGCCGGATCGAGATCCTGGAAATGAGAAAGCCCGGCAGATGCCGGGCTTTTCTTTCGCCTGTTCGGCGTATTTCGCATCAATCAGGAAACACGCTTCAGGTGGGCATCGAACACGGTGTCACCACCCGACTCGGCGACCATGTTGCTGTGCAGCTTGTCGATGGTGTGCTCGGAGCCGTTCTCGGCAACGCGGGCATCGTCCATTTGCTTGTGCAGGCGATCGATGGTGCGCTCGGAACCGTTGTCGGCAATGCGGGCGTCGTCCATTTGTTTGTGCAGGCGATCGATGGTGCGCTCGGAGCCATTATCGGCAACACGGGCTTCGGCGCTCTGCTGCTGGAGTTGGTGGGTGCTGCGCGGGCCGTTGTTGAGGATGGCCGGGGCGGCGAAGACTGCGCTGGCGGTCATCAGGGAAGTGAGTGCAAGGCTGAGGGCGATCTTGGTTTTCATGTTGGGTGGCTCCGAAAGGGGGCGGTTTGTTTTGGCTACAGGGTTATTTTCCCTTCGGATAAATCGATTTAAAAACGATGATGGGTGATACAGAGCATCAGTGATGTCGATTATTTAGCCGGCTAATTTCAACTATCGCCGCCAATGATGGAACGACGAAAACCGCTCTAGGGCGGCGTGTTCAGGCTCTTAAAGGGAGGTTTCAGGCAAGACGCCGTTACAAATCACGGGTGGCCTGATATCGATGGCGCGCTCTTGCGGCTCTGGAGCGATAAGAAAGCCCGGCGGGGCCGGGCTTTTCTCTCACCTTGCGGTGTACTGCCTGGAGACTTATGCCTTCAGGTGGGCGTTGAAGACGGTGTCGCCACCCGACTCGGCAACCATGTTGCTGTGCAGTTGGTCGACGGTGTGCTCGGAGCCATTCTCGGCCACGTTCATCTCGCCGTGCAGACGGTCGATGGTTTTGCTCGAACCGTTTTCAGCGACGCCCAGTTGCTTGTGCAGGCGGTCGACGGTCTGGCTGGAGCCGTTCTCGGCGACGTTCATCTGCTGGTGCAGGCGGTCAACCGACTTGCTCGAGCCATTTTCGGCAACGCTCATCTCGCTGTGCAGGCGGTCGATGGTTTTGCTCGAACCGTTTTCAGCGACGCCCAGTTGCTTGTGCAGGCGGTCGACGGTCTGGCTGGAGCCGTTTTCGGCGACGTTCATCTGCTGGTGCAGGCGGTCAACCGACTTGCTCGAACCGTTTTCGGCAACGCTCATCTCGCTGTGCAGACGGTCGATGGTTTTGCTCGAGCCGTTTTCAGCGACGCCCAGTTGCTTGTGCAGGCGGTCGACGGTCTGGCTGGAGCCGTTCTCGGCGACGTTCATTTTCTGGATCAGACGATCGACCGACTGGCTCGAGCCGTTTTCGGCGATACGGGCCTTGGCGGCGTCCAGTTGTTTCTGTTGTTGATCCAGGGTGCGCTCTGCGCCGTCCTGGACCAGAACCTGAGTCTGGCTGGCATTGATGACCGGGGATTCCTGCTGGGAGCCGGCGAAAGCGGCATTGGCAGCAAGTACGGAGAGGGCAAAGCCAAGTACGAGGGTGCGTTTCATGATGCGGCTCCAGAAAGAGTGGGGAGTTCGTTGGACACGGACTCAGTATCTGTTCTGGATTATCGATTGGAAAACGATGCTGGAAGATAGTCGCTATCGATGCCGATGATTGTTAGATAAGTTGTTTAAAATCATATAGTTGATTTTGAAAATTGACTTCTATCAATGCCTTCGATTGGCGGTATCGGTGGGATTGTTAGTATCTATTTAATCGATATATTCGGGGCGAGATCTGCTGGCGAGGCTCTGGAACGGGGCTTTACGCTCAGCGGGAGGGCCGCGCCCACGATACCCGGCCGGAGCCGGGTATCGATGACGGCGGTGGGGATGGGTTATTTCAGGTCCTGGAGCAGGTCCGCCATGTCGTCGGCGTGTTCTTCTTCCTGGGCGAGGATCTCCTCGAACAGGCGGCGTGTGGTGGGGTCGTCATCGCCCAGGTAGACCACGATCTCGCGGTAGCTATCGATGGCGATGCGCTCGGCGACCAGGTTCTCGGTGATCATCTCGCGCAGATTCTTGCCGGCCACATACTCGGCGTGGGAGCGCTCGGTCAGGCCGGCCGGGTTGAAGTCCGGTTCGCCGCCCAGTTGCATGATGCGCTCAGCCAGCAGGTCGGCATGTTGCAGTTCCTGGGTGGCGTGCTCGAGGAATTCCGCCGCGGCGACGCTCGCCTTCAGGCCCGTGGCCATGAAGTAGTGGCGCTTGTAGCGCAGGTAGCAGACCAGCTCGGTGGCCAGCGACTCGTTGAGCAGACGCAGCACGGTCTTGCGATCGGCATGGTAGCCCTCGGTCACCGCGCCGTCCTCGATGTTCTGGCGCGCCCGCTGGCGCAGGGTCTGGACGTCGGTCAGTTGTGCCTGGTTCATCAGTCATCTCCTTGTGGCAAACCGGCGCTGCGGTGGCGCACGGCTCAGATCGGTTCACAAGGGTGTGAGTCGCCGGTGGCGGCGAAAGTTTAAGTTTTCTCGCCGTGGCGTCTGCATCGGACCTTCTGCCTGAAAATCGGCGGATACAACGCCCCGCTATGCTGGTCCAAGTGAGCAGGCCAAGGGAGAATGCCGGCCCGGCATGCTCAGGCGGCCGATGATTACCGGCAGCGGCGTGGGGACGTCGCTGCTTCCACCGACGCGGCCAGCAGGGAGTTCAGGTATGACGCGCGGGAAACGAATCTGCCTCTGGAGCTTCACAGGTTTCATCGCGGTGATCGCCGCGCTGGTGGTGTTCATCGCCACCTTCGACTGGAACCGGGTGAAGCCGACCATCAATGAGAAGGTCTCGGCCGAGCTGGGGCGCCCCTTCGCCATCAATGGCGACCTGCAGGTGTTCTGGCGCACGGAACCTGCGGAGGGCGGCTGGCGCGCCTACGTGCCGTGGCCGCACTTCAGCGCGCAGGACATTACCCTGGGCAATCCGGACTGGGCGGCGGGCAAGACGCGCGCGCCGAACTTCGCGAGTCTCGAAAAAGTCGAGCTCCGCCTTGCCCCGCTGCCGCTGCTGTGGCAGACGGTGCGCATCCCGCAGATCGTCCTCACCCGGCCCAGCGCCGACCTGCTGCGTCTGGCTGACGGCCGCGCCACCTGGACCTTCGAGCTGCCCAAGAAGGAAGAAGATCCCAACGCCATGCCCGAGCAATCCTCGTGGAAGCTGGATATCGGCGAGATCGGTTTCGACAAGGGCAGCGTCACCCTCGACGACCAGAGCCTGAAGACTCGCCTCGAGCTGCTGGTGGATCCGCTCGGCAAGCCGGTGCCCTTCGGCCAGTTGGCGGGCAAGGCGCTGGCCGGTGGCGACAAGGCGGCCACCCAGGACTACGTGTTCGGCTGGAAGCTCAAGGGCCAGTACAAGGGCCTGCCGCTCGCGGGCGCGGGCAAGGTCGGTGGCGTGCTGGCGTTGCAGGATGCGGCCAAGCCGTTTCCGGTTCAGGCCGACGTATCCGCCGGGAGCACCCGCGCGAGCATCGTCGGCACCCTGACCGATCCGTTGAACCTTGGCGCGCTGGATTTGCGCCTGCAACTGGCCGGCACCAGCATGGCCAACCTCTTCCCGCTCACCGGTGTGACCCTGCCCGATACACCGGCCTACGAGACCGACGGCCGCCTGAAGGCCGAGCTGCACGACTCGGCCGGCGCGCAGTTCCACTATGAGAACTTCAACGGCAAGGTCGGCGACAGCGACCTGCATGGTGACCTCGTGTTCGTCAATCGCCAGCCGCGGCCGAAGCTGTCCGGCAAGCTGCGCTCGGACCAGTTGCGCATGGCCGACCTCGGCCCGCTGATCGGCGCCGACTCGAACCAGGAAAAGCAGGCGCGCGGCCAGAGCACCCGCCAGCCGGCCGACAAGGTATTGCCGGTGGAAGAGTTCCGCACCGACCGCTGGCGCGCCATGGACGCCGACGTGGAGTTCACCGGCAAGCGCATCGTGCACAGTGACAAGCTGCCGATCAGTGACCTCTATACCCACCTGGTGCTCAACGATGGCCTGCTGACCCTGGAGCCGCTGCGCTTCGGCGTGGCCGGCGGCACGCTGGATTCGCACATCCGCCTGGATGGCGGCAAGACGCCGCTGCAGAGCAAGGTCCAGTTGCAGGCGCGCAGCTTCAAGCTCAAGGAGCTGTTCCCCAGCTTCGCGCCGATGCAGTCGAGCTTCGGTGAGCTCAACGGCGATGCGACGATCGCCGGCACTGGCAATTCGGTGGCGACCATCCTGGCCGGCGCCAACGGCGAGATGAAGCTGCTGATCAATGACGGCCGCATCAGCCGCAGCCTGATGGAGATCGCCGGGCTCAACGTGGGCAACTACGTGGTGAACAAGCTGTTCGGCGATGACGAGGTGAAGATCAACTGCGCCGCCGCCGACGTGGGCATTGCCAATGGCCTGGCCAAGCCGCGGGTGTTCGCCTTCGATACCGAGAACGCCATCATCACGGTGGATGGCACGGCCAACTTCGCCACCGAGCAACTCGACCTGGACATCACGCCGCAGAGCAAGGGCGTGCGCATTTTCTCTCTGCGATCGCCGCTCTATGTGCAGGGCACCTTCAAGAATCCGAAAGCGGGCGTGCACGTGCTGCCGCTGGCGGCGCGTGGCGCAGGGATGGTCGCCCTCGGTGTCGCGGTGGCCCCGGCGGCGGCGCTGCTGGCGCTGATCGCCCCGAGCAAGCAGGACGACAACCAGTGCGCGGCGCTGCTGCAGCAGATGAGGCAGCCGGCGAAGGCGCAGGGGCCGGCGAAGCGTCAATAGAGGCTGGTTGGGGCGACGGCTGTCTTCTGGAACGCTGTGCCTTGGATTCCCTCTCCCTAACCCTCTCCCTGAAGGGAGAGGGGACTGGTCTTATGCCGGCTGACCCCCTGGCATCAGCCGGCACGGAAAGCTCCCTCTCCCTTCAGGGAGAGGGCGGGGGAGAGGGCAGGCCATGGTGCGAGGCTTCATGTGGCTGCGGGGCGGCTTAATAAATCGGCACGTACAGGTCGGTTTCCGACGCCGGATCTTCCGGCCCCAGGAAGCGCTCAGTGTAGCGCTCCAGATCCACGCCCTTCTTCGGCTCCAGGCCGTGACGGGCCAGCAGGCTGGAGTAGATGGCCTGGAAGCTGTCGGCGATGGCGGTGACCGGGCCGATGTGGGTGAACACCGCGTACTTCTGCGCGGGCACCTCGTAGCTGGTCATGCCCTCGGGTACGTTCGCACCGGGCTCCACCGGCAGCCCGGCGATGTAGTGGAACTCGCCGCCCGGCAACTGGGTGCAGACGCCATAGGCGGCCTTGTCCTGCGCGTTGGCGCTGACTTCCTTTTCGCGTGGCAGGAAGCGCTGCCACAGCTGGCCAATGCTGTCGCCCGGTGCGCTGCCACGGTAATCCATGCCCACCACGTCGAAGGCGGGCAGTTCGATGATGCGGTATTTCATGGTCGGCTCCTCAGGTGGCTGCTGGGATGATAGACGGCCACCGCGTGGCGGGAATATCCCCGCCTGCAGGACTGTGGCGATGTGCCGAATGAAAAAGCCCCCGCCGGCCGGCGAGGGCATGTCGTCACGCCCGGGCGGGCGTCACGGCTGGGCGTCGCGCTCGTGTCGGTCGAGCTCGGAGCAGGTCATGAAGCCCGATCCATCGACTCGGCCACTGCCGTCGAAGCTCACGTAGAAGGGCTGTTGCTGCCCATCCTTGCTGAGGATGTAGCTGTTGCAGCTGCCCGGTTTCATCAGGCGCTTCTGCGTCGACGATGGTGTGCCGCCGATCTTCAGGACTTCTTCCTGGCTCATCCCCTTCTCGACATTGCGCACCAGCGGCTGGTCGCGGAAGGTGACGTAGTTGACCGGGTTCTGCACCTTGGTGGAAGCGCAGCCCGCCACCGAAGCCAGTACCAAGAGCGCCAGCAGTGATCGCTTGTACATGGTGTTCTCCTTGGTTGAGCAACTCACTCGCACAACTTGGAGCCTAGGCCAGGATCGGGCGTTCAAGAAATCTGCAGGGCAGGCTTTTATTCGGCGTCTTTCAGGGCTTCGTCCAGGCGCTGCTGGTTCTGCACGTTGGCGGCATCGATCTGCTGCTTGAGCTGCTCGATCTGCTGCTGGGCCTGTTGCGCCTGCTGGGCTTGCAGCTTGGCGGTGGCGGCCGTGGTCGCGGCGGTTTCGCCGAGGCCGCAGGCCGAAAGGGCGGCACAAAGCATCAGGAGGCTGCTCAGGTGGAAGAGGCGCATGACGGGCTCCGGCGCGGGGGAGGAATGACCGCCACACTAGCGCATGGCGGTCCCGGCGTCAGTGCGCGACCGCTCAGCCGTAGCGCTTCATCGCTTCGATGGCCAGGCCGTTGCCGATCCCGCCGAAGCGGTCGCCGTCGACGTGTCGGGCGTTGGGCAACATGGCCGCCACGCTCTGGCGCAACGCCGGTACGCCGGAGGAACCGCCGGTGAAGAACACCGTGTCCACGCGCGCCGGGTCCACGTCGGCCGAATTGAGCAGGTTGGTGATGCTGCCGCGCACGCGCTCCAGCAGCGGGGCGATGGCGCCTTCGAACAGGTCACGGCTCAGCTCGGCGACCAGCCCCGGCTCGATACGCATCAGGTCGATGTCGCGGCGCTCGGTGTCGGACAGCTCGATCTTGCTGGCTTCCACCTGCATCGCCAGCCAGTGGCCGGCGCGCTGCTCGATGAGCTTGAACAGGCGGTCGATGCCGGTGGCGTCGACGATGTCGTAGCGCATGTTCTGCAGCGCCAGCTGGGACTTCTGCGCGTACACCGCGTTGATGGTGTGCCAGGTAGCCAGGTTGAGGTGGTAGCTGGTCGGCATGAAGGCGTCGCTCTTCATCTTGCTGCCGTAGCCGAACAGCGGCATCACGCCCTGGATGCTCAGCTGCTTGTCGAAGTCGGTGCCGCCGATGTGCACGCCGCCGGTAGCGAGGATATCGCCCTGGCGGTCGGCTACTTCGCGGCGCTCGGGCGACAGGCGCACCAGCGAGAAGTCCGAGGTACCGCCGCCGATGTCGACGATCAGCACCAGCTCCTCACGCTGGATGCTGCGCTCGTAGTCGAAGGCCGCGGCGAGGGGTTCGTACTGGAAGGAGACGTCCTTGAAGCCGAGCTTCTGCGCCACGGCCACCAGGGTGTCCTGGGCTTCCTGGTCGGCCTTGGGATCGTCGTCGACAAAGAACACCGGGCGGCCCAGCACGACGGACTCGAACTCGCGCCCGGCAACCGCTTCGGCGCGCTTCTTCAGCTCGCCGATGAACAGCCCCAGCAGGTCCTTGAACGGCATGGCGCTGCCCAGCACGGTGGTCTCGCTTTTCAGCAGCGAGGAACCCAGCAGGCTTTTCAGCGAGCGCATCAGGCGGCCTTCGTAGCCTTCCAGATATTCGTGCAGGGCCAGGCGGCCGTAGACCGGGCGGCGTTCCTCGACGTTGAAGAAGATCACCGAGGGCAGGGTGATCTTGTCGTCTTCCAGGGCGATCAGCGGTTCGGTGTCCGGGCGCCACCAGCCGACGGTAGAGTTGGAGGTGCCGAAGTCGATGCCCAGGGCGCGGGCCGCAGTGGTCGGGAACATGGTGCGCGAGTGTCCGGAGAAAAAACGGCCGCGCAGTTTACGCGAGCGCGGAGGGAAAACCAGGGTATCCGTCGGAAGGCTATGGTGGCAAAGAGGGCTTGGGGAGTAGCTTGTAGTTTTGCTACATTGTGTTCCTGTAGTTTTCCTACAAGAGTTTTCGACTATCTGATTTCCGTTCTCCCACCCCGTATTAGCAGTTGGATCCCACCATGCACAGAGCCTCCTTCCACGAATTGCGCAAGGATTTCCGCGCCTTACTGAATTCTTCAGCCTGCTATCACACCGCATCGGTGTTCGATCCCATGTCGGCGCGCATCGCCGCGGATCTGGGTTTCGAGGTGGGCATCCTGGGCGGTTCTGTAGCTTCACTACAAGTTCTGGCGGCGCCTGACTTCGCGCTGATCACCCTGAGCGAATTCACCGAGCAGGCCACCCGCATCGGTCGCGTTGCCCGTCTGCCGGTGATCGCCGATGCCGACCACGGCTACGGCAACGCACTGAATACCATGCGCACCATCGTCGAACTGGAACGTGCCGGCGTGGCCGCGCTGACCATCGAGGACACCCTGCTGCCCGCGCAGTTCGGCCGCAAGTCCACTGATCTGATTCCGGTCGAGGAAGGCGTCGGCAAGATCCGCGCCGCGCTGGAAGCGCGCATCGATCCGGAAATGGCGATCATCGCCCGCACCAACGCCGAGGTGCTGGAAGTGGACGACGTGATCCGCCGCACCCTGGCCTACCAGGCCGCCGGCGCCGACGGCATCTGCATGGTCGGTATCCGCGACTTCGACCACCTGGAAGCCATCTCCCGCCATCTGTCCGTGCCGCTGATGCTGGTGTCCTACGGCAACCCCGAGCTGCGTGACGACGCGCGCCTGGCCGAGCTGGGCGTGCGCATCGTGGTCGACGGCCACGCCGCCTACTTCGCCGCGATCAAGGCCACTTACGACTGCCTGCGCGAGCAGCGCGGCGTGCATGCCTCCGACCTGACCGCTTCGGAACTGGCGAAGAAGTACACGCTGCCCGAGGAGTACCAGATCTGGGCGCGCGAATACATGGAAGTCAAAGAGTAGGACCGCCTATCCCGCGTCGCTCAGCTGCGCGGCAGATGCGCCAGCAGGTATTCGACCTGAGCGTTGAAGGGATAGAGCAGAGTGCCTTCGGGTTTCTCCGCCTTGCGCAGGTAGCTCCAGCGCGAGAGCAGGGAGTCCCGGCTGGCACCGGCGGGTAGTGCCGCCAGGCGTTCGCCGATCCGTTCCTGCAACTCTCCGATGCGCTTGGCATCGTCTCCGGTTTCCTTTCCCAGCAAGCGTTCGTTGGCTCGCCGCGCCTCCAGCAGCGCCAACTCGCGCAATTCATTTTCCAGCCCCGGTGTCAGCGTCTCCCGCGCCAGTATGAAACTGTCGAACAGAGCGGCGACTTCCCGCGTCTGCGCCACGGCGTGCTGCAGGTCCACGCCTTTCTGCACGTAAGCCGCGCGCACCTGCTCCAGCGTCTGCCGATAGAGCTGCCAGAGGTCCTGCAGGCTCGCTGCGTTCTTCTGCTGGGAGAGCTGCTGCTCGAAGCTTGTGCCGAGATTGTCCAGGCGGGTCAGGAAGCGCTCGTCGCCCGTGGCGCTGTACAGCAGCAGGTAGCGCTCCATGTCGCGCAGGCTGGCATCGGTGGTATCGGCATTGGCGGCGCGTGGCAGCAGGCCGGTGAGCAACAGGCTGGCGATCAGGGCGGAGGCGTAGCGCATGGCGGATTCCCGGGCAGACGGAAGGACCGGCCATTTTCGGCAGCCGCTGAGGTGCGGAACATCAGACGCTTCTGGATTTCCACTCACGACGCACTCGTCGCTTCGCGCGCCATCGCCCTTGCAATCACCGGCTGTGCCCTGCATATCTGCAGGACACGCGAACGATCCACGGGAGGTCGCCATGGCCAGTGGCTGGGCAAACGACGGAGCGGTTCAGGAGCAGATCGACAGCACCATCGAGGACGCCATTGCACGGGCGCGCAGCCAGTTGCCCAAAGGCGAGAGCCTGACCCATTGCGAGGAGTGCGATGCGCTGATTCCCGAGGCGCGGCGCAAGGCCATTCCCGGCGTGCGCCTGTGCGTCAACTGCCAGGCCGATCATGACAAGGAGCAGTCCGCCCACAGCGGCTACAACCGTCGCGGCAGCAAGGACAGTCAGCTGCGCTGAGCTTTTTTCGTCCAATGCAGAACGGCGCCCCGAGGCGCCGTTCTGCATTGTAGGAATTTCCTGTATCAGGGCGCTGGCTTGAGCGGCACCAGCACGCTGAAGGTGATGATGCCGTCGGCCTGTTCCACTTCGATGCGGCCGCCATGGGCGCTGACGATGGCCTGGGAAATGTACAGGCCGATGCCCAGCCCGCTCTTGTTGCGGCCATGGCCGCCGGCATCCTGCTTGAACGGCTCGAAGAGGTTGCCCAGACGCGCCTCGTCCAGCGCTTCGGCTTCGTTGAGGATGCTCAGCCGCGCCAGCTCGCCCTGGCGGCGCAGCTCCACCAGCACCGGGCGGCCGGGGCGGCCGTGGTGGCGGGCGTTGCTCAGCAGGTTGGCGATCACCTGCAGGTAGCGGTCCGGGTCGACCTGGGCCTGCACGTCATCCTCGATGGCGGTCTCGATGGACAGGCCCGGATAGGCCACGTCGGTTTCCTGGACGATATCGCGCACCAGCTGCGAGAGCTCGGCGGCTACCGGCTTCACCGTCATTCCCGCGCCGCTTTGCAGGCGGCTCATCTCGAGAATCTGGCTGATCAGGCGCTCCATGCGGCTGCTGGAGTAGGTGATGTGCTGGCGCAGTTCGGCATTGCGCACGTCGCTGGAGGAGAGCATCGCGGCCGCCATGGAGATGGACTGCAGCGGGTTGCGCAGGTCGTGGCCGAGCACGGCGATCAGTCGCTGGCGCATGCGGTCGATCTCGCCGGCGCGGTTCAGGCACAACTCCACCAGTTCGGTGCGCAGCTTGTCGGCGATGCTCAGGTCGATGCCGGTCCAGGGCATCGAGCGCCCGCGCACCACTTCCTCCCAGGCTTCGAACGAGCCGCGCGGGGTTAGGCGCGTGCCGGAAGGGCCGGTCTTGACGATCTTCTCCGGCTTGCCACCCCAGCGGATGCGGTGCACCTGCTCCAGGCGCAGCCAGACGATCCAGCCCGACTCCTGGCGATGGAAACGAATCGCCATGACGCCGCAGTAGCGCGGGTCGTGCAGGCCTTCGGGCAGTTCCAGGCGGCGGTCGCTGTGGAACAGGTCCAGCTCGTCGTCCTGTTGCAGCTGGGCGACGATGGAAACAGCCAGGTCCTCGAAGTCGCCGCCGATGCTGCTGGCGCGCCCGCCGAGCATCACCACCGCGCCATCACAGGGCAGCAGGTCGGCGACGCTGGCATCGGGGCGGGCCAGGGCGCTGAGCAGGTCGTCGGAGTCGCGGGTGCGGCGCAGCAGCGCCTGCTGGCGCTCGGAAGCCTGGCGCAGTAATTCGCTGATGCGGCTCTGTTCCAGGCGCTCGACCATGGCGCTGCAGACTTGGGAGAACACCTGGAAGGACATGCGGATCGGGTAGGGCACCACCTTCGGGCTCATGTGGTGGCAGGAGAACAGCCCCCACAGGCGCCCGCCGACCACGATGGAAATGCTCATCGACGCGCGCACGCCCATGTTGGTGAGGTACTCGCAGTGGATCGGCGAGACGCTGCGCAGGGTGCTGAAGCTCAGGTCGAACGGCTTGCCGCTGCCGGGGTTCAGCGTGGGGTGCACGGCGACCGGCTGGTAGGCGGCATCGCCGATCAGCCGCACCGGATTCTGCAGGTACAGGCGCCGCGCCTGGGCGGGAATGTCCGATGCCGGGTAGCGCTGGCCGAGGTAGCTCTCCAGATCATCGCGGCGGGACTCGGCGACGACTTCGCCGGAGTCGTCTTCGTTGAAGCGGTAGGCCATGACGCGGTCGTAGCCGGTCATCCGCCGCACCTCCTCGGTGACGCTGATCAGCAGGCTCTCGACGTCGTTGCGCAGCTGCAGCTGGCTGACCAGGCGCTGGGCGTTGAGGGCGAAGGTGGTGAAGGAGGCGGTGCCGGCCGCGCGCCGCTCGAACTCCAGGTAACGCACGCCGTCATGGCTGTGGCCGATCACATCGAAGAAGCGCCGGTTGATCCGCGCTTCCACGCTGTTGACCCAGGGACCTGGCTCGGCCAGCCCTTCCGCGAGCATCGCCAGCACGCCATGCCCGACGCAGGCTTCGGCCAGCGGCTCGCCCAGCGGCGGGGCGATGCCCAGCAGGGTGCCGAGGTTGTCGCTGAAGCCGAGTACGCGACCCTGCTCGTCGAGTGCGATCAGCGCGCCGTGGGGCTGGATCGCGCCGGGCACATGGATGGGTTCGTCCTCGCAGTTGGCGAGGGTGACAGGCTGATCGCTCATGCCTGGCCCGTCCGGTCGCGTGTGGCGTCGATCACCCAGTCGCGGAACGAGGTGAAGGCCTGCACGGCGGCCTGTTGTGCAAGGGCGATGTCTTCGGCGGTGCTGACGTGTTCGGCCAGCAGGCGCTGGAAGCTGCCCCAGCGCTCGCCCGTGTGCTCGCCGTAGCCTTGCAGCCAGCGCAGTGGCAGGGGGTCGAGGGAGGTCTTGAGGCGCTTGTAGAGCACGCGTCCGCCGAGGGTTGCGCCTTCGGCGACGTAGGCGATGCCGAAGGCTTCGGCCAGGCAGTTCGGCTTGGGTACGCAGGGGCAGTCGGCCACGGGCTCTTCGCCGTGGGCGCCGGCCAGCAGGTCGTCTTCCAGCCACCGGCTCTTGCCGCGGCGCAGGGCTGCATCGTCGTCGTCCGGCCAGAGCGGCCAGAGTGCCTGCTCCAGCGGGCGCATCCAGCCGAGCACGCGGGCGGCATGATCGAGGTAGTCGGCGCGGGCAAGCGCGGCAGTCAGCGGCGAGCGACTGTCGAGGTCGGCATGCAGGGCATGGGTGGCTGCGCGCAACGCGGCCAGAGCGGGCGAAATACCCGTGCGGTCGTTGGTCTGCGGAGTCATCGCCGTCATCGCTGGTCTACCTGATTCTTCGAGCAGCAGAGCATAGCAGCCCAGCTGTACGACAGGGCCGGCGGATGAAAGCTGATCGAAATGTCAGGTGTTTCCAGGAGGGGGCGAGGTGCAAGAAAAGGCCGCCGCACTCTCGTGCGACGGCCCTCGTTCAGCAGGGGATCAGAAGTTGACCTTCAGCCCCAGCGTCACCGCCTGGTCGCGGTAACCGTTGTCGCCGAACTGCTTGCCCACTTCACCCCAGACGTTGACCCGGCTGTTCACCTTGCTGGTGGCGCCGAGCTTCACTTCGAAGATGTCGCTGGCGCCGTCCATCTCGAACTTGCTGCTGCCCATCTTCGCGCCGAAGTCCTTGGAGTTGTGGATCCAGTTGGTCTCTACGTATGGCTCCACGCCGTAGGTGTTGGCGAAACCGCCAGCCTCGTTGCTGCGCACGGCAGCGCGGGCGCCCAGGCGGGTCATGATGTTGCCGTCGCCCTGGCCGGTGACCCTGGTGCCATTGGCCTCGCGGTGGCTGTCAGCCTTGACGCCCATGTACACCACCTGCGCCTGGGGCTGCACGTAGTAGCTGGCGCTCTCGGTCTTCGCCACTTCGAAGGTCTTGCCGGCCTCGATGGAAGCGGTGATGCCCTTGAGGTCGTAGCTCTCCTTGGCCAACTGGTCGCCTTTCACGTCGGCATCGAATTCGTTGTAGAGAATCCAGCTGTCGACGTACGCACCGTTCTCATCGTCCTTGTTCTCGTACCAGGTGCCATAGACGCCCAGGCTGTAGCCGTCGATCTCGCCGCGCGAGCGGTAGCCGGTGACGCGGGACTTGGTCGTCGAGTTGCCGTTGGCGTAGCCGGCCATCACACCCAGTACCCAGTCGCCGTTGTCGGTTTCCTTGCGGTACAGGTCGCTGCCGATCTGCAGCACGTAGCGATTGGCTTCGGTCTTGAGCTGGCCGGTGCTGTCTTCCCAGCGGGTAGAGCCATCGACGTTGCGCATCCAGAGCATGGAAGTGACTTCCTTGCCGGTATCCGGATCGACGTAGGTCAGGTTGCCGGTGCGGTCATGCAGGCGGTGCAGGAACATTGTATTGGCCGCCGCGATGTTGGCGGTGTAGCTGCCGCCTTCGGGCTGGCGCACGCGGTCCTTGTCGCTGGGCTTCGGAGCTGGGTCCACGGGGCCTGGTTGCTCCGGCGCGGGATCGACCGGATCGGGGTTTTCCGGGGTCGGGTCGACCGGGCCCGGCGGGTCGACTGGCGGCGGATCAACTGGCGGCGGATCAACCGGTGGAGGATCAACCGGCGGCGGGTCAACGGGTGGCGGATCCTCCGGATCGGGATCGTTCGGCTTGTACGAGGTCAGGTACCAGTCGCTGTCCGCACCGGTGGAGCCGACGAAGCTGCCGCCGCGGCGCAACACGTATTCATAGCCGCCAGCGGTGACGCGGTCGGATTTGAACTCGCCCGCGGAGGTGCCGCCGACGGTGATCATCTCGATCCCCTGTTCGGTTTCGTCGCCCAGCCCGGTGGTGTTGTTGACGGTGACGCGGGTCTCGCCCGAGGTACTGCCGGTGATGGCCAGCTTGTCGGTCTCCGAGGTGTCGTCGCCCAGGTAGGTGTTCATCACCAGATGGCCACCGCCGTTGAAATCGCCATCCACGGTCAGGGTCTTGTAGGTGTACGCGCCGTGTTCGTCGTGGCGGTCATAGACCAGTTGTGCGCCGTTGGTGAGCGTCAGGTTGGTGAGGTTGGAATTGCCGGTCATGAACCACTGGCTGGCGGCTCCGTCCATGGCCAGGTCGATCACGCCATCGGTGGCGGTGCTGGTGGTGCCGTTGAGGTAGGAGCCGGCGGCCATTTTCAGATCGAGCTTGCCGAGATTCTCGGCGTACAGGGCAGCTCCCTTGCGGTTGGCGAGATCGTCTGCCGCGCTGCTGTCGATCAGGTAGATCGCGGCGTTCTCCGAGACGATGCTGGAGTCGGCGCCGTTGGCGGCCATGGCGCGGGTGCCGTCGATTACGGTGACCTTGGTGTCGCCATACAGATGCACCTTGCCGCCGCGCATGCCATTGAAGTCTTCCAGGGTCTGCGCATAGATGCCGTAGGCAGTGTTCTTGCCGGTGGTGATATCGGTGCTGCCCAGGTGGATTTCGCCACCGCGGTTGGCGAATACGGCGTGGGCCGCCGAGCCGGACGTGCTGATGGTGCTGCCGTCGTCGATGCGAACTTCGGCATCGCCTTTGTAGGTCAGGTAGTCGGTATTACGGTTGCCGGCGTAGATCGCGTAGCCGTTGCCATCGCTGGCGTTGCTGCCGCTGCCGCTGGTGCTGATCACCGCACCCTTGCCCACGACGATCCGGTTCACCCCGCCATTCTTGGACGTGTTGGCACGTACACCCATGCCGGAAGTGGTGATGCTTGCGTTGTCACCGATGGTGACCGTGGAGTTGACGGCGTTCTCCGTGACGTTGATGCCGTCGGCGGAGAGCCCCGTGGTGACGATGGTCAGCTTGTCGATGGAGATGATGTTGCTGCCGATGTTGGCCTGGATGGCGTCGGCCTTGTAGCCGCTGAGCGTGCCGGATGTCGATCCGGTCAGGATCACCGCTTCCTTGACGTCGTAGCGGCCGTTGTTGCCATAGATGCCAAAGCCGGCCAGAGGTGCAGTACCGCCACGCGAGTTGCCGGTATCGATCTCGAGCTTTTCGGTGCCGGCGGGCAGGCCCCAATAGACGGACTCGTTGCAGGTGTACGTCTTGCCATCGCCGCTGGTTGTGCAGGTGGCGCTGGCCGTGCCGATCTGCCCAGCCAGGGCGATGGCGAGGGCGACATGGGTCGCCAGCAGGGTTTTCTTGAAGCGCATTGCAGTCCTCCTTGCGCCCGCTCACTCGGTGAGCGAATGCGTATTCCGGCGCTAGGAGCCGCTCACTGGCTGAAGAGCGGAAGCTTGGGCTTCCAAGAGCGGATCCTTCCTGCACCGGGAGATGGCGCCTGATCGCATCAGGCAAGGGGAGGGCAGCACTCCGGACTTCAGAGCCCTGCCCGTCCAGCTGCGGAGGGGCGCGCTGGATCAGTGGGCTCATTGTTCAGCCGGTGTTCAGTCAGCCGAATAAGACGAGTCTTAATCGGGGTAATGCGGCGGGAGGGATCGGGAAAAGCTTGATATATGGCAATGGACATTCGCGTACCGGGCATTGCGCTCGGTACGCGGGCGTGCCGCGTCGAGGGACTCCATCAGAACAGCCGCTCTTCAGAAGAGAAAGTACCGCTGCGCCATCGGCAGCACATCGGCCGGTTCGCACCACAGCAATTGCCCGTCCGCGCGCACCTGGTAGTTCTGCGCGTCCACCTCGATATGCGGCAGGTAAGCGTTGTGGATCAGGTCGGTCTTCTGCACGCTGCGGCAGCCCCTCACCACACCGATGGCTTTGCGCAGGCCCAGTTCGTGGTGCACGCCCAAATCGAAAGCGGCCTGGCTGATGAAGGTCAAACAGGTGGCGTGGCGGCTGCCGGCGTAGCTGGCAAACATCGGCCGGTAGTGCACCGGCTGCGGCGTCGGGATCGAAGCGTTGGCGTCGCCCATCAGGCTCGCGGCGATGGCGCCGCCCTTGAGGATCAGGCTTGGCTTCACGCCGAAGAAGGCCGGGCGCCAGAGCACCAGGTCGGCCAGCTTGCCCACTTCGATGGAGCCCACTTCATGGGCCACGCCGTGGGTGATTGCCGGGTTGATGGTGTACTTGGCGATGTAGCGCTTGGCGCGGAAGTTGTCGTTGCGCGCACCGTCGCCCTCCAGCGCGCCGCGCTGCTTCTTCATCTTGTCGGCGGTCTGCCAGGTGCGTGTGATCACTTCGCCGACGCGGCCCATGGCCTGGCTGTCGGAGCTGATCATGCTGAAGGCGCCGAGGTCGTGGAGGATGTCCTCGGCGGCAATGGTCTCGCGGCGAATGCGTGACTCGGCGAAGGCCACGTCCTCGGCGATGCTCGGGTCCAGGTGGTGGCAGACCATGAGCATGTCCAGGTGTTCGTCGATGGTGTTGCGGGTGAACGGCCGGGTCGGGTTGGTCGAGCTGGGCAGCACGTTGGCGAAGCCACAGGCCTTGATGATGTCCGGCGCGTGGCCGCCGCCGGCGCCTTCGGTGTGGTAGGTGTGGATGGTGCGGCCCTTGAACGCGGCCAGGGTGGTTTCGACGAAGCCGGACTCGTTGAGCGTGTCGGTGTGGATCGCCACCTGCACGTCGAGGCGGTCGGCCACGGAGAGGCAGTTGTCGATCGCCGCCGGGGTGGTGCCCCAGTCCTCGTGCAGCTTCAGGCCGATGGCGCCAGCGCGCACCTGCTCCTCCAGCGGCAGCGGCAGGCTGGCGTTGCCCTTGCCGGTGAAGCCAATGTTCATCGGGAAGGCATCGGCGGCCTGGAGCATGCGCGCCATGTGCCATGGGCCGGAGGTGCAGGTGGTGGCGTTGGTGCCGGTGGCCGGCCCGGTGCCGCCGCCGATCATGGTGGTCACGCCGCTCATCAACGCCTCTTCGATCTGCTGCGGGCAGATGAAGTGGATGTGCGTGTCGATGCCACCGGCGGTGAGGATCATGCCTTCGCCGGCGATCACTTCGGTGCTGGCGCCCAGGGCGATGGTGACGCCGGGCTGGATGTCCGGGTTGCCGGCCTTGCCGATGGCAGCGATGCGCCCGTGCTTCAAACCTACGTCGGCCTTGACGATACCCCAGTGGTCGATGATCAGCGCGTTGGTGATCACCGTGTCGACCACTTCGGCAGCGCAGCGCTGACCCTGGCCCATGCCGTCGCGGATGACTTTGCCGCCGCCGAATTTCACTTCCTCGCCGTAGATGGTGAAGTCCTGCTCCACTTCGATCCACAGGTTGGTATCGGCCAGGCGCACGCGGTCGCCGACGGTGGGGCCGAACATGTCGGCGTAGGCTTGTCTGCTGATCTTCATCGGGGCTCCTTGGCGGCTGGCGTCATTCAGTTTTTTCCTGGGTTTTGTGCAGAGGCTCAACCCTCTCCCCCGCCCTCTCCCTGAAGGGAGAGGGAGCTGTCCGTGCCGGCTGACGCTATGGATTCATCCTGCACCGTTCGGTCCCCTCTCCCTTCGGAGCGGGGCGCGTAGCCAGGGTTAGGGAGAGGGCGCTTTTCCTGGCACGGACTCACAACGCCCCCATCACCCGTCCTGCAAATCCATAAACCTTCCGCTCGCCCGCCAGCTCCACCAACTCCACCTCACGACTCTGCCCCGGCTCGAAGCGCACCGCAGTGCCGGCCGGGATGTTCAGGCGCATGCCACGGGCCGCGTCGCGGTCGAACAGCAGCGCGTCGTTGGTCTCGAAGAAGTGGTAGTGCGAGCCGACCTGGATCGGCCGGTCGCCGCTGTTGGCCACCGTCAGGCCCAGCGTGCGGCGGCCGGCGTTGAGTTCGATCTCGCCGGGCTGGATGTCGTATTCGCCTGGGGTCATGGAGCGCTCCGTGGGTCGAGGATCAGTTGCATGAAGGTCAGGTCCAGCCAGCGGCCGAACTTCTGGCCCACCTGCGGCATCTGCCCGCTGGTGACGAAGCCCAGGCGTTCGTGCAGGCGGATCGACGCCGCGTTGCCGCTCTCGATGGCCGCGACCATCACATGCAGTCCCTGGGCGCGGGCGCGCTCGATCAGCGCCTGCATCAGGATCGGGCCGAGGCCCTTGCCGCGCTGGTCGGCGCGCACGTAGACCGAATGCTCGACGGTTTCGCGAAAGCCCTCGAAGGCGCGCCACGGGCCGTAGCTGGCGTAGCCCACCACTTCACCTGCGTCCTCGGCCACCAGCACCGGGAAGCCCTGCTGCGCACGCAGTTCCAGCCATTGGCGGCGGTTTTCCAGGTCGATGGCGATCTCGTTCCAGATCGCGGTGGTATTGAGTACGGCGTCGTTGTAGATGTCGCGCAGACTGCCGAGGTCGGCTTGGCTGGCGTCGCGGATGAGCATGGCGGTTCCTCTGTACGGTGGGCGAATGCAGCGCAGTGCTTCATCCGCCATTGTCGCCGCACCCTGGGTCATGGGGGCGGGCGATCAGGCAATGGGTTGGTGCACGGTGACCAGTTTGGTCCCGTCGGGGAAGGTCGCTTCCACCTGGATCTCCGGGATCATTTCCGGCACACCCTCCATCACCTGTTCGCGGGTGAGCAGCGTGGTGCCGTAGTGCATCAGGTCGGCGACCGTCCGGCCATCCCGCGCGCCTTCGAGCAGCGCGGCGGAGATCAGCGCGATGGCTTCCGGGTAATTGAGTTTCACCCCGCGGGCGAGGCGGCGCTCGGCGACCAGGCCGGCGGTGAAGATCAGCAGCTTGTCCTTCTCGCGAGGGGTCAAATCCATCTCAGGTGCTCCAGATTCGGGGAGGAACGGCCTTGCGGCCGAGCAGCGCGGGCCGCAGCCGGCGCCAGAGTTCGATGAGCCAGGCGCGGGCGTGCAGCGCCTCGTGGGCGAGGCAGCGGGCGACCACCAGGCCGGGCAGTTGCGTGAGATTGCCGCGTCCCTGGCAGGGGATGGCGCGGCAGGCTTCGATGAGCGTCGCGTCGATCTGCCCGCTGGCGATCAGCGTGGCCAGTACCGGATGGCCGGCCAGGCCGATGGGCGAGTCGAGCAGGCGATCGCCGCCGTTCACGCGCTGGCGTTCGTGCCACAGGCGTTGGCCGTCGCGGCGGATGTCCAGCGCGGCGGCGAAATGGCCGTTGTCGAAGCGTTCGCCACTGGCCGGGCGGCCGAGGGCGACCATGTCCCAGTAGAACAGCCGGGCGTCGTTTTCGAGATCGATGCAGGTAGTCAGCTCCGCCTGGGCGCCGGAGTAGACGATGGTTTCCAGCGGCAGCCATTCCAGCGTGGCGCCTGCCGCCACACGGATATCCAGGTGCTGGCGTGCCGGGCACGCGGCGCGGTACCACTTGGCCGCGCCGGGGCTGGTGAGCTGTGCCCAACTGTGCGCGCCAGCGTGGATATCGAGGTTCAGCGTGTCGCCGCCAGCGATGCCGCCGGGCGGGTGTACCACGATGTGCTGGCAGACCTGCGGCCCTTCCGCGTACAGGTGCTTCTGCACCCGCAACGGGCCGAGATGCCTTCGTGTGACTGGGCGCGTGCAGTCGTCGACGCGGGCATAAGCCAGCTCGAGCTCCGCGTGCCAGGCAGGGTGGAAGAGGGTGGCCGGTGCGTTCATGGGCAGCTTCGAAACGAAGGATGCACACGACAGAGCAAGCACCGTGCCGGGATGCGCCAGGATAGTGCGTGGCCACTGCCTGGCTTTGTGCAGCTCAGGTATGGCGCGGAATTGGCGTTGACGGAGGCGATTGTCCGGTCGGTCAGGTATGGGCGCGGTTGCGGTGCGTTATCGCTAGGCGTGCGCGCAAATGGTGCGTAGGAGCGGATTCATCCGCGATTGATTCACCCCCGCGCGGAGCCGAGCCGATCGCGGATGAATCCGCTCCTACAAGAGCCTTGGCTCAGCCCAGCTGCTTGCGCATGTACACCCGGCGGAAACCGTTCTCGACCTTGCGCGCGTATTCCTGGTAGCCATTCTTCGCGTACAACTCGATGTTCTCGGTCATCCGCTCGTTGGTATAGAGGTACAACGACGCGTAACCCAATTGCGCGGCGGTTTCCTCGGCATGGATCAGCAGGGTGCGGCCGATGCCCTGGCCGGCGCACTCGGGCAGCACGGCAATGTTGTCGAGCAGGAAGCCTTCGTCGGTCTCGCGCATCACCAGCAGGCCGACGGGGACGTCGTCCTGTTCGGCGATGAGCACGCGGTCCTCGGCGATGATCGCGTGGTAGTCATCCAGCATCGGCCCCGGCTTGCGGCCGAGGGTGGGAATCCACTGTGCATAGGCGGCTGCCACGCAGACTGCGGCGAATCCGGCGTCGTCATTGACGGCGGGACGCAGGACGAGGGGCATGTCGAACTCCAGAAAAAACGAATACGGGGCCTGGCAGCTTGCCACTGGCCGCCGTCATGCGCCAGTGACAGGTCGTCTCGGCGTCGGGCGTGGTTCGCGAGGCCGAATTCGTTCCCTACGGATAACGGCATTCCCCACATCCCTGTGGGTCACAAGCTCGCTCCTACAAAGAGCATGCAGGCCCGACCTGTAGGAGCGAGCTTGCTCGCGAACCGGCGCAGAATGCCGTCGCCTCAGATGGTCACCAGCCCTCGCACACCCTCGGCTTCCATGTCCACACCGCGCCCCTGCTGGACGATTTCCCCGCGCGACATCACCAGGTACTGGTCGGCCAGCTCCGCGGCGAAGTCGTAGAACTGCTCCACCAGCAGGATGGCCATGTCGCCGCGCTGGGCGAGCTTGCGGATCACCGCGCCGATCTCCTTGATCACCGAGGGCTGGATGCCTTCGGTGGGTTCGTCGAGGATCAGCAGGCGCGGCTTGCTGGCCAGCGCGCGGCCGATGGCCAGCTGTTGCTGCTGGCCGCCGGAGAGGTCGCCGCCGCGGCGCTGCTTCATTTCCTTGAGCACCGGGAACAGCTCGTAGATGTGCTCGGGCACCGCCTTGGCCTGGCTGGCGCCGAAGCGCGACAAGCCCATCAGCAGGTTTTCCTCCACCGTCAGCCGGGGGAAGATTTCCCGCCCCTGCGGCACGTAGGCGATGCCGGCGTGTACGCGCTGGTGCGGCTTGAACCCGGTGATCGGCTTGCCTTCCCAACTGACCTTGCCTTCCTTGGCCGGCACCAGGCCCATCAGGCAGCGCAGCAGGGTCGTCTTGCCGACGCCGTTGCGCCCGAGCAGGCAGGTGACCTCGCCGATCTTCGCATCGAACGACAGGCCACGGAGGATGTGGCTGCCGCCGTAGTACTGGTGGAGCTTGTCGACTTGCAGCATGTGCTTGTTCCTTGATGTGTCGTGTACGGCTGCCGTGCATCGAGAGCTGTTGGGTATCGCTGCGCTCCACGCCAACCTACGCCGTACTTCCCGGCGAAATGCATCCGTAGGATGGGTGGAGCGCAGCGATACCCATGCTGTGCCGTGAGCCGTCAGCGCCCCAGATAAACCTCGATTACCTGTTCATTGGCCTGCACTTCTTCCAGCGAACCCTCGGCCAGCACATGCCCCTGGTGCAGCACGCTGACGTGGTCGGCGATGCTGCCGACGAAGCCCATGTCGTGCTCCACCACCATCAGCGAATGCTTGCCGGCGAGGGACTTGAGCAGCTCGGCGGTGAATTCGGTCTCGGCATCGGTCATGCCCGCCACCGGCTCGTCCAGCAGCAGGAGTTGCGGCTCCTGCACCAGCAGCATGCCGATCTCCAGGAACTGCTTCTGCCCGTGGGAGAGCAGCCCGGCTGGACGGTTGCGCGACTCGCGCAGGCGGATGGTGGTGAGGACTTCCTCAATGCGGTCCTTCTGCTCGCCGGACAGCTTCGCCTTCAGGCTGGCCCACACCGATTTGTCAGTCTTCTGCGCGAGCTCCAGGTTCTCGAACACCGAAAGCGCCTCGAACACCGTGGGTTTCTGGAACTTGCGGCCGATGCCGGCCTGGGCGATTTCCACCTCGCTCATGCGGGTCAGGTCGAGGGTTTCGCCGAAGTAGGCCTTGCCGTTGTCCGGGCGGGTCTTGCCGGTGATCACGTCCATCAGCGTGGTCTTGCCCGCGCCGTTGGGGCCGATGATGCAGCGCAACTCGCCGACGCCGATGTACAGCGTCAGGTCGCGCAGGGCACGGAAGCCGTCGAAGCTGACGTTGATGTCTTCCAGGGTGAGGATGGTGCCGTGGCGCACGTCCAGCTGGCCGCTGGCGCTCGAACCGAGGCCGATGGCATCGCGGCTGGCGCCGGGGTCACGGTTGGGATCGTAGGCTGGTTCCAGCATCAGGTGGGGGACCGCTCTCATTGCTCTTTCTCCCGCTTGATCAGGCCGAGGATGCCGCGCGGCAGGTACAGGGTGACGAGGATGAACAGCGCGCCGAGGAAGAACAGCCAGTACTCGGGGAAGGCCACGGTGAACCAGCTCTTCGCGCCGTTCACCACGCCGGCGCCGAGCAGCGGGCCGATCAGCGTGCCGCGGCCGCCGAGGGCGACCCATACGGCGGCCTCGATGGAGTTGGTCGGCGACATCTCGCTGGGGTTGATGATGCCCACCAGCGGTACGAACAACGCGCCGGCCAGGCCGCAAATCACGGCACTCAGGGTCCAGACGAACAGCTTGTAGCCGCGTGGGTCGTAGCCGCAGAACATCAGGCGGTTCTCCGCGTCGCGCAGGGCGGTGAGCACCCGGCCGAACTTGCTGCGTGCCAGGGCGAAACCGACCGCGAGGCTGGCCGCCAGCAGCACGACGATGGCGATGAACAGCGCCACCCGCGTGCCCGGCGCGGTGATCGGAAAGCCGAGGATGCTGCGGAAGTTGGTGAAGCCGTTGTTGCCGCCGAAGCCGGTCTCGTTGCGGAAGAACAGCAACATGCCGGCGAAGGTCAGCGCCTGGGTCATGATCGAGAAGTACACGCCCTTGATCCGCGAACGGAAGGCGAAGAAGCCGAACACCAGGGCCAGCAGTCCTGGCGCCAGCACCACCAGGCACAGGGCCCAGAGGAAGTGCTGGGTGCCGGCCCAGTACCAGGGCAGTTCCGTCCAGGAGAGGAAGGTCATGAAAGCGGGCAACTGGTCGCCGGCCGCCTCGCGCATCAGGTACATGCCCATGGCGTAGCCGCCCAGCGCGAAGAACAACCCGTGCCCGAGGGACAGCAGGCCGGCGTAGCCCCAGACCAGGTCCAGCGCCAGCGCGACGATGGCGTAGCAGAGGATCTTGCCGGTGAGCGTCAGCCCGTAGGCGGACAGGTGTAGCGCGTTGCTTTCCGGCAGCAGGTGCAGCAGCGGCAGGATCAGCAGCGCGACGAGCGCGGCGCCGACGATGCCGGCGGTGAGTTTCGGGCCGGCCTTCTGCGCGGCCGTCACGGTGAGTGGCTGGTTCATGGGTGCATCCCTCCACGGTGGGCGGGCGTACCTTGTAGGAGCGAGCTTGCTCGCGAACGCTTTCGCTGCGGGGGCTGTTCGCGAGCAAGGGCTAAGGCGCCCCCCTCGGTCCTACGAAGAACATTCAGTTCGAACATGGATGTTTTCATCAATCGATGACCCTCCCTTTCAGAGCGAAGAGCCCCTGCGGACGTTTCTGGATGAACAGGATGATCAGCGCGAGGATCAGGATCTTGCCCAGCACCGCGCCGATCTGCGGTTCGAGGATCTTGTTCGCCACGCCCAGGCCGAAGGCGGCGAACACGCTGCCGGCGAGCTGGCCAACACCGCCGAGCACCACCACCAGGAAGGAGTCGATGATGTAGCTCTGGCCCAGGTCCGGGCCGACGTTGCCGACCTGCGACAGCGCCACACCGCCCAGCCCGGCGATGCCCGAACCGAGGCCGAAGGCGAGCATGTCCACGCGGCCGGTGGGCACGCCGCAGCAGGCGGCCATGTTGCGGTTCTGGGTGACGGCGCGCACGTTCAGACCAAGCCGTGTGCGGTTGAGCAGCAGCCAGGTGAGCGCGAGCACGAACAGCGCGAAGCCGATGATGACGATGCGGTTCCACGGCAGCACGAGGTTGGGCAGCACCTGGATGCCACCGGACAACCACGCCGGGTTGGCGACCTCGACGTTCTGCGCGCCGAACAGCACGCGTACCAGCTGGATCAGCACCAAGCTGATGCCCCAGGTGGCAAGCAGGGTCTCCAGCGGGCGGCCGTAGAGATGGCGGATCACCGTGCGCTCCAGTGCCATGCCGATGCACGCGGTGACCACGAAGGCCACCGGCAAGGCCAGCAGCGGGTACAGCTCCAGCACGCCGGGCGCGTAACGCTGGCAGAGCAACTGCACCACGTAGGTGGAGTAGGCGCCGAGCATCAGCATCTCGCCGTGGGCCATGTTGATCACGCCGAGCAGCCCGTAGGTGATCGCCAGGCCCAGGGCCGCGAGCAGCAGGATCGAGCCCAGCGACAGACCGCTGAAGGCCTGGCCGAACAGGTCACCCATCAGCAGCCGGCGCTTCACCTGGCCGAGGCTGGTGGCGGCGGCGGTGCGAACGGACTCGTCAGGCTCGACGGCCGGGTCGAGGAGATTCTCCAGGCGGGTGCGTGCCTGCGGATCGCCGGATTCGCCGAGCAGGCGTACGGCGGAGAGGCGCAATGCGGGAGCCGGGTCGGCCAGCTGCAGGTTGGCCAGGGCCAGTTGCAGCGCGGCCTTGACGCCGTCATCGGACTCTTCGTTGAGGCGGTATTCGAGGAGTGTGCGTTGCGCGGGGCGGGCGCTTTTCTGCAGTTGCCGCGCGGCTTCCAGGCGCACCTCGGCGTTGTCGGCGACCAACTGGTGGCTGGCCATGGCGGTGTTCACCAGGCCGCGCAGGCGGTTGTTCAGGCGCAGCTTGTCGGGCTCACCGACCGGTCCCGCGCCACCCTCGGCGGCGTGGTACTGCTGGTCGTCGCCCAGGAGGAAGGCGCGGTTCTGCGCGTCGAGGGCCAGGCGGCCGGACTGGATGGCCTCCAGCAGGGGCAGGCGATCGGCGTCGGGTGCGGCGGCCCATTGTTCGAGCAGTTTCGCGCGGGCGTCGTTGTCGGCGCTGGCGAAGTCCTGTGCGGGGCCGGCGAAGGCCAGCTGTGGCAGCAGCGCGGCCAGTGCAATGGCGATGTGACGGAAAAGGTGAAGCAAGGCAGTGGGCATTGGCGTATTCCCTGGGCAGCCGTGTGGGCGTTTTGCCCTCTCCCTGTCCCTCTCCCTGAAGGGAGAGGGGACGTTCCGCCGGCCTCGGGAGTGGCCGGCCGCGCCGTGCTATCGGCTACGCGCCGAACGGCTCCCTCTCCCTTCAGGGAGAGGGTTGGGGAGAGTGACTTTGCGGACTGGCACTCAGTTACTACGCACCGCGTAATCCGGCTTCTTGTCGTTGCCCGGAATGAACGGGCTCCACGGCTGGGCGCGGATCGGCTCGGGGGTCTTCCAGACCACGTTGAACTGACCGTTGTCCTCGATCTCGCCGATCATCACCGGCTTGTGCAGATGGTGGTTGGTCTTGTCCATGGTCAGGGTGAAGCCCGACGGCGCCTTGAAGGTCTGCCCACCCATGGCCTCGCGCACCTTGTCGACGTCGGTGCTGCCGGCCTTCTGCACGGCCTGCGCCCACATGTGGATGCCGACGTAGGTGGCCTCCATCGGGTCGTTGGTTACGGCAGTGCTGTAGTTGGGCAGGTTCTTGGCCTTGGCGTAGGCCTTCCAGTCGGCGACGAACTTGGTGTTCTCCGGGTTCTTCACCGACTCGAAGTAGTTCCACGCGGCGAGGTTGCCCACCAGCGGTTTGGTGTCGATGCCGCGCAGTTCTTCCTCGCCCACGGAGAAGGCCACCACCGGCACTTCGGTGGCTTCCAGGCCCTGGTTGGCCAGCTCCTTGTAGAAGGGCACGTTGGAGTCGCCGTTGACGGTGGAGATCACCGCGGTCTTGCCGCCGGCGGAGAACTTCTTGATGTCGGCGACGATGGTCTGGTAGTCGCTGTGGCCGAACGGCGTGTAGACCTCCTGGATGTCCTTGTCGGCCACGCCCTTGCTGTGCAGGAAGGCGCGCAGGATCTTGTTGGTGGTGCGCGGGTAGACGTAGTCGGTGCCCAGCAGGAAGAAGCGCTTGGCGGCGCCGCCGTCCTCGCTCATCAGGTATTCCACCGCCGGAATGGCCTGCTGGTTCGGTGCCGCGCCGGTGTAGAAGACGTTGGGCGACATTTCCTCGCCCTCGTACTGCACCGGGTAGAACAGCAGGCCGTTGAGTTCCTCGAACACCGGCAGCACGGACTTGCGCGACACGCTGGTCCAGCAGCCAAACACCACAGCGACCTTGTCCTGGGTCAGCAGCTGGCGCGCCTTCTCGGCGAACAGCGGCCAGTTGGAGGCCGGGTCGACCACCACCGCTTCGAGCTTCTTGCCGTTCACTCCGCCCTTGGCGTTGATCTCGTCGATGGTCATCAGCGCCATGTCCTTGAGCGAGGTCTCGGAGATCGCCATGGTGCCGGACAGCGAGTGCAGGATGCCGACCTTGATGGTCTCGGCAGCCTGGGTGCTGAACGGGAACAGACCGGTGAGCAGCAGGGCACTCACGGCCAGCGTACTTTGCAACAGCGGACGACGTTTCATCGCGGCAGCCTCCTTGGCTATCCAGGGGCGGGGAGTTGCCGGTGCGGCAGCTTCCCCGGAAATGGGGCGATCCTTGAGCGGGATCGAAGCTGCCATCGCAGCATCCGTGCCAAACAGGCAAAAGCCTTGGCGCAGATGGGGTGCGCGCGATTTTCTGTCGTATTGGTGAGGTTTTTCAGTGCGCAGCTTTGGTGCGCCAAACGCCAAATGGTGCGCGGCGCTCCCCAAAGGGGCGCGTCATTGCGGGATGAAGTAGCCGCGCACGCCGGTCATGATGATCTGCGCGGCGAGGGCGCAGACGAACAGCCCCATCAGGCGGCTGACGATCATCAGGCCCTGCTCGCCGAGGACCTTCTCGATCTTGTCGGAGAGGTAGAGCGTCACACCCACGGTCAGGCAGGCCAGGAAGATCGCCGCCAGGGCCAGCAGCTTGTGCTCCCAGTCCTGGTTCACGCCCATCACCAGCAGCGCACCGATGGTGCCGGGGCCGACGGTGATGGGGATGGTCAGCGGGACGATGGTGACGTCCTGTTGCACATTGTCCGCCTGCACTGCCGAGCGCCCTTGCGCCATGCCCAGGGCGGAGATGAACAGCACCGAGCCCGCGCCGATGCGGAAGGCGTCGGCGGTGATGCCGAAGAGCGTGAAGATGTAGCGGCCGAACAGATACAGCAACACGCTGGCGATCAGCGCCGCCAGGGCCACGCGCCAGGCCATGCGCTTGCGGTCGCGCGGGGCGAAGCCGCGGTTCAGGCTGATGAAGCAGGAGAGCACGAAGAAGGGGCTGTAGAGCACCAGCATCTTCAGGTACACGCTGAACATCGCTTGCATGGGAACGACTCGTCCGGATTGAGAGGGCGCGGCTGGGCAAAGCATAGCGGGTGGGGCGGCGGGTGGCATTGCGGCGGGGCAAGTCACGCACGCGACGCCTGAATCGTGGGTAGGAGCGGACTCTGTCCGCGATCGATTCCGCATCGCGCCGGGGGCCAATCGCGGACGGAGTCCGCTCCTACGCTCAGATTTGATCCGTGCTTGCAGGAGCGAGGGGGACGCCATCGTCATTGCTCGCGAACGGACTTGCCGGCGGCATCAGAGTTGAGCGGGTTCGCGAGCAAGCTCGCTCCTACAAGGCTATCTGGCAACCCGGCACGGTGTTTGATTCATGGGTAGGAGCGGACTTTGTCCGCGATCGTTTTCGCATCGCACCGGGGGCCAATCGCGGACGGAGTCCGCTCCTACGCCAAGGGATAAACCGTGCGAAATACCGGAGTCAGGAGGGAAGGGCGTCGCTCTGCTGCTGGCGCAGGCGGCGATCACGCTCGCCGACCCAGTAGGCCACCAGCTCGCGCAGTTGCGACAGCTCCACCGGCTTGGCCATGTGCCCGTCCATGCCCACCAGTCGCGCGCGCTCCTTGTGCTCGCTGAGGATGTGCGCGGTGAGCGCCACCACCGGGGTGTGCGGGCGGTGCTCGCTGGCTTCCCAGGCGCGCAGGCGCTCGGTGGCGGAGAAGCCGTCGAGTACCGGCATCTCGCAGTCCATCAGCACCAGGTCGTACTGGGTGGACTTCATCGCGGCCAGGGCTTCCTCGCCATTGCTGGCGGTATCCGGTTGCAGGTTGAGCTTGCTCAGCATGCCGCGGATGACCTTGGTGGAAATGCTGTTGTCCTCGGCGACGAGGATGCGGAAGTCGCTCGGCGGCACGTTGGACACCGGCTCGCTGGCCGCCCCGAGGTAGTTGCTCACGCCGCTCGGCCCGCGCTGGGACAGCTCTTCGGCCAAGGTCGCCTTGAGCGTATAGCCGGCCACCGGCTTGGCCAGGATGCGTTTGATCCCGGCGTTGCGCGCGATGATCTTGCTCGGTGCGTTGCTGATGCCGGTGAGCATGATCAGCAGGATGTCGTGGTTGAGGTTCGGGTCTTCCTGGATCTTGGTGGCCAGTTGCATGCCGGTCATACCGGGCATGTCCTGGTCCAGCAGGACCACGTCGAAGTACTCGCGCAGGTGCGCTTTGGTGCGCAACTGAGCCAGCGCCTCCTTGCCCGAAGATACCGCGCTGACATTCATGCCCCAGGCGCTGCACTGCTGCACCACCACTTTGCGGCAGGTCTGGTTGTCGTCCACCACCAGCAGGCGTGCGCCCTGCAGTGGGCCATCGAGGTCGGCGCCGGCCTGGTCGATCTGCTGCGGGTCCAGTGGCAGGCTGAGCCACAACAGGTTGCCCGCGCCTTCGGCGCTGTTGCCGCTCTCGATGCCGCTCTCTATTCCAAAATCGCCCGACATCAGACGGATCAACTGGCGCGCGATGATCAGGCCGAGGCGGCTGCTGATGCGGGTGGCGGAGAGGAAGTCGCGGCTGTGCAGTTCGGCAGTGAGCAGGGCCTGGCGGTCGGCGCTGTCCAGTGGGCGGCCGCTGTCCTGCACGGCAATGCGCAGGCGCGGGCGCTCCGCTGGGCCGTCGAGGGCGACGACGAGGAGGATCTCGCCCTCGTCGGTCTGCTTGAAGGCATTGTCCAGCAGGCTCAGCACGGCCTGGCGCAGGCGCGTCGGGTCGCCACTGATGATGCGTGGCACTTGCGGCTGGGTGAAGCTGATCAGCTCGACCTTCTGCTGTTCGGCCTTGGCGCGGAAGATCGCCAGGCAGTCCTCGATCAGCGCGCCGAGGTCGAACTGCACCTCGTCCAGTTCGATCTGCCCGGACTCCAGCTTGGAGATGTCGAGGATCTCGTTGATCAGCGAGAGCAACTCGTTGCCCGCACTGTGGATGGTCTGCACGTAGTCGCGCTGCTTGGCCGAGAGCGGGGTGCCGAGCAGCAGCTCGGTCATGCCCAGCACGCCGTTCATGGGGGTGCGGATCTCGTGGCTGATCTTGGCCAGGAAGTCGCCCTTGGCCTTGAGTTCGGCGACGTTGGCGGCACGCACGCGGCTGGCGGCGAAGTGGTCGTTCTGGATTTTCCGCTGGCGTTCGGCCAGGGCCAGGCTGAGCAGGAAGCCGACCACCGCCGAAAGCCCCAGCAGGCCGCTGCCGAGCCAGTCGGTACGGGTCGCCACGTAGCCCAGCAGCGACGGCAGGCACAGGCACCAGATCACGACGAAGAGGCTCATGCCGATAGCGAACAGGCGCGCCGGCCGGTAGGCGTGGATCCAGTAGTAGACCGCAACGCCGAGCATGCCCAGGGTCACCAGGGTGATCAGCCCGTACACCAGGCTGCTGACGGACAGGGAGAACAGCAGGTTGAGCGCGACGCCCAGCACCACGAGCGCGGCGGTGCCGCCCAGCAGCAGGCGCCTGAGCGGCAGGCGCGGGCTGAGGCCTGAGAAGAAGCTGGCGGTATAGCCCAGCGCGCAGAACAGCGTCACCACCAGGCAGGCCAGGGCAGCCATCGGTTGCAGCGACTGGCTGTTGCCGTACCAGGGGCTGAGCAGGCCGAACAGATTGAGGCAGGCCAGCAGCAGGCTGGCGTGTACGCCGGCCAGCCACAGTCCGCTGGCAACGCGGGTGTAGGCGAAGCGCACGAGGTTGTAGGCCAGCAGCATGGCCAGGCAGCCGATCAGCACGCCGAAGTGCAGCGGGCGCTGGTCGTTGCTCGGCTGGCCGGCGGCCTCGATGCTGATGTTCGGCCGCAGCGGCATCGTCGAGGCGAGGCGCAGGTAGAGGTCCAGCGGCTCAGCGGCGGCACGCAGGGGGATTACCAAGTCACTGTTGAGCAGCGGGCGCTGCACCGGGGAGAGGTTGCCGGCGCTCTTCTGCTCGAGCACCTTCTGCCCGTCGAGGATGAACATCTCGAAGCTGTCCAGGCTCGGTGCGAACAGGCGCAGCTGCTGGGGCTCGTCGTTGGCTGGAAGACGGAAGTGCAGCCAGGTCGCGCCGGGGCCGGCGGGGGCGTGCAGGTCGCTGATGTCGAGGGGGCTGAAGAGGGTGCGGTAGCGCGGGGAGATCACGTCCTGCAGCTGCAGGCGGGCGTCACTGTCGTGGAGCTGGGACCAGCCGGGATCCTGGCTTGCCGCGTAGGTCGGAAGACAGACCAGAGCGGCCAGCAGCAAGCTGACGAGGAGTCCTGTGGCAGTCCAGAGCCGACGCACGGCGAAGTCCCTTCGGTAGTGAGTGGGCGGATTATAGCCAAGTGTGCTGAAGGCCGTAATCCACCCGTGCACGCGGGGACCGGTGCAGCGGAGGCGTCCGACGAGGGACGCCTCCGGCCGTCGGATCAGCCTTCGCCGCGCTCGCGGGCGATGGCGCGATAACCGATGTCGGTGCGGTAGAAGCTGCCGTTCCAGCGAATCTTCTCGGCCAGGCGGTAAGCCTGTTGCTGCGCGGAGGAAACGGTCGGGCCAATGGCAGTGGCGCACAGCACGCGGCCGCCGGCGGTGACGATCTGGCCGTCCTTGAGCGCGGTGCCGGCGTGGAACACCTTGCCGTCGAGCTTGGCAGCTTCGTCCAGGCCATCGATGACGTCACCCTTGGCGTAGTCGCCCGGGTAGCCGCCCGCGGCGATCACCACGCCCACGGTGGGACGCGGGTCCCAGGTGGCTTCGACCTTGTCCAGCGCCTTGGCCAGTGCAGCTTCGACCAGCAGCACCAGGGAGCTTTCCAGGCGCACCATGATCGGCTGGGTTTCCGGGTCGCCGAAGCGGCAGTTGAACTCGATGACCTTCGGCTTGCCGCTCTTGTCGATCATCAGACCGGCATACAGGAAGCCGGTGTAGACGTTGCCTTCCTCGGCCATGCCGCGCACGGTCGGGTAGATCACTTCGTCCATCACGCGCTGGTGCACGTCGGCGGTCACCACCGGAGCGGGGGAGTAGGCACCCATGCCGCCGGTGTTCGGGCCGCTGTCGCCGTCGCCGACGCGCTTGTGGTCCTGGCTGGTGGCCATGGGCAGCACGTTCTGGCCGTCGACCATGACGATGAAGCTGGCTTCCTCGCCGTCGAGGAACTCTTCGATCACCACGCGCGAACCGGCGTCACCGAAGGCGTTGCCGGCGAGCATGTCGCGCACGGCTTCCTCGGCTTCGGCCAGGGTCATGGCGACGATCACGCCCTTGCCCGCGGCCAGGCCGTCGGCCTTGATCACGATGGGCGCGCCTTTCTCTTTCAGGTAGGCCAGCGCCGGCTCGACTTCGGTGAAGTTCTGGTAGTCGGCGGTGGGGATCTGGTGACGCGCGAGGAAGTCCTTGGTGAAGGCCTTGGAGCCTTCCAGCTGGGCAGCGCCGGCGGTGGGGCCGAAGATGTCCAGGCCGCGCGACCGGAACAGGTCGACCACGCCTTTGACCAGCGGTGCCTCGGGGCCGACGATGGTCAGCTGCACGTTCTTCGCGGCGAAATCAGCCAGTTCTTCCAGGGCCAGCACGTCGATGGCGACGTTCTCGCACTTGGCTTCGGTGGCGGTGCCGGCGTTGCCCGGCGCGACGAAGACCTTCTGTACGCGCGAATCCTGCGCGACCTTCCAGGCCAGCGCGTGCTCGCGACCGCCGCTGCCGATGATGAGTACGTTCATTGGAGTTCTCCTGAACAGTTCCGGCATTGCCGGATCGTTGGGTATCGCTTCGCTCCACCCAACCTACGAATTCTCTACGACCGAATCACGCTTTTAACGACCCGATCTCAAGGGGCGCGATCGGGCCTGCAGATGCAAGGCGCCCGGCCCTTCACCCAGCGGAGTTGCCTTCTGGCAATGAGCATGGGGGAAGGGCCGGGCAACGCCGCAGATGCGGGTCCGAGTGCGTCCTTACCGCTTAGTGGCGGAAGTGGCGCATGCCGGTGAAGACCATGGCAATGCCGGCTTCGTCGGCAGCGGCGATCACTTCGTTATCACGCATCGAACCACCCGGCTGGATCACCGCGGTGATACCGGCCTTGGCGGCGTTGTCGATGCCGTCGCGGAACGGGAAGAAGGCGTCGGAAGCCATGACTGCACCCTTCACTTCCAGGCCGGCGTGCTCGGCCTTGATGGCGGCGATGCGGGCGGAGTTCACGCGGCTCATCTGTCCGGCGCCGACGCCGACGGTCTGGCGCGCCTTGGCGTAGACGATGGCGTTGGACTTGACGAACTTGGCGACTTTCCAGGCGAAGATCAGGTCGTGGATTTCCTGCTCGCTCGGGGCGCGCTGGGTGACGATCTTCAGGTCATCGGCGGTGATCATGCCGATGTCGCGGCTCTGTACCAGCAGGCCACCGTTGACGCGCTTGAAGTCCCAGCCCGGCGCACGCTCGGCCGGCCACTCGCCGCATTCCAGCAGGCGCACATTGGCCTTGGCGGCGACGACGGCGCGGGCGGCTTCGGAGATTTTCGGGGCGATGATCACTTCGACGAACTGACGCTCGACGATGGCCTGGGCGGTCTCGCCGTCCAGCTCGCGGTTGAAGGCGATGATGCCGCCGAAGGCCGACTCGGTGTCGGTGGCGTAGGCCAGGTCATAGGCCTTGCGGATGCCGCCTTCGTTCTCCGGAACCACGGCCACGCCGCACGGGTTGGCGTGCTTGACGATGACGCAGGCCGGCTTCACGAAGCTCTTCACGCACTCCAGCGCGGCGTCGGTGTCGGCCACGTTGTTGAACGACAGCTCCTTGCCCTGCAGCTGGATGGCGGTGGAGACGCTGGCCTCGCCCTTCTTCGCCTCGACGTAGAACGCCGCGCTCTGGTGCGGGTTCTCGCCGTAGCGCATCTCCTGCGCCTTGATGAACTGGCTGTTGAAGGTGCGCGGGAAGGCGCCGCGGTCAGCGGTGGACAGGGTGTCGCGCGCCTGGTCGATGGTGCCCAGGTAGTTGGCGATCATGCCGTCGTAGGCGGAGGTGTGCTCGAAGGCCTTCAGGGCCAGGTCGAAGCGCTGGGCGTAGGTCAGGCCGCCGGCCTTCAGGGCTTCGACGATGCCGGCGTAGTCACCGGCATTGACCACGATGGCGACGTCCTTGTGGTTCTTCGCCGCAGAACGAACCATGGTCGGGCCGCCGATGTCGATGTTCTCGATGGCGGTCGGCAGGTCGCAGTCGGCCTTGGCCACGGTCGCTTCGAACGGGTAGAGGTTGACCGCCACCAGGTCGATCGGCTTGATGCCGTGCTGCTCCATCACCGCGCCGTCGAGGTCGCGACGGCCGAGGATGCCGCCGTGGATCTTCGGGTGCAGGGTCTTCACGCGGCCGTCCATCATCTCCGGGAAGCCGGTGTAGTCGGCCACTTCCACGGCGGCGATGCCATTGTCCTTGAGCAGCTTGTAGGTGCCGCCGGTGGAGAGGATCTCCACGCCGAGGGCTGCCAGCTCACGGGCGAAATCGACGACGCCGGTCTTGTCGGAAACGCTGATCAGCGCACGGCGGACGGGCAGGCGGGTGGTTTGGTCGGTCATAACGGCTTCCACAAAGGCTTCGGGCTTTTCGCGTGTCAGGCGTGGGCCCGGCTGACCTTGCGGTCGCGGGCCCGCGCCTGCCACCTGTCAGAGAAGATCGTACTGCTTGAGTTTCTTGCGCAGGGTCCCGCGGTTCAGCCCCAGCAGTTCGGAGGCTTTGGTCTGGTTACCCTTCACGTGGTTCATGACGGTTTCCAGCAGCGGCGCTTCGACTTCGCAAAGCACCATGTTGTACACGTCCGTGACCGGCTGCCCTTCGAGATGGGCGAAATAGTTATGCAGTGCCTTTTCCACGCTGTCGCGGAGGGTCTGGCCCTCCTGCGTCGGAGTGGTCAGGTGCTGTTTAAGGTTGGCGTTGTCGCTCACGGGTGTCATTCCACTCACTAATGTCTCGGTCATCGTTGTCATGCGGCCACCCCTTCTCCGTTATTGTGGCGCTCGGCGAAGAACTGCCTGACGCTGGCGCTCTGTGCATCCGTGTCCTGCAAACGATTGAACTGGGCGCGGAACTCCGCCGCGCCCGGTTGGGTTGCGAGGTACCAGCCCACATGCTTGCGGGCAATGCGCACACCCATTTCCTCCCCATAAAACGCATGCAATGCAGCGAGGTGTTCGAGCAGGATGCTCTGCACCTCGTGCAGACTCGGCGCCGGCAATAGCTCGCCGGTGCTCAGGTAATGATCGATCTCGCGGAAGATCCAGGGATTGCCCTGGGCGGCGCGGCCGATCAGCAGGGCATCCACGCCCGTCTGTTCGAAAACCTGCCGTGCCTTGCGCGGTGAATCGATATCACCGTTGGCGAAGACCGGAATCGAAACCGCCTGCTTGATCGCTGCGATGGTTTCGTACTCCGCTTCGCCGGTGTAGAGGTCGGCACGGGTCCTGCCGTGTACCGCCAGCGCCTGGATGCCGGACTGCTCGGCGATCCGCGCCACCGTCACACCGTTCTTGTTCGACCGGTCCCAACCGGTGCGAATCTTCAGGGTGACGGGAACCTCTACCGCCGCGACCACCGCCTCGAGGATGTCGGCCACCAGCCGTTCATCCTTCATCAGCGCGGAGCCCGCGGCCTTGTTGCACACCTTCTTTGCCGGACAGCCCATGTTGATGTCGATGATCTGGGCGCCGAGCTCCACATTGCGCTGGGCAGCTTCCGCGAGCATCTGCGGGTCGCCGCCGGCGATCTGCACCGAACGTGGCTGATCTTCGTTGTCGTGCTGCAGGCGCAGGCGCGACTTGCGGCTGTTCCACAGGCGGACGTCACTGGTGACCATCTCCGATACCACCATGCCGGCGCCGAGGCGGCGGCACAGCTGGCGGAACGGACGATCGGTGACGCCGGCCATCGGGGCCAGGATCAGTCTGTTGGGCAGTGTGTAGGAGCCGATGCGTACCACCGACTGGATTTCCATGGTCAATGGGGCGGGAACACCGAGGCGCCGCGCGTTGTACCACTCGCGGATGCGTTTCGGAGCCTGCCACCGGTGCTAGCAAAAAAGGGAGGGCATGATACCCGCTCTCGATGACCGGATAAAGGCGATTTTGGATAAATTCTGAACAGCTTCGGGCTTAGCACCCAAGGTAGGAAGACGAGCGGAACTGGCGCTCTCAGGCGCTTTGAGCTACCCGCCGGGTCATTCCGGCGAGTGGAAGCTCAGGCTGTAGTTCACCGCTTTCGGGCCCGGATCGAGGATGTCCAGGGAGATGTGGATCGGCGTCTGCGGCGGCATCTCGCTCTGCCCGGCCAGCTCGCCGGAGAGGTATTCGCTGGGCTTGAATCGGCGGCTGGCGATCAGTTGGCCGTTGAGGTCGGCGAAGCGCATTTCCAGCAGCGGGAAGGGCTGGGAGAAATTGGCGCGGTTGTAGATGATCGCGTCCACTACCAGTGCGCCGCTGAAGTCCGGGTGGCTGCGCACCACCAGGTTGCTGCTGCGGATCTGCTCCACGTCGACCTTGGACGGCAGGGTGCAACCCAGCTCCGGGCAGGCCTGGGCGAACCAGGGACGGTACTGGTCCTGGCGGGCCAGTTCGTCGAAGTGATAGGCGATGTACTGGCCGGCGAGGCCGGCCAGGGCCAGCAGCACCAGCAGCAGCCAGAACAGGCGGCGGCCCCAGCGGCTCCTGGGTTTCTGCCAGTCCAGTTGCAGCGGTTCGTCGCTCAGGTCGTGCAGGCCGTCGCTACCCAGCCCCGGCTCGGCGCGGCGGCTGTCGGCGCGCTGGTCGGCCAGCGGCGGCTCTTCGTCCTCATCGTCGACGGCATCGGGCTCGTCGTCATCGCGGCGGGCGCTGAAGGCGGGGAGCTTCTCGTCGTCGGTCTCGGCGCGCAGGGGGGCGGGGTCGATGCGCGGTTCGTGCTCCGGTTCGTCCTCCGGCTCCTCCGGCTCGGGCTCCTGGTCGGCTACCAGGCGTGCGCTGGCGGGCGGCTCCTCCGGCTCGTCCGCGGGCAGCTGGCCGAGGCTGGGCTCCTGGCGGGACACACGGCTGGCGCCTTTCTGTTCCTCTTCGATCAGGGCCTCGGCCCAGCGTTCGTCGTGCGGGTCGCGCTTCTCTTCCTGGCGAATCTGCAGGGCTTCGCTGGGGCGCGGGGCGCGTTCGATGCTGAGAAATTCCTGGGACAGCTCGAACTCGTCGAGCTTGGCCAGTTCCTCGTCGAGATTGAGGCTGTCCAGGTCGAGATCGTCGTGTATCCACAGCGTCTCGTCTTTCTTTGCCGTTAAGGGAGCGGATTTGGCTGGCTCGCTAATCACGGTTGCCGCCGGGGCAATCACCGTGGTCGCGGCAATGGCCGGGGCGGGTTCGGGAGCCGGTGTCGGTTTTGCTTCCACCTTCGGTTCAGCGATGGCGGGTTTTTCCGCCACATCGCTGGAGTGCCGCGCGGCATGGGGCGCCAGCGGCCAGCCAAGGGTGGCGGTGCCGGGGACGCTCGCTGCGGCGGGCTTTTCGGGGGTGAAGGTGCTGAAGGCCGGCGTGGGAATCGGCGCCGCGGCGACCGGCTCCGGAGCTTTGGGCGGAGCCGCTTGCACGACCGGCTCCGGTGCAGATGCCGGTTCGGTGGCTTCGATGGGCAGCGCCGCGCTGGCTGGCGCTGTCGGTGCCTGGGTCGGCTCGCCCACCATGTTCTGCGGCGCGCTGAACACCTTCAGGCAGGTTCCGCAGCGCACAGCACCGCTGGCCGCGCCCAGTTGCGCCGCGTTGACGCGGAATCGGGTCTGGCAGTGGGGGCACTGTGTGATGAAGCTGTCGCTCATGCGGCGGTCCGGCGGAAAAATCTGGCGGTTAGTCTAACTCAAGCCCCGTACGGCGGGCACTCAGCGGCGGCGGCCGCTGATGCGGATCCAGCCATCGCGCTCGGCGGTCGGGTCGAGGTCGAAGGCGCCGGCATAGGCGGCGCGCACTTCCTCGGCCTGCTCGGCGAGGATGCCCGAGAGGGCCAGCAGGCCACCGGATTTCACCAGCCCGGTGAGCTGCTCTGCCAATGTGACCAGCGGGCCGGCCAGAATGTTCGCCACCAGGACGTCCGCTTGTTCCTTCGGCAGATCAGCGGGCAGGTAGACGGGGAATTTCGCCGGGTCGATGCCATTGCGCGAGGCGTTGTCCCGCGAGGCTTCCAGCGCCTGCGGGTCGATGTCGGTACCCACCGCCTGTTCGGCCCCCAGCAGCAGGGCGGCGATGGCGAGGATGCCCGAGCCGCAGCCGAAATCCAGCACCTGCTGGCCGGCCAGCTCCTGGCCGTCGAGCCATTCCAGGCACAGCGCGGTGGTCGGGTGGGTGCCGGTACCGAAGGCCAGGCCCGGGTCGAGCAACAGGTTCACCGCTTCCGGCTCCGGAGCGTCGTGCCAGCTGGGGACGATCCACAGGCGGCGGCCGAAACGCATGGGCTTGAAGTTGTCCATCCAGCTGCGTTCCCAGTCCTGGTCGGCGATGTGTTCGATCTGGTGCTGGGGCAGTTCGCCGCCGGTCAGCAGGGTCAGATGGGCGATCAACGAGGTTTCGTCGGTGTCCGCCTCGAACAGCGCGAGCAGGTGGGTGTGGCTCCACAGCGGCGTGGTGCCAAGGTCCGGTTCGAAGATCGGCTGGTCTTCGGCGTCCATGAAAGTCACCGATACAGCGCCGACTTCCAGCAGTGCATCTTCATAGGTTTCCGCCTGATCCGGGGTGATGGCGAGTCGGACTTGGAGCCAGGGCATGGGCGGAACCTCGATAGTGCTGGGATGGTGCTGGAAAGACAGCGGGCCGCCTGGGCGGCCCGCAGATAAAGGCGGCAAGCTTACTGCACGGCACCTTGCCATGCCAGCGGGCAGGGGCCGCAAAGCACAAGGGCCGCCCGGAGGCAGCCCTTGTGGTGGAGCGAGGCAAGGCAGGGCTTAGTGCTTGTCCATGCCCAGCTTCTTCTCCAGGTAGTGGATATTCACGCCACCCTTGCAGAACTCTTTATCGCGGACCAGCTCCTTGTGCAGCTCGGTGTTGGTCTTGATGCCATCGACGATCAGCTCGTCCAGCGCGTTGCGCATGCGCGCCATGGCTTCATCGCGGTCCTTGCCGTAGGTGATGATCTTGCCCACCAGCGAGTCGTAGTTCGGCGGTACGGCGTAGCCGCTGTACAGGTGCGAATCCACACGCACGCCATTGCCGCCCGGCGCGTGGAAGTGCTTCACCTTGCCGGGGCTGGGCATGAAGGTCTTCGGGTCTTCGGCGTTGATCCGGCATTCCAGCGCATGGCCACGGATGACCACGTCCTCCTGCTTGAACGACAGCTTGTTGCCCGAGGCGATGCTGAGCATCTCCTTGACGATGTCGATCCCGGTGACCATCTCCGACACCGGATGCTCCACCTGAACGCGGGTGTTCATCTCGATGAAGTAGAAGCGGCCGTTCTCGTAGAGGAACTCGAAGGTGCCGGCGCCACGGTAGCCGATTTCCACGCAGGCCTGGACGCAGCGGGCCAGCACTTCGGCGCGGGCCTTCTCGTCGATGCCCGGGGCTGGGGCTTCTTCCAGTACCTTCTGGTGACGACGCTGCAGGGAGCAGTCGCGGTCGCCCAGGTGGATGGCGTTGCCCTGGCCGTCGGAGAGGACCTGGACTTCCACGTGACGCGGGTTGGTCAGGAACTTCTCCAGGTAGACCATCGAGTTGCCGAAGGCCGCGCCCGCTTCGGTGCGGGTCAGCTTGGCGGACTTGATCAGGTCTTCCTCGTGGTGCACCACGCGCATGCCGCGACCGCCACCGCCACCGGCGGCCTTGATGATCACCGGGTAACCCACTTCGCGGGCGATGGCCAGTGCGGTTTCTTCGTCTTCGGGCAGCGGGCCGTCGGAGCCCGGTACGGTCGGCACGCCGGCTTTCTTCATGGCGTCCTTGGCGGACACCTTGTCACCCATCAGGCGGATGACGTCGGCGCTCGGGCCGATGAAGGTGAAGCCGGAGCGTTCGACCTGCTCGGCGAAGTCGGCGTTCTCGGCGAGGAAGCCGTAGCCGGGGTGGATACCCACGGCGCCGGTGACCTCGGCCGCGGCGATGATCGCCGGGATGTGCAGGTAGGACTGCGCGGCCGGGGCCGGACCGATGCAGACCGCTTCGTCGGCCAGCGACAGGTGCATCAGCTCACGGTCGGCGGTCGAGTGCACGGCCACTGTCTTGATGCCCAGCTCCTTGCACGCGCGCAGGATGCGCAGCGCAATTTCGCCGCGGTTGGCGATCAGTACTTTTTCCAACATCGCAGGCTCCCCGCGCTTTAAACGATGGTGAACAGGGGCTGGTCGAATTCGACCGGCTGACCGTTCTCCACGAGGATCTGACCGATCACGCCGCTGGTCTCGGCCTCGATGTGGTTCATCATCTTCATGGCTTCGACGATGCAGAGGATGTCGCCTTTCTTCACGCTCTGGCCGACTTCGACGAAGTTGGCGGAAGTCGGCGAGGCAGCGCGGTAGAAGGTGCCGACCATCGGCGAGCGCACGGCGCCGGCGAGGTTCTGCGCAGCCGGAGCGGCTTCAGCGGCCGGAGCGGCAGCGGCGACCGGAGCGGCGGCGGGGGCCGGGGCGGGTGCGTAGGCAGGAGCGGCGGCATAGATCGGCTGGGCGGCGGTCTTGCTGTGGCGGCTGATGCGTACGGACTCTTCGCCCTCTTTGATCTCCAGTTCGTCGATACCGGATTCTTCGAGCAGTTCGATCAGTTTCTTGACTTTACGGATGTCCATCAGTGTTCGCTCTCCCAGGTGAGGTCACGGGCGTTCAAGTTGTTCGAGGGCGGATTCCAGGGCCAGGCGGTAGCCTGTGGCTCCCAGACCGCAGATCACCCCTACCGCCACGTCGGAGAAGTAGGAGTGATGCCGGAAAGGTTCACGTTTGTGCACGTTGGAGAGGTGCACTTCGATGAATGGGATGCTCACTGCGAGCAATGCGTCACGTAGAGCGACACTTGTATGCGTAAAAGCGGCCGGATTGATCAGGATGAAGTCCACGCCTTCGTTGCGCGCGGCGTGGATCCGGTCGATCAGCTCGTACTCGGCGTTGCTCTGCAGGTGCATCAGGTGGTGGCCGGCCTCGCGGGCGCGGCGCTCCAGGTCCTGGTTGATCTGCTCAAGGGTGACGGAGCCATACTTGTCGGGCTCGCGGGTGCCCAGCAGGTTGAGGTTGGGCCCGTGCAGTACCAGTAAGGTCGCCATCTGGATGCTGTAGTCCTTGTTCTTGGCGGGATAAAGATAGGGCGGGACTATGCCGGAAAGCCGGCGTGACTGTCCAGTCATGCGGGTTTTGCCGTAGATGTCAGCATGTTGCCAGCCGATTACGGCAAAACCGTTGCAGTCAAACTGTGATCAGGAGCGCGTTCCCGCCTGTTTGAGGCGGTCGGCGAGGGTGGCGGCATCGGTCTCGCCGATGATGCGCAGATCGCTCCATTCGTCGCCTTTTGGCGAGAAGAACAGCAGCGCGGGCGGGCCGAACAGGTTGTAACGGTCGAGCAAGGCGCGCTGCTCTTCGGTGCTGGCGGTCATGTCGAAGCGCAGCAGGACGAAGCCGGGCAGCTGCGACTGCACCTCCGGCGCCGGCAATACCTGGCGCTCGATGATCTTGCAGCTGATGCACCAGTCGGCGTACCAGTCCAGCAGCACCGGGCGGCCGCTGGCCGAGGCGCTGCGCAGGGCGGCATCCAGTTGGGCCGGGCTGGTGATGTTCTGCCAGTCGCCGGGAGTGGCGCTGGGCGGACCGGCGTGGGTCCTGACACCGCTGCGGCCCAGCGGGTGCAGCGGGTCGGATTCACCGCGCAGGGCGCCGGTCCAGGCGGCCACGGCGTAGACCAGCAGCATCAGGCCAAACAATTGCCCAAGGCGCTGCAGCGGCTTCTTCGGCCCCAGTTCGAGGGTGCCGATGGCCAGGGCGACGCCGCCGGCGAGGGTGCCCCAGAGCGTCAGCGCCACCGGGCCGGAGACCAGTCGTTCGAGCATCCAGATGGCGACCGCCAGCAGCATCACGCCGAAGACGTTGCGCACGCCGTTCATCCAGGCGCCACTCTTGGGCAGCAGTGCCCCACCGCCGACGGCGAAGATCACCAGCGGCGTGCCCATGCCCAGGCCGAGGGAGAACAGCAACAGGCCGCCGCCCACTGCGTCGCCGGTGCTGCTGATATAGAGCAGCAGGCCGGCCAGCGGGGCGGTGACACAGGGCGATACCAGTAGGCTGGAGAGCACGCCGAGGGTCGCTGCGCCGGCGATGGAGCCGCCGCGGGTGTTGTTGGCCATGTTGTCCAGGCGTTCGCGCAGGAAGCCCGGCAGGCGCATCTCGAACACGCCGAACATGGCGATGGCGAAGACCACGAAGAACGCTGCGAAGGGGATCAGCACCCAGGGCGACTGCAGCATCGCCTGCAGGTTGAGCTTGGCGCCGAACAGGCCCATCAGCGTGCCGAGCACCGCGTAGCAGGCCGCCATTGGCAGCACGTAGGCGAGCGACAGCGCCAGGCCACGCATGCCACCCGGACGGCCGCGCAGGACCACGCCGGAGAGGATCGGCAGCATCGGTAGCACGCAGGGGGTGAAGGTCAGCGCCAGGCCCAGCAGGAAGAAGATCACCAGCGCGCGGCCGAGTTTCTTGATCTTGCCCGGCTCGTGGTCGCCCAGCAGGCCGGCCAGCGGGTTGCCCGCGCTGGAGGCGGATTGGGCGACGGCGGAGGGCGCGGCGCCGGCCACGACGCTGGCGGCCTGGCCGTCGGCGATCTGCAGGCGGGTGGTTTCCGGCGCGTAGCACAGGCCCTTGTCGGCGCAGCCCTGGTAGTTGACCACCAGGGTGAAGGGTTTGTGCTGCGGGTTGATCAGCGGTACGTCGATATCGGTGATGGCGTAGTAGACGACGGTGTCGCCGAAATAATCGTCATGGTGCTGCTTGCCCGGCGGCAGCTTCACTTCGCCGACGCTCACGCCGCTGTCGGCGGGCTCGACCTTGAAGCTGAACCGGTGCTGGTACAGGTAGTAGCCGTCGGCATTGATGAAGCGCAGTTTCACCTGCTGGCTATCGCTGTCCTCGACGCTGACGCGGAAGGCCTCGGCCACCGGCAGGAAATCGCCCTTGGCCGGTTGTCCGGCGGCGAAGCCGCCCTTGTCGGCGGGTTTGTCGAACAAGCCGGCGGAGGCGGGCAGGGCGACGAGAAGCAGGAGCAGGGTAAGCAGGCGGCGCATGGACATCTCGCGGACTACAGGGTGGCGGGCATGATAGCGGAAAGCTCCCGGCGCGGCCCGCGCCGCTGGCCGAAGAGCTGTCACAAGAAGTGATCGGTCGCTTGGGACTGCGCCAGAGCCTCCGGGTTCCAAAGACGCGCCTGCGTCAATCGGCCGCGTGCTGGCCGAAGGCTGCCAGAAGATCGCTGACGAAGGCCTGCTCGGCATCGCCGGGGTGGCGGCCGCGGTGGCGGGTCAGGCTGAAGGCCACGTCGAAGCCCAGCTCGTCGGGCAGCAGTTCGCGCAGTTGGCCGCGCTCGATCCAGGGCTGGGCGACGTGCTTGGGCAGATAGCCGATGTGCGCGCCGGAAAGGATGAAGGCCAGGCTGCCGTCCACCTGTTCGCAGCGCGCGCTGCTGCGGCTCGTCTGCAATGGCTCGTCGGCGGCGATGAAACGGTAGGGGTGCAGCACCTGGTCGGCGTCGGCCAGGGAATCGCGGGTCGGTTTCGTTTCCGTGAACGCAGGATGGCCCGCACCGCAATAAAGGCCCTGGGGTTCGACGAACAGGGTATGGTGCTCCAGCGCCGCCTGGGTGCCGGCGAAGTAGCCGACCGCCAGGTGCAACCGGTCTTGCAGCAACAGGCGCTCCAGCTCGGCGGGCGTGGCTGTCACCAGTTCCAGGCTGACCGCTTCGTTGCGCTGGCGGAAGCGCCGGATCGCCCCGGACAACTGCGCCAGCACCTCCACATCCAGGCCCTCTGACAGGCCGATGCGCACCTCGCCCAGCAGCTTGTCCGCTACGCCGCGCGCCTCGTCGCGGAAGCCCTCGATGGCGACGAACAGGCGCCGCGTCGATTGCAGCAGGTGCTCGCCCTTGGGCGTCAGGCGGAAGCCGCCCTTGCCGCGTTCGCACAGGCGATAGCCCAGGCGCGTCTCCAGCTTGGCCATCTGGATGCTGATGCTCGGCTGGCTCAAGCCCAGTTCACCTTGCGCCGCGCTGAAGCCGCCGCACTCCACCACGGTGACGAACAGGCGCAGCAACTGCAGGTCGAGGTCGCGCAATTGGCTGAGCATGGCCGTCTCCAAACATTGCCAATATGAAATGCCAAAGTAATTAACTTTGTATTTTTGCAAAGTAAAGCCCACGCCATGCTCGCCCCACAACGACAACAATCTCGAGGCGATAATCATGCGTGTGTTCCTCCGGGCTTCCCTCGCGGCCTTGGCCGTGGCCCTGGCCATACCCTTGCAGGCGCAGGAGCGGGTGCTCAACCTCTATAACTGGGCGGATTACGTGGGCGCCGATGCGCTGCAGCGTTTCCAGAAGGAAACCGGCATCCGCGTCAAATACGACACCTTCGACAGCGCCGAGGTGCTCGACAGCAAGCTGATGACCGGCCGCAGCGGCTATGATGTCGTTTTCCCCGCCAGCAGCGGGCTGGCCCGCGCCATCCAGGCGAAGGCTGTGCAGCCGGTGGACGATGCGCAGTTGAAGAACTTCGCCAACCTCGACCCGGAACTGCTCGCCAAGCTGGCCGCCATCGATCCGGGCAACCGCTTCGGCGTGCCCTACACCTGGGGCACCGTGGGCCTGGCGATCAACAAGGACGAGGTGCTCAAGCGCATCCCCGACGCGCCGCTGGATAGCCTCGACCTATTGTTCAAGCCCGAGTACGCCAGCCGCCTGGCCGATTGCGGCATCTCGCTGATCGACTCGCCCCAGGAAGTCATCAGCGTGGCGCTGAACTACCTCGGCAAGTCGCCGTACAGCACTGATCCGGCCGACCTTGCCCAGGTGCGCGAGCTGCTGGGCAAGCTGCAACCCAACGTGCGCTACATCGCCAGCGGCAAGCACATCAATGACCTGGCCAATGGTTCGCTGTGCGTCGCCCTGACCTACACCGGCGACGCGCTGATGGGCGCTGCGCAGGCCAAGCAGGCGAACAAGCCGTTCGAGGTGATCTACCGGATACCCAAGGAGGGCACGCTGATCTGGTTCGACACCATGGCCATCCCGGTGGACGCGCCGCACCCGCAGGAGGCGCGGGCCTTCATTGACTTCATGCTGCGCCCGGAGTCCATCGCCGAACTGACCAATACGTTGTACTTCGCCAACGCCAACCAGAAGGCCACGCCGCTGCTCAACGCCGACGTGGCGGGAGACCCGGACATCTACCCGCCGGCGGCGATGCGCCAGAAGTTGTTCGGCGAGCAATTGCTGACGCTCAAGCAGCAGCGCGACCGCACGCGGCTGTGGTCGGCGTTCCGTACCCGCAACTGACGAACAGGCTTACGTAGGGCGGATACCGCTCCAGCGTTATCCGCCCTACGTAGTTGAGTGCCTGGGACTCCCTCTCCCCCCGCCCTCTCCCTGAAGGGAGAGGGAGCCACTCGGAGTGGTCGGCAGACACGGCGTTCCGCCTGATGCCGATCCATCCCCTCTCCCTTCAGGGAGAGGGTCAGGGAGAGGGGGATCCCGCAGACACTGAACCATCAGAACAACACAACAAAGACATTGATGAGGACACCATGGATCTCGCCCAAGACAACGACCAGGCCATCACCCGCGACAGCCTATACGGCACCGCTGCCGAATCCACCTACGCCGGCATCACCAGTTTCATGCGCCGCCGCTACAGCCGCGACCTGCGCGGCGTGGACCTGGTGGTCAGCGGTGTGCCCTTCGACACCGCCACCACCAACCGTCCCGGCAGCCGCTTCGGGCCGCGGGCGATTCGTGCCGCCTCGGTGCAGATGGCGTGGGCCCGGCACTTCCCCTGGGAGTTCGACCCCTTCGACCACCTGGCGGTGATCGACTACGGCGACTGCTCCTTCGACCACGGCGTGCCGCAGGAAACCCCGGAAGTCATCGAAGCCCACGCTGCGCGCATCCTCGATGCCGGTTGCGCGCTGCTGACCCTGGGTGGCGATCACTTCATCAGCTACCCGCTGCTCAAGGCCCACGCGAAGAAGCACGGCCCGCTGTCGCTGATCCACTTCGACGCGCACAGCGACACCTGGCCCGACGAGGACTGCCAGCGCATCGACCACGGCACCATGTTCTACCACGCGGCCCGCGAGGGATTGGTGGACCCTTCGCGCTCGGTGCAGGTCGGCCTGCGCACCACCAACGACGACGTGATGGGCTTCCAGGTGCTGGACGCCCGCGAAGTCCATCGTCACTCGCCGCAAGCCATCGCCGAGCGCATCCGCGCACGGGTCGGCGACAACCCGGTGTACCTGACCTTCGACATCGACTGCCTCGACCCGGCCTTCGCTCCGGGCACCGGCACGCCGGTGTGCGGCGGGTTGAGCTCGCACCAGGCGCTGGAAGTCCTCCGCGCATTGCGTGGCATCAACCTGGTGGGGATGGATGTGGTGGAAGTCGCGCCGCCCTACGATAGCGCCGAGATCACCGCCCTGGCCGGCGCGACCCTGGCGATGGAGATGGTTTGCCTGTATGCGGCACGGCACAAGCTGGGCGAGCGTTGAGTCCACGCTGAACTGCAGGGGCACAATCGTAGGAGCGGACTTTGTCCGCGATTGACTCAACGCCCGCTCCAGATCGCCCGATGGCGCCAGGCTGATCCATCGCGGACGGAGTCCGCTCCTACGCTTCCTGTGGGGGGGGCGTACAGCTGGCAAGAGCTCCTACAGGTCGAGTCCGTTACACCCGGAACGCCCGCACAGCGGTATGCAATGCCCCGCCCAGCTCCTGCAACTGTTCGCCCTGGCTGCGTCCCTGGCCGATCAGGCGCAGGTTCTGGCTACCCAGTTCGTGGATGCGTTCGCTGTGTGAGCGGATTTCACTGACCGCGCCACTCTGTTGCGCAGAGCTTTCGGCAATGCGTTCGGCCATGCTGGCGATGGTGCGGATGGCGCCGACCACCTCGTCCAGCGCGCCCTCGGCGGCGCCGGCCTGGTTGGCAGTGATTTCCGCATGCTCGACCTGGCTGCGCATCGCTTCCACCGATTGTCGCGCGGCCTGTTGCAGGCGTTTGGTGAGCTGCTGGATTTCCTCGGTGGCGCCGGCGGTGCGCAGGGCCAGCGAGCGCACTTCCTCGGCCACGACGGCGAACCCGCGGCCTTGTTCACCGGCGCGCGCGGCCTCGATGGCGGCGTTGAGCGCCAGCAGGTTGGTCTGTTCGGCGATGGAGCGGATCACCCCCAGCACGTTGCCGATGGTGGCCGATTCTTCCGCCAGGTTCTCGATGGCCTGGGCGTTGCTCTGCACTTCGTCCACCAGCGCGCGCATGCCATTGAGGCTGTTGCCGATGACCTGCTGTCCCTGTTCGACGGCCGCGCCGGCGGCATGGCTGGCCGAGGCCGCCTGGCTGGCGTCGCCGGCCACCTGCTGGATGGCCGCCTCCATGTCGCCCAGCGCGTCGCGGATTTCCCCGGTATCGCTGGCCTGGCGCTCGGCCCCGGCGTGCAGGCCGCCGCTGAGTTCGGCCAGGGCGCGGCTGCTGCCGGCCACTTCCTCGGCGCGCTGGTGGATGGTGCCGACCAGGGTGCCGAGGAAGTCGCGCAGGCGGTTCAGCGATTCCTGCAGTTCCACCAGGTCGCGGGTGCGGGTGTTCAGCGCGATGGGCGTGGCGAAGTCCCCGCGCGCCCAGGTCGAGAGCGCCGGGACCAACTGACCGAGCACGCGCGCCAAACGGCGTTGCAGGGTGTCGATGAGCAGCGCGGTGGCGAGGATCAGGGCGATCAGTGCGCCCTGGATGACGCGTACCTGTGCCTGGATCTTCGAGCGCTCCTCGCGCACCTGCGGCTCCAGAGTCGCCAGGGCCTGCTGCACGGCGCCCAGGCGCTGGGCGGTGGCGCTGGCCAGCTCCTGGCGCTGGGCAACCAGTTGGCGGGTGCGGTCCAGTTCGTCGGGGTAGCGACGCAAAACACTGGCAAGGTCGCGCTTGAGGGTGACGCCGCGATCTTCGCTCTGCGCCTCGGCGGCCGGTTGGGATTCCAGGCCCATCATCGCGGCGAAGTCGTCGGAGGCCGATGCCTGCTGTTCCAGCACGCCCAGCAGCGGCAGGGCGTCGATGCGCTCAGCCAGCTGGCGCAGGGTTTCCAGCTCGCGCTGGATATCCTCGGCCAGTGCCGGGTTGCCGCTTTCCACCAGCTTGGCGCGGGCGTGGGCCAGGCGCGTCAGGTGCAGGCCGGCCTGCAGCAGCGGGGGGCGGTACTCGGCGGCGGCAGGGTTCTGGCTGGCGTCGGCGTAGGCGCCGAGCTGGTCCAGTGCGGCCAGCAGGTCACGCTCGGCCTGCAGCAGCAGCCCCTGCGGATCACCCGCCAGCTTGCCGGCGGCGAGCAACTGGTTGCCGCTGAACTGGCGCAGTTCGTCGAGGCGCTGGCCGAGCAATTGGCTGAGGCTGTCCGGCAGTTGCGGCAGCTCCGCGGCCAGTTCGTCCAACGCCTGCTGCGCGGCTTTCTGCTTGAGTGCGTCGCCGCTGGCGAGGTACGCCTGGATGTTCTGCGCCACCTTGCGCTCGAAGCCCTGGGAGAGTTCCAGGTAGCGGTCCATCAGCGTGAAGGGGCGCTCCAGTGCACGTTGCGACCACCAAAGGGTGGCGCCCAGCGCGAGGCAGACGAGCAGGAGCAGGAAGGTGTTGAGGTTGGTGAGCAGCTTGAGGCGCATGGCAGGTCTCGACCGACAGCGAAAAACGGCGAGCCCTGAACCTATTGCAGTTTGGTTACTGGCTGATGACACGGTGCCAGCATTTGGTCGGGAAATGGCGCGGCAGAGCGCCGCGCTGCCACTGCTGGGTGTTACTTGAAGACCTCGACGCGATTTCGGCCACCGTGTTTGGCGGTGTACAGCGCCTCGTCAGCCTGCTTGGCGAGGGTCTTGATGTCCATCTCCTCGCCCAGCTCGGCGATGCCGCAGCTGAAGGTGCAGGAGAGGTCATGGGGCTGCGCCGGGTAGTGGATCTCGGCGAAGCGCTGGCGGATTTCCTCCAGCACCTTGCGCGCGGCCGCGGCGTCGGTGTCCGGCAGCACCACGGCGAATTCCTCGCCGCCGTAGCGGCCGATGTGATCTGTCTTGCGCAGGCGCTGCTTGAGGAACAGCGCCAGGCTCTTGATCACCCGGTCGCCCATGGGGTGGCCATAGGTGTCGTTGACCCGTTTGAAGTGGTCGATGTCGAGCATCGCGAACGTCAGCGGGCGCTCCTCGCGGCGCGCGCGGAAGCGGGCATCGTCGAGCAATTGCAGGGTATGGGTGTGGTTGTACAGGCCGGTCAGGCTGTCGCGCACCATCCGCGCCTTGAGGCTGCGGGCGCGGGCGGCGCGGTTGCGCACGGTGGCGATCAGGTGGCGCGGCTTGATCGGCTTGGTGAGGAAGTCGTCGCCGCCTTCGCTCATGGCGTCCAGCTGCTTGTCCAGGTCGTCCTCGGCGGACAGGTAGATGATCGGCACGCTGACGTAGCGCTCGTGCTGGCGGATCACCTTGGCCAGCTCGGTACCCAGGCATTCGGGCATGTACATGTCGAGGATGATCAGGTCCGGCTGGAACTCGGCCAGCTCGGCCATCACCGACAGCGGCGCGGTGAGCGCGCGGGTGACGATGCCGGCGCTGTTGAGGACCATCTCGGTGTGCGCGGCCTGGGCGCGGGAGTCGTCGACGATCAGTACGCGGAACGGCTCGTAATGAGCCACGCGGGTCAGCGTCTCGATCTTCTCCAGCAGGCCGGAAGCGTCCAGCGCGCCGCTGAAGAAGTCCTGGCCACCGGCGCGGGCGGCAGCCAGGCGGGTTGGGGTGTCGGTTTCCTCATGGCTGAAGAACAGCACCGGCAGTTTCTGCTTCAGGCCCGCCTGGGCCTCGTCGGCCAGGGCCAGGCCCTGGCCGCCCCCGAAGTCGATTTCCATGACGATGGCTGCCGGATGGCGGTCTGCCATGGCGGCGCGGAAGGCGTTGGCGTGCTCGCAGGGCTGCGCGGCCATGCCGAAGAATTCCAGCTGCTGGGCCAGGCGCTCGGCGCGCTCCAGGTCCTGCAGGGCCAGGTAGACCGGCTTGCGCAGCGGCGGCAGGTGGGTGTGCTCGAACTGGTCGCCATGGCGCAGGCCGGTGCGCGACAGGCGCTGCATCAGCCGGTTTAGCTCGGTGATCAGCTCGCTGGACAGGCGCCCGCGGTTGTCCTGCACGGCGCGCAGGCACTGGTCGATGGCCTTGGCGAGGTCGGCGTGCTCGGCCTGCTCGAAGCGTTCGGCGTAGCGCTGCAGGCGCAGGCAGGCCTCGGCCAGCTCGGCCATTCCGGCGCTGTTCCACTCCGAGCGCGACAGGCGCTGCCAGACCTCCAGCAGGTGGCGGGCCTGGTGAATCACCCGCTGGGCGAAGTGATGCTTGAGGCGGTCGAGGGATGGATCGTCGAGCTCGGTCATCGCGCGCTTCTTTATAGGGCCGTACCGGCGGCCTGCGGGGCGAATATGTTTCCGCCGTGATACACACTGATGGCCCTATGCTACCAATCCTTGATGGCAATAACAGTGCCTTCGGTCAAACATCTCAAGCTTTGTAATTCGCACCATTACCTAGCACCATGCGCAGGGTAGGCTGCGTTGGCCTGCCCGGGTGCGGCATGCTTGCGCAGCGAGGCCTAAAATCGCGGCACCCTGGGGCCGGTTGCAGGTCCAAGCTATCTTCGAATTCGGGACATCAAGGAACTTGCCATGTGGAACTGGAAGAAACGCGGCTCCGTGCGTGATCGCGTGGATGACACGGTAGACAATGCGCGCGCCTACTTCGGCGGCCCCTGGCTGGGCCGCGTACTGGGCGGCCTGCTGGGTGCCTACCTGGTGGTCTGCGGGGTGATCGGCTGGTACTGGAGCCAGGAACCGGACCTGTTCCCCGTGCAGCAGAACGCCCAGGCCGCCGCCGAGCGCGCCGGCCGGCAGATGGTGGTGGGCTACACCACGGTGGAAACCCTCAAGGAAGTGGTCGCCACCATCCTCAACAAGCCGGGTGGCTACCTGTCCAACGACATCTTCCCGCCGGGCGTCTGGCTGGACAACATGCCCAGCTGGGAATACGGCGCCCTGGTCCAGGTGCGCGACCTGTCCCGCGCGCTGCGCAAGGACTTCGCCCGCTCCCAGTCGCAGTCCACCGAGGACGCGGACCTGGCGCGCGCCGAGCCGCGCTTCAACTTCGACAACAAGAGCTGGGCGCTGCCGTCCTCGGAGTCCGAGTACGCCGAAGGCATCAAGTCCCTGGACCGCTACCTCGGCCGCCTGTCCGCCGATCCGGCCGGCGCGCAGTTCTACGCCCGCGCCGACAGCCTGAACAACTGGCTGGGTGACGTCTCCACCCGCCTGGGCTCGCTGTCTCAGCGCCTCTCGGCCAGCGTCGGCCGGGTCAAGCTGAACACCAACATCACGCCGATGCAGCCGGTCGCGCCGGGCCAGGCGCCGCAGGTCGAGGAAGTGGTCCAGGAAACCCCCTGGATGCAGATCGACAACGTGTTCTACGAAGCCCGCGGCCAGGCCTGGGCGCTGTCGCACATCCTGCGCGCCATCGAGGTGGACTTCGCCGACGTGCTGGCGAAGAAGAACGCCACCGTCAGCGTGCGCCAGATCATCCGCGAGCTGGAGGCCGCCGAGGCGCCGCTGTGGAGCCCGATGGTCCTCAACGGCAGCGGCTTCGGCGTGCTGGCCAACCACTCGCTGGTGATGGCCAACTACATCTCCCGCGCCAACGCCGCGATCATCGACCTGCGCCAACTGCTGGCCCAGGGCTGATCGATGGAAGGCATCAGCCGCAAGGAAGCCGCCCACCGGGCGGCTTCGGACGCCGAGAAGATCGCCTGGGTCGACGACGACGACCAGTTGCTGGGCAGCCTGCCGCGCGCCGAACTGCGCGCGCGCGGGCTGATCGGTCGGGGCACCTTCATCCTGCTGTTCAACTCTGCCGGCGAGCTGTGCGTTCACCGGCGCACCCTGAGCAAGGCGGTCTACCCCGGCTACTGGGACCCGGCAGCCGGCGGCATGGTCCAGGCCGACGAAAGCTACGCCGAGTCCGCCGCCCGCGAGCTGGAAGAAGAGCTGGGCATCGCCGGCGTCGAGTTGCGCGCCCACGGCACCTTCTTCTTCGACCAGCCGGATAACCGCCTGTGGTGCGCGGTGTTCTCCGCCGTTTCCGACGCGCCGCTGCGCTTGCAGCCGGAGGAAGTGCTGGAAGCGAAATTCATCGACCCGCACCAGGCGCTGGTCGAGGCGAAGGCGGGCGCGCTGTATTGCCCGGATTCGCTGGCGGCGTTACGCAAGTATCTGGTCAGTTTCTGAGGGTTCGCCGCAGGCTTTGAAGCATCGCGGACGGAGTCCGCTCCTACGCCAGGGTCAGCATCCGGGTAGGAGCGGACTCTGTCCGCGATCGCTCGATCCGACTTCCAGCTGTCCTGAAAAGAGGGCATGTCGCCAAACCACCGATCAATGACGCATTTTCGGTCTTAGCATTTGCCTTCAATGCTGCTAAATTGCGCGACCTTTCCGGCAGGGTCCTCCGCCGGGAATTGCGCAGCCCCTGCCTGAGTGGGGCGTCGCGGTCGGTACCCGCCGGCCATTCGTTGACCTGGCCCGAAGAGGCCAATCCTGGGGAAACGCCCGGTGGTCAAGAAAGCATCCTCCCTGTCCGCCCTCGGCGGGCTCGTCTACTCCACTGATTCCGGCCGGCACTGCCCGGACTGCAATCAGCCCGTTGGCGCGTGCATCTGCAAGCAGGCCGAGATTCCGGCCGGCGATGGCATCGCTCGCGTGCGTCGGGAAACCAAGGGCCGCGGTGGCAAGACCGTAACCACGGTGACCGGCGTGCCGCTGGCGGCCGATGCGCTGAAGGACCTGGCCACGGCGCTGAAGAAGCGCTGCGGCACGGGTGGCGCGCTGAAGGACGGCATCATCGAGATCCAGGGCGACCACGTCGACCTGCTGCTCGAAGAGCTGACCAAGCGCGGCCTCAAGGCGAAGAAATCCGGCGGCTGAGCCGTCTTCTGTCGCAAGCGACTCTCCCCTGTCGAGAACGGGTTCCAGGCGATGCGCGTCGTGCGCATGGCCGGCAAGCCCTTTCCCTAGATGGGAGATTTATCGGCGCGCCCTGGGCGTGTCGTCGGATTTTCCTAAACTTACCGCCAACCCCGGCGGTCAACACGGCAACGTCACGAGGCCCGGCTAGGTTTACACCACCAGGCCTGACGACTCACCCGCACGCCGGGCGGGCGCCTGCACACATTCGCGCAAATTGAGGAGACCACCCCGCATGGCCGCTAGACGGACCCGCAAAGACGACGGCAGCAACTGGACCGTGGCAGACAGCCGCAGCATCTACGGAATTCGCCACTGGGGCGCTGGCTACTACGCCATCAACGACGCCGGTAACGTGGAAGTTCGCCCGCAGGGCGCCGATGCCCAGCCGATCGATCTGCACGGGCTGGTCGAGCAGCTGCGCGAGGCGGGCCTGTCGCTGCCGCTGCTGGTGCGCTTCCCGGACATCCTCCAGGACCGCGTGCGCAAGCTCACCGGCGCCTTCGACGCCAACATCGCGCGCCTGGAATACAGCAGCCGCTACACCGCGCTGTACCCGATCAAGGTGAACCAGCAGGAAGCGGTGGTGGAAAGCATCATCGCCACGCAGAACGTCTCCATCGGCCTGGAGGCCGGCTCCAAGCCCGAGCTGATGGCCGTGCTGGCGCTGGCGCCCAAGGGCGGCACCATCGTCTGCAACGGCTACAAGGACCGCGAGTTCATCAAGCTGGCACTGATGGGGCAGAAGCTCGGCCACAACGTGTTCATCGTGATCGAGAAGGAATCCGAGGTGCAGCTGGTGATCGAGGAAGCCGCCGTGATCGGCGTGCTGCCCCAGGTCGGCCTGCGCGTGCGCCTGTCCTCGCTGGCATCGTCGAAGTGGGCCGATACCGGTGGCGAGAAGGCCAAGTTCGGCCTGTCCGCCGCGCAGCTGCTGTCGGTGGTCGAGCGCTTCCGCGCCGCCGGCCTGGACCAGGGCGTGCGCCTGCTGCACTTCCACATGGGCTCGCAGATCGCCAACCTGGCCGACTACCAGCACGGCTTCAAGGAAGCCATCCGCTACTACGGCGAACTGCGTGCCCTCGGCCTGCCGGTGGACCACGTGGACGTCGGCGGCGGCCTGGGCGTGGACTACGACGGCACCCACTCGCGCAACGCCAGCTCGATCAACTACGACATCGACGACTACGCCGGTGTGGTGGTCGGCATGCTGAAAGAGTTCTGCGACGCGCAGGGCCTGCCGCATCCGCACATCTTCTCCGAGAGCGGCCGCGCACTGACCGCGCACCACGCGGTGCTGATCACCCAGGTCACCGACGTCGAGCGCCACAACGACGAAGTGCCGAAGATCACCGACCTGGCCGAACAGCCGGAGATCGTCCAGTGGCTGGCCGACCTGCTCGGCCCGACCGACGCCGAGATGGTCACCGAGACCTACTGGCGCGCCACCCACTATATGAGCGACGCCGCCGCGCAGTACGCCGAGGGCAAGATCAGCCTGGCGCAGAAGGCCCTGGCCGAGCAGTGCTACTTCGCCATCTGCCGCCGCCTGCACAACCAGCTCAAGGCGCACCAGCGTTCGCATCGCCAGGTGCTCGACGAGCTGAACGACAAGCTGGCCGACAAGTACATCTGCAACTTCTCGGTGTTCCAGAGCCTGCCCGACACCTGGGCCATCGGCCAGGTGCTGCCGATCCTGCCGATCCACCGCCTGGGCGAGGAACCGACCCGCCGCGCGGTACTGCAGGACCTGACCTGCGACTCCGACGGCAAGATCACCCAGTACGTCGACGAGCAGAGCATCGAGACCAGCATGCCGGTGCACGATGTGAAGGAAGGCGAGGACTACCTGATCGGCACCTTCCTGGTCGGCGCCTACCAGGAAATCCTCGGCGACATGCACAACCTGTTCGGCGACACCGACTCGGTGAACGTCTACCAGAACGCCGACGGCAGCTTCTACCATGCCGGCATCGAGACCCACGACACCATCGAGGACATGCTGCGCTACGTGCACCTGTCGCCCGAGGAGCTGATGACCCACTACCGCGACAAGGTCGCCGGGGCCAAGCTCACCGTTCGCGAGCGCACCCAGTACCTTGATGCGCTGCGCCTGGGGCTGACCCGCTCGGCTTACCTGTCGTCCTGATGGATTGGCGGTACGCGTAAGCAAAAGCCCCGCTTCGGCGGGGCTTTTGCTTTTCCGTTTGCGTGGGCGAGAGGCAGAGCGTAGGAGCGGATTTATCCGCGATGCTCTTCAGCAGCGGCGGACCTATCGCGGACATAGTCCGCTCCTACGACATCACCTCGCACCGGAGCTGGATTGCAGAAGCAGCTTTCAGGCGTCTCTCAGTTCGAAGGTCGTGAACAGCAAGTTCAGTTCGCGCCAGAGTTCGGCTGTACCGTATGGCGCCGGCGTGGCTATCAGCTCGGGATCGAGCTGCCGCCCGCTGCGGGCCAGTTGTACCACGAAGTTATCCACACCCATTGCGCGCAGGCGCAGGGCCAGGCGGCGGAGTTTATCCAGGTCGAACAATTGCCAATGCACGGTCATCCGGCACTCGTGTGCCACGCCGCTCTCCAGCAACAGTTCCAGGCTGCGCCAATTGGCCAGCCCACTGCGCTTCACGCCGGTGATGGCGTCCATGTCTTCGGCCAGTCCCTTCACGTCGAACCCCACCCAGTCCGCATGGGGCAGTGCACGGGCAAAGGACTCCGGGCGGATACCGGCGCTGTGCAGCCCGGCGCGGAAACCCATCTCGCGGACGCTCGCCATGGCATCGGGCAGGGCGTTCTGCAGGGTCGCTTCGCCGCCGCTGAAGACCACACCTTGCAGCAGCCCCTGGCGACGGCGGAGGAAGGCGAGGATGTCATCCCAACCGATTTCCTCCACGCCGCGCGGAGCAATCAGCTCCGGGTTGTGGCAGTAGCGACAGCGCCACGCGCAGCCCTGGCAGAACAGTACGCAGGCGAGCAGGCCGGGGTAGTCGAGGGTGGTCAGGGGCACCAGGCCCCCGACCCTGAGCGTGGCGCTCATCGCGTCTCGCGGAAGTGGCGGCGCTCGCGGTGCTCGGATTGCTTGCCGGCGTTGAAGGCCGTCACCGGGCGGTGATAGCCCATCACGCGGGTCCACACCTCGCAGCGCTGGCGCTGGCTTTCGGGCAATTGGTTCGCGGTCATCGGTAGTGCTCCTTTTTTGCGGGGATGAAAGTGAACGGAGGATCAGCCGCCACAGCAGCTCTTGGGCGCGGCTTTCTGCAGCGCGGCTTCGTCGCACTTCGGGCAGAACTCGTGTTCGCCGGCGAGGTAGCCGTGGACGGGGCAGATGGAGAAGGTCGGCGTTACCGTCAGGTAGGGCAGGCGGAAGCGCCCGAGGGCGGTGCGCACCAGGGTCTTGCAGGCCTCGGCGCTGGAGATGCGCTCGGCCATGTACAGGTGCAGCACGGTGCCGCCGGTGTACTTGCACTGCAGGGCGTCCTGCAGTTCCAGCGCCTCGAACGGGTCGTCGGTGAGGCCCACCGGCAACTGCGAGGAGTTGGTGTAGTAGGGCGCGTCCGGCGTGCCGGCCTGGAGGATGTCGGCGTGGCGCTTCTGGTCCTCGCGGGCGAAGCGGTAGGTGGTGCCTTCGGCCGGGGTAGCTTCGAGGTTGTAGAGGTGGCCGCTGTCTTCCTGGAAGCGCACCAGCCGCGCCCGTACATGGTCCAGCAGCTCCAGCGCGATCTGCCGGCCGGACTCGGTGTGCAGGCCTTCGCGATCATCGGTGAAGTTGCGCACCATCTCGTGCAGGCCGTTCACGCCGATGGTGGAGAAGTGATTACGCAAGGTGCCGAGGTAACGTTTGGTGTACGGGTAGAGCCCGGCATCCATGTGCTGCTGGATGACCTTGCGCTTCACTTCGAGGCTGTCGAAGGCCAGCTCCAGCAGGTAGTCCAGCTGGCGGTGGAGCCCGGCCAGATCGCCGCGATGGCGGTAGCCCAGGCGCGCGCAGTTGATCGTTACCACGCCCAGCGAACCGGTCTGCTCAGCCGAGCCGAACAGCCCGTTGCCGCGCTTGAGCAGCTCGCGCACGTCCAGTTGCAGGCGGCAGCACATGGAGCGCACCTGATTGGGCTGCATGTCCGAATTGAGGAAGTTCTGGAAGTACGGCAGGCCGTAGCGCGCGGTCATCTCGAAGAGGCGCGTGGCGTTGTCGCTGTCCCAGGGGAAGTCGTGGGTGATGTTGTAGGTCGGGATCGGGAAGGTGAACACCCGGCCGTGGGCGTCGCCGGCCTGCATCACTTCGATGTAGGCGCGGTTGATCAGGTCCATCTCGGCCTGCAGGTCGCCGTAGGCGAAGGGCATTTCTACGCCGCCGACGTAGGGAATCTGTTCGCGCAAATCTTCCGGGCAGACCCAGTCGAAGGTCAGGTTGGTGAAGGGCGTCTGGGTGCCCCAGCGCGACGGCACGTTGAGGTTGTAGATGAATTCCTGCAGGGCCTGGCGCACCTGTTGATAACTCAGGCCGTCCTTGCGCACATAGGGAGCGAGGTAGGTGTCGAAGGAGCTGAACGCCTGGGCGCCGGCCCATTCGTTCTGCAGCGTGCCGAGGAAGTTGACCATCTGCCCCAGTGCGCTGGACAGGTGTTTCGGCGGCCCGGCCTCGACCCGCCCCGGTACACCATTCAGGCCTTCGCTGAGCAGGGTGCGCAGCGACCAGCCGGCGCAATAGCCGGCGAGCATGTCGAGGTCGTGGATGTGCAGGTCGGCCTCGCGGTGGGCGACGGCGATACCCGCGCTGTACACCTCGTCCAGCCAGTAGTTGGCGGTGACCTTGCCGGACACATTGAGGATCAGCCCGCCCAGGGAGTAACCCTGGTTGGCGTTGGCGCGCACCCGCCAGTCTTCCCGCGACAGGTACTCGTTCATCGACGCGGCGACGTCCACCAGCGTCTTGCGCTCGCGGCGCAGGCGGCCGTGGCGTTCGCGGTAGACGATGTAGGCGCGCGCGGTGGGGTAGTGGCCGGCTTCCATCAGGGTGCGCTCGACCATGTCCTGCACCTGTTCCACGTCGAGATCATTCTGCGCCGGCAGGCGCGCCAGCACGCGGCGGGTCAGCTCCTGCGCGTGGGGCGCGGAGAACTCGCCGCTGGCTTCGCCGGCGGCGGCAATGGCGCGTTCGATCTTGCTCGGGTCGAAGGCTGCGGCGTTGCCATTGCGCTTGCGCAGGCTGGCGGGAAGAGGGGCGGTCCGTGTCAGGGGCATTGGCTGGATTCCACAACATGCTGTGTCTCGACTTATTCAAGACAACAAGATGTTGTGGGAATCTAACGATATTGCCCGTAGGGAAATTGACCTCGGTCAACGTCGCCTGTCAGTCAATTTTTGCCATCGGAGGTATTGACCGCCGCTCGGCGCGACTCCGTCCGGCAAGTGCGCCAGTTGCTCTGTGACAGATGTCAGGGCTGGCTCCAGGCGTCTGCGGTCGGTTCGCGAGCAAGCTCGCTCCTACAGCCCGGGCCGACCTGCTCTACGTAGGAGCGAGCTTGCTCGCGAACGGGACTGCGCGCCAAACGCGGGGAGCCTTCAGCCCAGCAACGGCACCAACCGCTCTGCCAGGCGACCGGCGAGCTTCTCGTCGGTGACGTTGGTGAAGCTCATGAGCAATGCCGGTTCGCGCCTGGCCTCCACGCACCAGGCGTTCAGCGCTTGCAAACCGAGGCCGTCCGCGTGGGCGCGGCGGGCGACGGCGAGGTCATCCTGTTCCAGCGCGCCGATCAGGTGCAGGCCACCGGGCGTATCGGCGAAGCGCAGGTGTTCGCCCAGGCGATCCTCCAGCGCACTGCGCAGCCACTGACGGCGCTGGGCGTAGAGCGTGCGGGTGCGCTTGAGGTGACGGGCGAAATGGCCTTCCTGCATGAAGTCGCAGAGGGTCGCCTGGAGCAGCTCGGCGCAGCCCGACGTGAACACCTGCTGGGCGCGCACGAAGTCTTCCACCAGCTCCGCCGGTACTACGAGATAGCCCAGACGCAGCGCCGGATAGAGCACCTTGCTGAAGGTGCCGGTGTAGAGCACGCGGCCGGCGCGGTCGAGGCTTTTCAGTGCCGGCAGGGGGAAGCCGGCGTAGCGGTATTCGCTGTCGTAGTCGTCCTCGACGATCCAGGCGCCGCTGCTCGCCGCCCAGTCCAGCAGGGCCAGGCGCCGTGGCAGGCTGAGGGCGACGCCGGTGGGGCTTTGCTGCGACGGGGTGATCAGTGCGAAGCGCGCGTCCGGCGCGCGGGCGATGCCGTCCTCCACGCGCAGGCCATCGCCATCCACCGCGACCGGCACCGGCACACCGCCGGCGCGGCGCAGCAGTTCGCGGCCGCGCGGGTAGCCGGGGTCCTCGTGCCAGAAGCGCTGGCCGGGCTCCAACAAGGTGCGGCTGATCAGGTCCAGTGCACCCTGGTAACCGGCGCAGATGAATACCTGTGCCGGGTCGCAGGCGATGCCGCGGGAGATGCCCAGGTAGCCCGCCACCGCCTCGCGCAGCGGGCCGTAGCCGCAGGGTTCCGGGTAGGCGAGCATCGATGCGCTTTGCTGGCGCAGTCGGCGTGCGCACAGGCGTGACCAGAGCGCGCGGGGGAAGGCGTCCAGCGCCGGCACGCCGAGCTGGAACGGCCGCAGGGCGGGGCCGTGGGCGATCAGGCCGGGCAGGCTGCGTTCCACGGTCGCCGGGGCGATGGCCACGGGCGGTGCGCTTTCCGTGCGGCCGGCGAGTTGCGGGGAGACCACCGTGCCGGCCGGACCGCGCGCCAGCAGATAGCCCTCGCTGGTCAGCAACTGGTAGGCGAGCTCCACCGTGCCGCGCGCCACGCCCAGTTCGCCGGCCAGGCCGCGCACCGGCGGCACGCGCTCGCCCGGCCGCAGTGCGCCACGGGTGATGGCGTCGCGGATGCGCTCATAGAGTTGCCGATAGATCGGCAGCTCGTGGCTCGGGTCCAGCGGCTGGCGGAACGAGTCGGTGGGCGCGCTCATGGCCTGGAAGGTTCGTGAGGAAGTGGGGAAGGTGACTATGCCATGACCGGTATCAAGTCGTCCCGGCAGACCCGATGCAGGATCAGCGTCTAGGCTTGCAGGCAGTGTTGAAAAGCGGGCGCGACGCCTCCATCTGGTAGGGCAGAACCCGCTTTTTCCACCTGTTCGCCTCGCAGTGCGCGCAGCGGCTCCGGCTGCCCGCGCGAATCCCCCGTGTCCCAGGCGCCGACAGGTCCAACGCATGTGAGGAGTGACCGCTACCGATGGAATTCAAGGACTATTACGCCGCGCTCGGGGTCGAACCCGACGCCGACGACAAGGCGATCAAGACCGCCTACCGCAAGCTCGCGCGCAAGTACCATCCAGACGTCAGCAAGGAGCCGGACGCCGAGGCGAAATTCAAGGACGTCTCCGAGGCCTACGAAGTGCTGAAAAGCCCGGAAAAGCGCGCCGAGTACGATGAGCTGCGCCGCTACGGCCCGCAGGGGCCGCAATTCGAGGCGCCGCCCGGCTGGCAGCCGCGCGGGGGCTTCGACGGCCCGCCGCCGGGGCACGAGCAGGACTTCAGCGACTTCTTCGAGCAGATCTTCGGTGCCCGCGCAGGCGGCCCCCAGGGCGGCTTCGGTGGCGCCCGCCAACCGCGCCAGCACCGTGGCCAGGACATCGAGATGGAAGTGCCGCTGTTCCTCGAGGAGACCCTGTCCGGCGAGAGCCGGCCGATCAGCTTCAGCCTGCCCAGCTACGACGAGTACGGTCGCAAGCTGCCGCCGCAGAACAAGACGCTGAACGTGAAGATCCCCGTGGGCACCGCCGACGGCGAACGCATCCGCCTCAAGGGGCAGGGCGCGCCAGGCGTCAATGGCGGGCCGGCGGGCGACCTGTACCTGGTGATTCGCCTGGTACCGCACCCGGTGTTCGACGTCGATGGCCGCGACCTGATCGTCACCGTGCCGGTGGCGCCCTGGGAAGCGGCGCTCGGCGCCAAGGTGGAAGTGCCCACCCTGGGCGGCCGGATCAACCTCGGCATTCCGGCCAACAGCCAGGCCGGCCAACGCCTGCGCATCAAGGGCAAGGGCCTGCCGAACAAGGGCGATGCCGCCGCCGGCGACTTGTACGCCGTGCTCAAGGTGGTGATGCCGAAGACTGCGGATGACGCGACACGCAAACTCTGGGAAGAACTGGCTGCCAAGGCGGCCTTCGACCCCCGTGCCGATTGGGGTAAACGCGCATGACGACGACAGTGATGGTGGTGGACCTCGACGAGCTCTGCCAGTCGGTGAACCTCCCCCGCGACGTGCTCGTCGAGATCGTCGAGGTGGGCATCGTGGAGCCCCGTGAGCAAGGCGCAGGGCACTGGGTTTTCGATTACCAGGCGGTCAGCGTGGTGCGTCGTGCCGTGCGCCTACGCCGTGAATTCGAACTGGATTGGCCGGGCATCGCCCTGGCGTTGCGCCTGCTGGACGAGGTCGACGAACTGCGCGCGGAGAACCGTTACCTGCGCCAGCGCCTGGCGCGCCTGCTGGAAGACTAGGCCGCTACTGCGATGCCGCCGCCGTGGCGGCATCCAGCGGGATGAACTGCACCAGGCCGATGATCGGCGCGGCGAGGATGCCTTGCACATAGTTGATGCCGCTGCGTCGCAGGCTTTCGTTGGTCATCTGCGCCAGCAGCTCCAGGCGTCCGGCGATGCGGCCGAATTCGCGCTCGAAGGACAGGTTGCGCCCCTTTTCGCTGATCTCGTTCGATAGCAGCAGGGGCTGCCCCTGGGCGTCTTCGCGGCTGGCCAGCAACCAGGCGGCAACCTCGATGTTCCAGGCGGCATTGGCGGTCTTCTGCGAATCCAGCCCGCTGAGCAGGTGCTGGGTCGTGGTGCCGCCGTAGAGTTCCATCAGCATGCTGCCCAACCCGTAGATCAGCGTGCCGGCGCGGTCGCCCGTGAAGCTGGCGTCGAAAGCCAGGGGCAGCACGGCGACGGATTTCTGCTCCTTCAGCCCGGCCAGTGGGCTGTTCCCGGTGATGGCATCCATCACCGCCTTGTGTGCCTCATCGCGGCTGGCGGCGCCGGTCTTCTTCCATTCCCGTGGGTTGCGCTTGTAGAGCTTGTCCAGTAGCAGCGACAGGCTTTCCAGGTTGTCGCGCATGGCCAGGTTGGCGGCCCGGTTGGCGTCGCTCTGCAGCAACTGACCGGAGCTGAAATCCTCGCCGTGGACGTCTTTCTTCACCGGCGGGGAGCTGCAGGCAGCGAGCAGGGCAAAGGCACAGAGGGCGATGAGGCGCAGCGACATGATCGGTCAAGGCATGGGAATCGGCCCTGAACCATGGCGCGCGGGGCAGTGCGCAGCCAGCTGAAGTGGCTGTTATCGGGGCCTCGCCTGGAAGCCTGCGACCGGTTGCACAGATTGGCGGAAGAGGGCGCCGGCGGGGGCCGGCGCGGTGAACGATCAGCGTGGCTGGTTCTGTTCGATCCAGCCGGCGAAGGCGTCGATGATGCTCTGCAGGAAGGGCTGGGTCTTCTCGGACAGCTTGCCGGCTTCGTCGAAGAAGGCACCGGCACCGCCCAGGTAGGCCTCGGGTTGCTGCAGCACCGGCATGTTGAGGAACACCAGGGACTGGCGCAGGTGGTGGTTGGCGCCGAAGCCGCCGATGGCGCCCGGCGATGCGCTGACCACGGCGCAGGGCTTGGCGTTCCAGGCGCTCTTGCCGTACGGCCGGGAGCCGACGTCAATGGCGTTCTTCAGCACGCCCGGCACCGAGCGGTTGTACTCGGGCGTGACGAAAAGCACCGCGTCAGCACGGGCGATGCGCTCGCGAAAAGCGGTGTAGCTGGCGGGCGCGGTGCCTACGTCGAGCTCTTCGTTGTACAGCGGCAGGTCGCCGATCTCCACGATTTCCAGCTTCAGGTTGGCCGGCGCCAGGGCGGCGAAGGCCTTGGCGATCTTGCGGTTCAGGGATTCCTTGCGCAGGCTGCCGACGACCACGGCAACATCGAAGACTTGGCTCATGACGACTCCTCGGGAAAGCGGTAGTTGAGCCGTTTGTTATAGACGATGCCGGCGGTCCTGCCCGGACCTGGGTCAAGAAGGCAAGTCGCATGTCCCAGTCATTCAGTGCGATCTTGGCTCTGTGGAGTGGGGCATGGCGCTCCTAGAGTGAGGCCATGTCCTGAACCGCCCGAGTCGAGGTCCACCATGTGCATGAAAGTGTTTTTCGCCGGCGCCAGCGGTGCCATTGGCCAGCGCCTGCTGCCCTTGTTGCTGGAGCGTGGCTACGAGGTGCTGGCGATCAGCCGCTCGCCGGAGCGCGCCGCTCGCATCGAGGCTGCCGGCGCTCGCGCGCTGGTGCTGGATGTCTTCGATGGCGACGGCCTGCGGGACGCCGTGCAGGCGTTCGGGCCGCGCTGGGTGATCCATCAGCTGACCGATCTGCCGGCCGGTCTCGACCCGGCGCAGATGTCCGCCGCCCAACCGCGCAATGCCCGTGTTCGCCGCGAGGGCACCGCCAACCTGGTGGCGGCTGCGCGTGCCGCCGGCGTCGAGCGCATGGTCGCGCAGAGCATTGCCTGGGCCTACCGGGCCGGCGAGCAGCCATTGCACGAGGAGCAACCGCTGGACCTTGGCGCCGAAGGCCCGCGCGCCATCAGTGTCGGCGGCGTAGCAGCGCTGGAAAATGCCGTGCTCGGCGCTCAACCGATGGAAGGCATCGTGCTGCGCTACGGCCGGCTCTATGGCCCTGGAACAGGGGCTGAAACGGCTGATCCGCGTCTGTCCGTGCATGTCGATGACGCGGCTCGCGCCGCACTGCTGGCGCTGGAGTGGGGCGCCCACGGCGTCTACAACATCGCCGAGCAGGACGTCGAGGTCAGCTCTGCCAAGGCCCGCCATCGGCTTGGCTGGCAGCCGGGCTTCCGCCTGGCGGGGGCCTCGGCATGAACCTGGCCGTGGGCCGTGAGTGGCGCATCGGGTTGGCACTGGTGGCGGCCGTTGCGGCGGGTGCACTGCTCTGGCAACCCGCTTCGCGTCCCGTGGTGCATCTTGCCGAAAGCCATGCCGGACACTCCGCCGACGTGCGCCCGGCCACGCAGGTGAGGCGCCTTTCCTGCGAGCCGCTGGCGGACATGCCCGGCAAGGTCGTCACCACGTTGCAGGTAGATTTCCCGCCCAGGGGCTTCACGCACGCTCACCGCCATCCCGGCGCGGTGACTGCCATCGTGCTCAGCGGCCAGGTCCGCTCGCAGATGCAGGGCCTGCCGGCACAGACTTACGGACCGGGTGAAACCTGGTTCGAGCCCAGCCGCGAGCTGCACCTCTTCGCTGAGAACCCCAGCGCCAGTGAGCCCGCGCGGCTGCTGGCGGTGATCGTCAGCGAAGAGAATTGCGGGCCGCTGGTGATTCCCGAACCCACTGCCCGGAGCACACCTTGATGCTTCGCGAAAGGAGACTCGCATGACCCCGCTCACCCCCTTCGACACTGCCCAGCTCGATGCAACCCTGGCGCGCCTCGGCCTGCCGTCGGAGCGCCCCGCACCGACCCTGGAAAACCTCGACCGGCTGATCGTTGCCGCGCTGCACCAACTGCCCTTCGAGAACCTCGACGTCCTGCTGGACAAGCCGGTCCTGATCGAGCCGGAAGCGGTGTTCGAGAAAGTCGTCGAGCGTCATCGCGGCGGCTACTGCTTCGAGCTCAACAGCCTGTTCGCCCGCCTGCTGAGCAGCCTGGATTACCGGGTGACGCTGCTGGTGGCGAGGGTGCGCTGGGGGCTTGCGGCGGATGCGCCGCTGACGCCGCAGACCCACCTGCTGCTGCGGGTCGACCTGGAGGAAGGTGCGCACCTGGTGGATATCGGTTTCGGCGGTCCGGCCTCGCCGCGCGCCCTGCCGTTGCGTGTGGATGAGGAGCTGCCCGGTGGCTGGCGCATCAGCCGCAGGGCGGATGGAGAACTGGAGATGGCGACACGCTCTGCGTCTGGCTGGCAGACGCTTTACCACTTCACCCTGGAGGCCCAGCACTGGGCCGATTACACCATGCGCAACTGGTACACCTCGACCTACCCGCAGAGCGTGTTCCGCAATTCCCTGCGCGTGGCGCTGAGCGAAGAGGGGGCGCGGTTGTCGCTGCTCAACGGGCAGTTCAGCCGGCGGACGGCGGAAGGTGATGTCGAGCAGTCCAACATCGCTGACGCGGATGAGCTGCTGGCAGTCCTGCGCCAGCGCTTCCACCTGCAGCCCGCGCCGGGAGAGATCGAGGCCCTGCGCATGCGGCTGGCGCAGCTGTTGCCGCCGAACAGCTGAGAGGGGTTATTGACCGGAAGCGGTGACGGTGGCGGGTACGTCGGGTGCCGCACCGATGGCCAGGCGCACGGTACGCCCCGCCAGGTCACTGCGCCGCAGCGTTCCGCCCGGCGTGGCGTCGAACCAGCGGCCTTGCAGGTCCGAGGCGCTGCATTGCAGTCGCCGCTCGATGGTGGTGCCGGCCCCGGTCGGCGGGAGCTGCCAGCGGCATTGGCCGTCGAAGATGATTGCACCCTTGCGCGGCGGTTCCCAGACGCTCGCCGGCAGATGCTCTCGGACTGTCAGGATGGCGAAGGCCAAGTCCGGCTGCACGGCGTCATTGGGGTGGACGGCGGACTCGCCATCGAGCTGGATCTGTATGCGGCTGAGCTGAAGGACGCAACCCTCGGCTCTTGTGCTCAGCGGCACCTGAAAGCTCACTCGCTGCGGTCGCGCCGCATGCCCCGGGGTATTGAACAGGCGATGCCTGAGGTTCTGTCCCGTCGCACCCGGGCAGCTGTTGCCGGCGGACTGGATGTACTCGGCGTCGCCCGCCAGTTGGAAGTCGCCGGGCAGGTCGGCCTCCAGGGTGAACTCGTCACTGGCGCAGCCGCCCAGGGCGGTGGCAAGCAGGACGAGGGCCGGGGATGAAGCGCGCCGGATGAGTGTTAGAAGGGGACGGAACATGCAAGGGGCCTGCAGCAGTTGCAACTGCACAGGAGCATCCGCCGATCAGAACGGCGCCTGAATCGGACTGGTCTCGATTGTTTGTAGGAAAATGGCAGACCAGGCGGAGCTATCCGCGGCTCAACCGATCATCCCGAAACCGCGCGCCATCAGGCTCGCCAGCAGCGGCAGGATCAGCAGCGCGAGCAATTCGACGCGGATGGTCATGATCACCAGCTTTGCCTGGCGCTCGCTGGGCGCCGGCACGCGCCCGGCCTTGAGCTCGTTGCGCCAGTTGAGGAAGGTCATGGTCGGCAGGATCGACAGCAGTGCCACCAGCACGAACAGGCCGATCTTGGCGTGGAAGATGCTGTTGTGCAGGTAGTACTCGGTGCCCTTGGCGAACCACACCACACGTGCCGCGCCGGTCAGCAGGACCAGGCCGGCGCAGGCGCCGTAGGCGAGGTCGACGATGACCAGGCTGCGTGCCCGCGACAGGTCCAGCGGCAGGCGGAACAACTGGTGCTCCAGCACCAGCAGGGCGAACAGGATGAAGATCGACAGGTAGTGCAGGTATGCGGCAATGGCTTGGGCCATGGAGGCTTCCTCGGATGGGGCCTTCTTATTGGGGATTCAGGCTTGGGCCGATGACGCGTGGAAAACCACCCGGTTGCGTCCGGCCTGCTTGGCACTGTAAAGCGCGGCGTCGGCGCGTTCCAGTGCCTGGTCCACGGCTTCCTCACCGGCCAGCAGGGTGCAGCCGATGCTCAGGCTCACCGGCAGCGGCCCGCTGGACAGCTGCACCGGCTCGTTGCCGATCAATTGGCGCACGCGCTCGGCGACCCGCTGCAGTTCCTCGCCGTCCTTCACCTTGAGCAGCGCGACGAACTCCTCTCCGCCCTGGCGCACCAGCAGGTCGTCGGGGCGTAGCGCGGCGCGCAGGCGGCGGGCACATTCGCACAGCACCTGGTCACCGGCGGCATGGCCATGCTGGTCGTTGATCGACTTGAAGAAGTCGAGGTCGGCATAGAGCACGCCCAGCTGCGCATGGCTTTCCCGCGCCATCCGGCATTCGCGCTCCTGGAAGGTCAGCAGGCCGCCGCGGTTCCACAGCTGCGTCAGTGGATCGAGCAGGGCCTTGCGCTGTTCGCGGTCCATCTCCACGCGCAGGTCGCGGTTGTTCTGGATCAGTGTGCGCAGTTGCAGGTAGCCCTCGGCGAGGGTGGCGAGGTCGCGGAAATTGGCCTGCTGCGCCTGGGTCATGCTGCGCGGGCGCGGGTCGACCATGCACAGGGTGCCGATGGCCTGGCCATTGCCGGCGCGCAGCGGGCGCCCGGCGTAGAAGCGGATGTAGGGCGGGCCGAGGACCAGCGGGTTGTCGGCGAAGCGCGCGTCGAGGGTGGCGTCGGGTACCAGCAGGGTGTCCTCGCCGAGAATCGCGTAGCCGCAGAAAGACACGTCGCGCGTCGTCTCGTTGGCGTCCAGGCCGACGCGGGCCTTGAACCACTGGCGGTCCTGGTCGATCAGGCTGATCAGCACGGTATCGACCTTCACCAGATCCTGGGTCAGCTGGACCAGGGTATCCAGGTAATGCTCGGCCGGGGTGTCGAGCAGGTTCATCTCATCCAGGGTCTGCTGACGCAGGTGTTCGTCAACGGGAATGGGACAAGCCGGCATGGCGTTTCCTCACAGGTTCAGGGGCTGGCAGGCACCTGCCAGGCATCTTGGCGCGTGAGCCTCCAGGCGTAGAGGGCGAGGATCGCGCCGCGCAGCAACATGAAGCATAGGAAGGTTAGCCATAAACCGTGATTTCCCCAGCCCTGCAGCGCGATGCCCAGCGGCAGGCTGGCGGCGCAGGCGAGCAGCATGGCGTTGCGCATCTCGCGGGCGCGGGTGGCGCCGATGAACAGGCCGTCGAGCAGATAGCTCCACATGCCGATCAGCGGCAGGCAGGCGAGGTAGGGCAGGTACTGGTCGGCGGTGGCGCGTACTTCGGGGATGTCGCTCTGCAGGGCGATGAACAGGTGCCCGGCGAAGCTGAAAAGGGCAACGAACAGCAGGCTGGCGATCAGTGACCAGCCGCAGGCGACCACCAGCGAACGGCGCAGCGCAGTACGGTCGCGGCCGCCGATGGCATGCCCGCACAGGGCCTCCACCGCATGGGCGAGGCCGTCGAGGGCGTAGGACGTGACCATCAGCCCGTTCAGCAGCAAGGCATTGGCGGCCACCGTGGCGTCGCCCAGGCGCGTGCCCTGCACCGTCAGCAGGAAGAACACGCCCTGCAGCGCCAGGCTGCGGATGAAGATGTCGCGGTTGACCATCAGCAGCGGGCGCCAACTGGCCCAGGCGCGCAGGCGTGACCAGTCCGGCTGGCCGGAGTAACGCGCCAGGGTCCTGCGGGTCAGCGCCAGGCCGAGCAGGGCGCCACTCCACTCGGCGAGCACGGAGGCCTTCGCCGCACCGCCCACGCCCCAGCCCAGGCCGATCACGAACCAGAGGCTGAGAACGATGTTGATGACGTTGGTGGTCAGCAGGATCGCCAGTGGCGCGCGGGCGTTCTGCGTCCCGAGGAACCAGCCGACCAGTGCGTAGGTGGCCAGCGCTGCCGGCAGGCCGAACAGGCGGATGTGGAAGAATTCGCGAGCCAGCGCATCCAGCTCGGCAGACGGGCGCATCAGCCCCAGTGCCGGACCGGTCAGCGGCACCGCCAGCACGCCGAGCAGCAGCGCCAGTCCCAGTGCGAGCAGCAGGCCCTGGCCGAGAATCCGTCGCAGCGCTCCGCCGTCGTCGCGTCCAGCCGCCTGCGCGGAGAAACCGGTGGTGCCCATGCGCAGGAAGCCCAGCACTCCCACCAGCAGCGTATAGAGCCCGCCGCCGACGGCGACGGCGCCCAGCTGGTGCGCGTGTGGCAGGTGGCCGATCACCGCGCTGTCGACCAGGGTGACCAGCGGCACGGAGACGTTGGAGAGGATCATCGGCGCGGCGAGCGCCCAGACACGGCGGTGGGTCGGTGAATGCCGCCAGGCTTCGAGCAGGGAATTCATTCGGGGCTCCTGAGCAGGCCCGCAGTATAGCGAGCCACCTCAGGGGCTGTAGGAGCGAGCTTGCTCGCGAACCGCATAGCACCGTGCCTTGCAGGTTCGCGAGCAAGGGCTATGCGCCCCCCTCGTTCCTACGAAAAGCAGAAAGCGCCCTGGGCGCTCAGCCGGTCTTCTTGCGATAGGCGCAGTAGCCAGGGCGCGGGCCGACCTGCGGGTGGTTGCGGCAGGTGTCCGGGCGCTTGGCGTAGACGCTGCAGAGGCGGGTCTTGCGGTCGAGGAAGTAGCAGTCGCCGTTGCTGGTGCGGGTCAGGGTGAAGATGCCGCTCTTCTGGTTGAAGCGCTCGACGACGCCTTCCTTCAGCAGGCGCTTGGCGATGTTCTTCGCCGGTTCGTCGCGCTCGAATTCGTCGACCACGCCGATCCGGATCAGGTCGTTGACGTTCACTTCCGCCGGCATGGTGCAGCAGGTGGCGTTGCAGTCCTTGCACAGGCCCGAGGTGTACTTGGCCCAGGTTTCCAGGCGGTCCAGTTCGGCGTTGGCGATCAGCGGTGGTTTTCTCATGGGGGCATTCGGCGGGGCGTTGCGAAGGCGCGCATCATAGTGGTGAGGCGGAACAATTGCGCGCTCTTTCGACGAAGGGCCTCAGAGTGCTGCCAACCCGCCGTGCTCCCGCAGGTGGGCGTTGAGCGCTGGATAGCAGAGGCGGAACCAGGGGGTGAAGCGGTCCGGGGCGGCGGCCATTTCCACTTCCAGGTCGGCCAGGCTGATGTAACGGAAGTCATCGGCCTCCTCGGGATCGGGGTGGGGCGGCTGATTGTCCACGGCAGCGAAGATATGCCCGTACTCGTTTTCGATGAGGCCGCCGGGCAGCTCCAGGCAGTAGCTGAACTCGAACAACTTGTGCAGGTGTACATGGACACCCATCTCCTCGCCCAGCCGGCGTTCGGCGGCGTTGAGCGCGGTTTCGTCGGGGTAGGGGTGGCCACAGCAACTGTTGCTCCACAGCCCGCCGCAGTGGTACTTGGCTTGCGCGCGGCGTTGCAGCAGCAGTTCCCCTGCCGTGTTGAACAGATAGACCGAGATGGCCCGATGCCGCAGGCCCTGACGGTGCGCCTCGAGTTTCTCCAGTGTGCCGACGGGGTTGTCGTGTTCGTCGACCAGAATCACCTGGATATCCGTCATGCAAGATCTCCCTCGGGGAATCCGAAATGCAGCCGGCCCAGGCGCATCAGGCCCAGTAGCAGGCAACTGAGGTGGCCGTTGTCGAGCAGCGAGCCGTCCAGCAGGCGCGTCTGCACCTCCGTCAGCGGCAGCGTCAGCACGAAGATGTGTTCGTCATCGTCCGGCTGCGGTTCGCGTACCCGTTGCCCGCCCGTGGCAAGGAAGGCATGCAGGAGGTTGTCATGGGTGCCGGGGTTGGGTGAGAGCGACAGCAACGGCTCGACCTGGTCGAACACATAGCCGGTCTCCTCCAGCAGCTCGCGCCGAATGGCATGTTCGCGGTCGGCGTCGTCCGGCTTGACCCAGCCGCCGGGCAGCTCCACTACCCAGCCTCGAACGCCATGGCGGTACTGGCGCACGAGGAGCAGCTCGCCATCGCGGGTCAGCGCCGTGGCATTGACCCAGTCCGGGTACTCGAGAACGTAGGCGGTTTCCGGCTCGTCGCGGCCCGGCCAGCGCAGGCTGTCGCGACGCAGGTTGAAGGTGCGGGAGCCGAATAGCCATTCCGACGGCTCGTCGCTGTGCGGGAGTGTATCCATGGCGTGACTCGGCACGGTCCGGGTCCCAGCAGCATAGCCAGTGTGGCTTGGTTGTCGGGCCCGCCCGTCGGTCCGCTCAGCCCCTGCGGATCATCCAGATACCGATGGCGATGGCGACCATGCCGGCGACCTTCATGGCGCTGACCGGCGCTTCCTTGAAGCCGGCCCAGCCGAAGTGGTCCAGGGCCAGCGCCATGCCCAGTTGCCCGGCGAGCACCAGCACCATGAACATCAGCGCACCGACGCGCGGCGCGGCGAAAGCGGCGATGAAGATGAAGAACATCCCCAGGAAGCCGCCGCACCACTGCCACCAGGGCATCCCGCGCATCGCTGCGAGGCTGGGGAATTCACGGTTGGCCAGGGTCAGCGCGAGCAGGCCGAGCATGCCGACGAAGAAGGAAATCAGCGCGGCGGCCAGTACGCTGGACACCTGCTTGGCCAACTGGCCGTTGATGCCCGCCTGCAACGGCAGGCAGGCTCCGGCGATCAGCGGCAGGACGAACAGCCACCAGGGCGGTGTAGGCATGGGAAACTCCGGAAGCGGTTCGCGGGCAGAGCGGCGACGGGCCGGCCTGCGGTCGAAGGATGAAATGTAGCCGCGTAGTATGCACCAGACCGGAGCATTGCTCCCGTCCCGATGGAGGTCCCGATCATGGCCACCCGCGCTTCCCGCGTCTTCAGCATCCGCATCGAGCGGACTCGCGATGCGGCCTACGACTTCCTCGCCGACCCGAAGAATTTCCCCTACTGGGCTTCCGGGCTGTGCAGCGCCATCGCGCCGCTTGAAGGCGACCTGTGGCTGGCGCAGACACCCCAGGGGCCCCTGCGCGTGCGCTTCTCGCCGCGCAACGGGTTCGGCGTGCTGGACCACGACGTGCTGCCCGAGCAGGCGCCGGCCATTCATATCCCGCTGCGCTTGATCCCCAATGGCGATGGCTGCGAGTTGCAGTTGACCCTGCTGCGCCAGCCGCAGATGGACGACGCCACCTTCGAACGCGACGCCCAGTGGGTCGAGCGCGACCTGCAGGCGATCAAGGTGTTGCTGGAGGGTTGACTGCTCGGACCTGTAGGAGCTCCCCATGGGCGCGAGCCCAAGATGGGATTCCAGCACTGCCTCAAGCGATCGCGGATGAATCCGCTCCTACCCACATGCTAAAGCTGGTGTAGGAGCGGACTCTGTCCGCGATGGGCCTCCGCCACGCCAGAGCATCATGGATAACGTCGTTACAACCGCGCGGCCAGTTCGGCGCCCTCGCGGATGGCCCGTTTGGCATCCAGCTCCCGCGCCACGCTGGCGCCGCCGATGACGTGGTAGCGCAGGTTCTCCGCCGCCAGTGTCGGTTGCAGTTCCAGGAGGGGTTCCTGGCCGGCGCAGATCACCACGTTGTCCACGGCCAGGCATTGCTCCTGGCCATCGACACGGACGTGCAGGCCGTCATCGTCGATGCGCAGGTACTCGACGCCGCCAAGCATTCGCACACCGTGATGCCTGAGGTGCGCACGGTGCACCCAGCCGCTGGTCTTGCCCAGCCCGGCGCCGGGCTGGCCGGCCTTGCGTTGCAGCAGCCAGAGCTGCCGGCGCGATGCGGGGGCGACAGGCGGGATCAGGCCGCCCGCAGTGGCGTTGTCCAGATCGATGCCCCACTGGCCGAGCCACTCGCCCAGCGGCTGCGGACCATCACGCTCGGTGAGCAGGAAGCTGGCGACGTCGAAGCCGATGCCACCGGCGCCGATCAGCGCGACCTTCGCGCCCACCGCTGCGCCACGCAGCACGTCGAGGTAGCTGAGCACCTTGGCGTGGCCGATGCCCGGAATCGACGGCGTGCGCGGCTGGATGCCGGTGGCGACTATCACCTCGTCGTACTCGCCGCTCAGTTCGCCGCGCCGGATGCGCCGGCCCAGTTGCACCTCGACACCCAGTTCACCCAGGCGTACGGCGAAGTAGCGCAGCGTCTCGTGGAATTCCTCCTTGCCCGGCACGCGCTTGGCCAGGTTGAACTGCCCGCCGATCTCCCCGGCGGCTTCGAACAGCGTTACCCGGTGCCCGCGCTCGGCGGCGACGCAGGCGGCGGACAGCCCGGCAGGCCCCGCGCCGATCACCGCGATGCGCTTTTGCACGCGCGCCTTGCGGTAGCGCAGTTCGGTCTCGAACGCCGCGCGCGGGTTGACCAGGCAGCTGGCGCGGCGATTGGCAAAGGCGTGGTCCAGGCAGGCCTGGTTGCAGGCGATGCAGGTGTTGATCGAGTCCGCGCGCCCGGCGGCAGCTTTCTCCACGAACTGCGGGTCGGCCAGCAGGGGCCGGGCCATGGAGACGAGATCGGCGTGGCCCTCGGCGAGCAGCCGCTCGGCGACTTCCGGCGTGTTGATGCGGTTGCTGGCGATCACCGGCACGCGCAACTCACGGCGCAGGCGTGCGGTGACTTCGGCGAAGGCGGCGCGCGGCACCGAGGTCACGATGGTTGGCACCCGCGACTCGTGCCACCCGACGCCGGTGTTGAGCAGGTCGATGCCGGCGCCTTCCAGGGCTCGTGCAACGGTGCGCACCTCGTCCCAGCTGTTGCCGCCTTCCACCAGGTCGAGCAGCGACAGGCGGTAGCTGACGACGAAGCGTTCTCCCAGGGCGCGACGTGTGCGGCGGACGATCTCCAGCGGCAGGCGCATGCGGTTGCCCAGGTCGCCGCCCCAGCGGTCCTGGCGCTGGTTGGTGCGCGGGCAGAGGAACTGGTTCAGCAGGTAGCCTTCGCTGCCCATGATCTCGACGCCGTCGTAGCCGGCGGCGTGGGCGAGCTTCGCGCAGCGCACGAAGGCGGCGATGGTGCGCAGGATGCCGCGCTCGGAGAGTTCGCGCGGGGCGAACCAGCTGATTGGCGATTTCAGCGGCGAGGCCGAGACCACCAGCGGGTGATAGCCGTAGCGCCCGGCATGTAGGATTTGCAGCAGGATGCGCCCGCCCTCGCGGTGCACCGCCTGGGTCAGGCGGCGGTGCGCCGGCACCTGCAGGCCGCTGGTCAGGCTGCTGCCCAGCGGCAGCAGCCAGCCTTCGCGGTTGGGCGCGAATCCGCCAGTAATGATCAGGCCGACGCCGCCGCGTGCCCGCTCTCGGTAGTAGGCGGCGAGCTTGCCGAAGTCCCAGAGGCGATCTTCCAGCCCGGTATGCATCGAGCCCATGACCACGCGGTTGCGCAGCTGGAGGGCACCCAGGTCGAGCGGGGCGAGCAGGTGAGGGAAAGGCGAGGCGGCAGACGACATGGAAGCACTCATGGGCAGTCAGGTCCTGCCACCCTAATGGGCCAGCGGTGGGTCGGTTAACGGCCCGGCTGCCGTCTCGTTCAGGCATTTCGGTCAAGCGTTTCGATTTGACAGACTGGCCACAGGTTCCAGACTTGAACCCATGGCAGGGCTTCGTGCCCCGAACGCTGGCTGAAGTGACGGAGGTCGTCATGAAAGCGATAAGAACAAGACATGCGCGCCATTACCTGCTCGCTGCCTTCATCGGTGTGGCCCTGCTCGGACTGCACGAAACCCTTCAGTCGGATCGCGCGCAGTCCGCCTGTCGTTCCGATGCTGAAGCTATCTCCTGCGCCTACCCGCCCGTTGCCCATTTAGGGGTACTCAGCAGTCCGTTCTGAGTGACGCACTGACGCGCGTCAATGCGCCGCAAAGTCTCCGCGTGCATGGTCAGCGCCCGGCTGAAGACTGGCTTATTGCCTCAGCTTGGCTATCTTTTAAGCAGCAAGGGTCCGGCCATGCACCGGACGTACGCTGCCTGATCAGGAGACGCACGATGGATATGAACCGTCGGCAATTTTTCAAGGTCTGCGCTGTGGGCCTTGGAGGATCGAGCCTGGCGGCACTCGGGATGGCACCCCCGGATGCATTCGCCGACCAGATCCGCCATTTCAAGCTTGCGCGCACCGTCGAGACCCGCAATACCTGCCCGTACTGCTCGGTAGGCTGCGGCATCCTCATGTACAGCCAGGGTGATGCGGCGAAGAACGTCTCGCAGAACATCATCCACATCGAGGGCGACTCGGACCATCCGGTCAACCGTGGCACCCTCTGCCCCAAAGGCGCCGGCCTGCTGGACTTCGTCCACAGCCCGAACCGCCTGAAATACCCGCAGATTCGCGAAGCTGGCTCCGCTGAGTGGAAGCGCATCGGCTGGGACGAGGCGCTCGATCGCATCGCCAAGCTGGTGAAGGACGACCGCGACGCCAACTTCATCGAGAAGAACGCCCAGGGCCAGACGGTGAACCGCTGGCTGACCACCGGCTTCCTGGCAGCGTCGGCGTCTTCCAACGAAGCCGGCTACATCACCCACAAGGTGATGCGTTCCCTCGGACTACTGGCGTTCGACAACCAAGCGCGTGTCTGACACGGCCCGACGGTGGCAAGTCTTGCCCCGACGTTTGGCCGTGGAGCCATGACCAACCATTGGACCGACATCAAGAATGCCGATCTGATTCTGATCATGGGCGGAAACGCCGCTGAAGCGCACCCGTGTGGCTTCAAGTGGGTGACCGAAGCCAAGGCGCACAACAAGGCGCGCCTGCTGGTGGTCGACCCGCGATTCACCCGTTCCGCCTCGGTGGCCGACTACTACGCGCCCATCCGTACCGGCACGGACATCGCCTTCCTCGGCGGCCTGATCAATTTCCTGCTGGAGAACGACAGGTACCAGAAGGAATACGTCCACAACTACACCGACGTCTCGTTCATCGTGAAGGAAGGCTTCGGTTTCGACGACGGCCTGTTCAACGGTTACGACGCCGAGAAGCGCACCTACCCGGACAAGTCGTCCTGGCAGTACGAGCTGGGCGAGGACGGCTTCGCCAAGGTCGACCCGACCCTGACGCACCCGCGCTGCGTGTTCAACCTGATGAAGCAGCACTACAGCCGCTATACGCCGGACGTGGTGAGCAACATCTGCGGCACGCCCAAGGACATGATGCTCAAGGTGTGGGAGGAGATATCCACCACCGCGGCGCCGACCAAGGTCATGACCATCATGTACGCCCTGGGCTGGACACAGCACTCGGTGGGCGCGCAGATGATCCGCACGGGCGCGATGGTGCAACTGCTGCTGGGCAACATCGGCATGCCCGGCGGCGGCATGAACGCCCTGCGCGGTCACTCCAACATCCAGGGTCTGACCGACCTCGGGCTGCTGTCCAACTCGCTTCCCGGCTACCTGACACTGGGCATGGACGCGGAGCAGGACTACAACGCCTACATCACCAAGCGCACGTCCAAACCGCTGCGTCCGGGGCAGTTGTCCTACTGGCAGAACTATCCCAAGTTCCACGTCAGCCTGATGAAGTCCTGGTTCGGCAAGTCCGCGACCAAGGACAACAACTGGTGCTACGACTGGCTGCCCAAGCTGGACATGCCCGGCGCCGGCTACGACGTGCTGCGCTACTTCGACATGATGTACCAGGGCAAGGTCAACGGTTACTTCTGCCAGGGCTTCAACCCCATCGCCTCGTTCCCCAACAAGGCCAAGGTCAGCGCTGCGCTGGCCAAGCTGAAGTGGATGGTGGTGATGGACCCGCTGGCCACCGAAACCTCCGAGTTCTGGCGCAATGCCGGCGAGCACAACGACGTCGACACCAAGGCCATCCAGACCACGGTGTTCCGCCTGCCCACCAGTTGCTTCGCCGAGGAGGACGGTTCCATCGTCAACTCCGGCCGCTGGCTGCAATGGCACTGGAAAGGCGCCGAGCCGCCGGGTGAGGCACGCACCGACATCGCCATCATGAGCGGCCTGCTGCATCGCCTGCGCGAGGCTTATCGCAAGGACGGCGGCAAGTTCCCCGACCCGATCCTGGGCCTGGACTGGCCGTACCTGACGCCCGACGAACCGACGCCGGAGGAGATCGCCAAGGAGTACAACGGCAAGGCACTGGCCGATGTGGTCGACCCCGCCAACGGCATGGTCCTGGCGAAAGCCGGCGAGCAGCTGCCCGGCTTTGCGCTGCTGCGTGACGACGGAAGCACCGCCAGTGGTTGCTGGATCTTCGCCGGCTCCTGGACGCAGCAGGGCAACCAGATGGGCCGCCGCGACAACAGCGACCCCTACGCCATGGGCCAGACCCTGGGCTGGGCCTGGGCGTGGCCGGCCAACCGGCGCATCCTCTACAACCGCGCCTCGGCCGACGTCAGCGGCAAGCCGTGGGATCCGGTGAAGAAGCGCCTGGTGTGGTGGAACGGCAAGGCCTGGGGCGGCACCGACATCCCGGACTTCAAGCCCGATTCGGCGCCGGAAGCGGGGATGAACCCGTTCATCATGAACCCCGAAGGCGTGGCGCGTTTCTTCGCCGTCGACAAGATGGCCGAGGGGCCGTTCCCCGAGCACTACGAGCCGTTCGAGACGCCCATAGGCGTCAACCCGCTGCACAAGAACCCGCAGGCGATCAGCAGCCCGGCGGCGCGGGTGTTCAAGAACGACATGGAACTGTTCGGCACGGCGAAGGAGTTCCCGTACGCCGCGACCACCTACCGGCTCACCGAGCACTTCCACTTCTGGACCAAGCATTGCCGTCTGAATGCCATCGTCCAGCCGGAACAGTTCGTCGAGATCGGCGAGGCGCTGGCGAAGGAGCTCGGCATCAAGGCCGGCGACCGCGTGAAGGTTTCCTCCAACCGCGGTTTCATCAAGGCGGTGGCGGTGGTGACCAAGCGCATCCGTCCGCTGCAGGTCAACGGCCAGACCGTGCACCACGTGGGCATCCCCCTGCACTGGGGTTTCTCCGGCGTGGCGCGCAACGGCTACCTGACCAACACCCTGACCCCCTTCGTGGGCGACGGGAACACGCAGACGCCGGAGTTCAAGTCCTTCCTCGTCAACGTGGAAAAGGCGTGAGGTGACCCATGAGTAGCCAAGACATCTACGCCCGCTCCGCCACCACCTTGCCGTCGCCTTCGGTGCGGCACGAGGAGGAAGTGGCCAAGCTGATCGACGTGTCCAAGTGCATCGGTTGCAAGGCCTGCCAGGTCGCCTGCTCGGAATGGAACGAGCTGCGCGACGAGGTGGGTCACAACCACGGCACCTACGACAACCCGATCGACCTGACGGACCAGTCCTGGACGGTCATGCGCTTCACCGAGCATGAGAACCCCAACGGCAACCTCGAGTGGCTGATCCGCAAGGACGGCTGCATGCACTGTGCCGAGCCGGGCTGCCTAAAGGCCTGCCCGAGCCCCGGCGCGATCGTGAAGTACGCCAACGGCATCGTCGACTTCAACCAGGACCACTGCATCGGCTGCGGCTATTGCATCACCGGCTGCCCGTTCAACATCCCGCGCATCTCGCAGAAGGACCACAAGGCGTACAAGTGCACCCTGTGTTCCGACCGCGTGGCCGTGGGCATGGAGCCGGCCTGCGTGAAGACCTGCCCGACCGGCGCCATCGTCTTCGGTACCAAGGAGGACATGAAGGAACACGCCGCCGAGCGCATTGTCGACCTGAAGTCCCGTGGCTTCGAACACGCGGGTCTGTATGACCCCGAAGGCGTCGGCGGCACTCACGTGATGTACGTGCTGCACCATGCCGACCAGCCGTCGCTGTATGCCGGCCTGCCCGACAAACCGGCGATCAGCCCGATGGTCAGCCTGTGGAAAGGCCTGACCAAGCCGCTGGGCCTGCTGGCCATGGCCGGCGTGGTGCTGGCCGGGTTCTTCCACTACACCCGCATCGGCCCCAATCGGGTCGAGGAGGACGAGGAGGACGGACCCGACCCGCAGGCGCCGGTGCACAAGGTCGATCCTTCGGTGCATGACTATGATCCGCGTGATCCCCGCTGACTGACTTCCACCCTCCTCGCGGGGAGGGCGGAAAAGGGCAGCAAGGAGCCCGACGACATGAAAAAAGATATCCAGCGTTACAACGCCAACGAACGGAGCAACCACTGGATGGTGGCCATTCTGTTCTTCCTCGCCGGCCTCTCGGGGCTGGCGCTGTTCCATCCGGCCATGTTCTGGCTGACCAACCTGTTCGGCGGTGGGCCGTGGACGCGCATTCTCCATCCCTTCCTCGGGGTGGCGATGTTCCTGTTCTTCCTCGGCCTGGTGATTCGCTTCGCCCACCACAACCTGGTGGAAAAGCGCGATGTGCAGTGGCTCAAGCAATGGCGTGATGTGGTGACCAACCGCGAGGAAAACCTCCCGGAAGTGGGTCGCTACAACGCCGGGCAGAAGCTGCTGTTCTGGACCCTGCTGCTGTGCATGCTGGTGCTGCTGGTGACCGGCTTCGTGATGTGGCGTGCGTACTTCAGCCACTTCTTCGGCATCGACCTCATCCGTATCGCCTCGCTGCTGCATGCCTTCGCCGCCTTCGTACTCATCTGCAGCATCCTGGTGCACATCTACGCCGGCATCTGGGTGAAGGGTTCGATGGGCGCCATGCTCTATGGCTGGGTCAGCCGCGGCTGGGCGCGCAAGCACCACGCCGCCTGGCTCAAGGACGTGGACAAGGGCAAGGGCCACTGACCCTCGACGTAGCCGCCGGCTGAGGCCAGTGCTTCCGCCGGCACGAACCATCCCCTCTCCCTTCAGGGAGAGGGCCAGGGAGAGGGGCTTTCCAGGCCCCGCTCCGAACCCAACAAGGAGTCCTGCGTGTCAGGCCGAATTCTCGAACCCGGGCAGATCGAAGCTGCCGCAAACATCCCGCCGCTGTTCAATCTACCGCCCCACGACCTGTTCTCCCGCCGCGCCGCGCGCCTGCGTGAACTGGCACCGGATAATCCGCTGCAGGGCTACCTGGAGCTGATCGCCGGGGTCTGCGACGCTCAGCAGGTGCTGCTGGAACGCAAGCTGTTCCTGCCCACGCCGGACGCCGCCGCGCTTGCCCGCAGCCAGGAACACCGCATGCCGCCGCTGGCCTACGAGGTCCTGGTGCGCGAAGGTGCGTGGCTGCCGCTGCTGGATGCCTTCCTCGATGCCTATGAACTCACCGCCAACCCGGCCGTGGTCGAGGCGCTGAAGGCACTGCGCAACGCCGACTCCGGCCAGCGCAAGGCCTGGGCGCTGGGCCTGCTCAACGGCCAGTTCGACCTGCTGCCGCCAGCCCTGGTGCCCTTCCTTGGCGCCGTACTGCAGGTCGCCTTCAGCCAGTGGCTGCTGCAATTGCCGGAAGACACCCTGGTGGAAACCGACAGCCAGACTCTCTGCCCGGCCTGCGGCGCACCGCCGGTGGCCGGGATGATCCGCCACCAGGGCAAGCACGCCGGGCTGCGTTACCTGGCCTGCTCGCTGTGTTCCTGCGAATGGCACTACGTGCGCGTGAAGTGCAGCCACTGCGCCGAGAGCAAGGGGCTGGCCTACTACTCGCTGCAACGCGAGGGGCTCGCCAGCGACCAGGCGCCGCTCAAGGCCGAGACCTGCCCCGGCTGCCAGTCCTATCTCAAGCAGTTCTACCTGGAACACGACAAGCACGCCGAGGCCCAGGCGGACGACCTGGCCAGCCTCGCTCTGGACATCCGCCTCGCCGAGGACGGCTACTTGCGCAGCGCGCCGAACCTGCTGCTGGCGCCGGGTGGCGCTGGCTGAATCTGCTCTTCGTAGGGCGGATAACGCGGCACGCGTTATCCGCCGTCAGCTTCGCTTCGATTGGGCCGGCGGATAACCGCGAGCGGTTATACGCCCTACACTGACTCCAGCCATCGACTCCGCATTAAGGTTCGTCCATGACCTCGGTACGCCTGCCTTCCATCGACCGCCTGCTGCGCAGCCCGGCCTGCCAGCCGCTGCAGCAACGCTATGGCCGCGAGGCCCTGCTCAAGACCCTGCGCGACCTGCTCGACGAACTGCGCGAGCCCGCGCGCCACGGCCAGCTCGCTGCCGTCGAACTGGAAGAGTCCGTGCTCGCCGGCCGCGCTGGAGAGCGTCTCGCCGCCCACCACGCCAGCCGCGTGCGCCGGGTGTTCAACCTGACCGGCACCGTGCTGCACACCAACCTCGGCCGTGCGCTGCTGCCGGAAGAGGCCATCGAAGCCATCACGATGGCCGCGCGCTACCCGCTCAACCTCGAATTCGATCTCGCCACCGGCAAGCGTGGCGACCGCGACGACCTCATCACCGGGCTGATCCGCGAATTGACCGGCGCCGAGGGCGTCACCGTGGTCAACAACAACGCCGCAGCCGTACTGCTGGCGCTCAACAGCCTGGGTGCGCGCAAGGAGGGGATCATTTCCCGTGGCGAGCTGATCGAGATCGGCGGCGCCTTCCGCATCCCCGACATCATGTCCCGCGCCGGGGTGAAGCTGGTCGAGGTCGGCACCACCAACCGCACCCACGCCAAGGATTACGAAGCCGTCATCGGCCCGCGCTCCGGCCTGCTGATGCGCGTGCACACCAGCAACTACAGCGTTCAGGGCTTCACTGCCAGCGTGCCGACGCCACAACTGGCACAGATCGCCCACGCCCATGGTTTGCCGCTGCTGGAGGATCTGGGCAGCGGCACCCTGGTCGATCTCACTCGCTGGGGTTTGCCAAAGGAGCCAACCGTGCAGGAAGCCCTGCGCGACGGCGCCGACATCGTCACCTTCAGTGGCGACAAGCTGCTCGGCGGCCCGCAGGCCGGGTTGATCCTCGGCAGCAAGGAGCTGATCGGCAGGATCAAGAAGAATCCGCTCAAGCGTGCCTTGCGCGTGGACAAGCTGACGCTCGCCGCGCTGGAGGCCGTGCTCAACCTCTACCGCGATCCCGACCGCCTCGCCGAACGCCTTACCAGCCTGCGCCTGCTCAGTCGCCCGCAAACCGATATCCGCAGCCAGGCGCAGCGCCTCGAACCCGCGTTTGCCACGCTTCTGGGGGAAGGCTGGAGTGTTAGCGCCGAGGATGCGCTCGGCATGATCGGCAGCGGCGCGCAGCCAGTGGCGCGGCTGCCCAGCGCCGCATTGTGCCTGCGTCCGAACCAACCCAAGCGTCAACGAGGCCGCGCATTGCTGGACCTCGAAGAGCGTCTGCGCTGTCTGCCCATCCCGGTGCTCGGCCGCATCGACGATGACGCGCTGTGGCTCGACCTGCGTCAGCTCGACGACGAGCCCGGCTTCGTCGCGCAACTGCCGATGCTGGCCGAGGGCGAGGCGTGATCGTCGGCACCGCTGGGCACATCGACCACGGCAAGACGTCCCTGCTGCGCGCCCTCACCGGCGTCGAAGGCGACCGCCGCCCGGGCGAGCGCGAGCGAGGCATCACCATCGACCTGGGCTATGTCTACGCAGAGCTCGGCGACGGCGCGTTGACAGGTTTTATCGACGTGCCGGGGCACGAGCGCTTCGTCCACAACATGCTCGCCGGCGCCAGCGGCATCGACCTGGTGTTGCTGGTGGTCGCCGCCGACGACGGCGTGATGCCGCAGACCCGCGAGCACCTGGCCATTGTCGAACTGCTCGGGATACGTCGCGCCATCGTTGCGCTGACCAAGGCCGACCGCGTGCTGTCCGAGCGGGTGGAGCAGGTCACGGACGATCTGCACGAACTGCTGGCCGACGGGCCCTTTGCCGGTGCACCGGTCATCGCGGTTTCCAGCGTCAATGGCGAGGGCATCGACATCCTGCGCGACGCTCTTCGCGAGGCGGCCCGAGAGACCCGCGAGCTGGCGGCGAACGGCGGATTCCGCCTGGCGGTGGATCGCGCGTTCAGCGTCAGTGGAGCGGGTATCGTCGTCACCGGAACTGCCTTTGCCGGCAGCGTCCAGGTCGGCGATGAGCTATTGCTGGGCACTGCCGGCCGCCGCGTTCGCGTGCGTGGCCTGCATGCACAGAACCGCGAAGCGCAGCAGGCCCACGCCGGCCAGCGGGTGGCGGTGAATATCACTGGCGAGCGGCTGAGCCTCGACAAGATTCACCGCGGCGACTGGCTGATCGCCCCGGAGCTTCACGCACCCACCACGCGCATCGATATCGACCTGCAGTTGCTACCCAGCGAAAGCCGTGCCTTTGCACACTGGACGCCAGTGCATGTCCACCTTGGCGCGCAGGACGTCACCGGCCGTGTCGCACTACTGGAAGGCGAGCGGCTGCAGCCTGGCGAACGTGCTTTCGCGCAGTTGGTGCTGAATGCGCCCAGCCATGCCGTACACGGCGACCACCTGGTGCTGCGTGACCAGTCCGCGCAACGCACCCTTGGCGGCGGCCGCGTGCTCGACCCGTTCGCCCCGGCGCGCAACCGGCGCAGCCCGGAGCGCATGGAGCAGTTGCGCGCACTGCAGGGCGACAGACTCGAAGGTGCCTTGCCAACCCTGCTGGCGCACGCCAGCAATGGCCTCGATCCTGCGCTGCTGGCGCGGCAGTTCAACCGCCCGCGCGAGGGCTGGCAACTGCCCTCGGCACTGGCCGAGATCAACACGCGGCTTGGCGCTCGGCTGTTCGCCGCCGAGCGCTGGTCCGCGCTGCAGCAGCAACTGCTCGATGCCCTGCAACGCTTCCACGCAGAAGTCCCCGACGAACTCGGCCCCGACCGTGATCGCTTGCGCCGCTACGCTTTCTCTTCGCTGGAGCGGCCGGTCTTCATCGCCCTGCTGGAAAGCCTGCTGGCGACCGGGCAGGTCGCCAGCAGCGGTCCCTGGCTGCACTTGCCGGATCACCGGGTACAACTGGTCGAGGCTGACGAGAAGCTGCGCGAACGCCTCTGGCCATTGTTGCTGGCAGGCTCCTTCGACCCGCCCTGGGTACGCGACCTGGCTCGGGAGCTGGGGGAGGAGGAGGCCGACGTGCGCCTGCTGTTGCGCAAGCTCGCTCGCCTGGGCCAGTTGCACCAGGTGGTGAAGGACCTGTTCTACCCCGAGCAGACCCTGCGCCAACTCGCCGGCCACGCCCTGCAACTGCGCGACGAAGCCGGCATCATCCGCGCCGCCGCCTTCCGCGACCGTATCGGCATCGGCCGCAAGCGCTGCATCCAATTGCTGGAGTACTTCGACCGCATCGGCTTCACCCGCCGCTTCGGCAATGAGCGACGGATAAGGGAGGATTCGGCGTTGGCGCAGGGCGCGTCCGACGACAATTCCTGACTATTGGTCGGATGCAGATTTCGCGGAACAGGGGGGATCGCCTACAGTGAGGCGGGTGTATACGAGGTATATACTTTTTCATCACCAGGTAGTTCCCCCATGAGTAAAGAAGCCGTATTCACCATGAAGCTCGAACCCGAATTGCGCGCCGAGTTCATGGCCGCAGCCGAGGCGGCTCATCGCCCTGCGTCTCAGGTCATGCGCGAATTGATGCGCGATTTCATACGCCAGCAACGCCAGGCTCAGGACTACGACGACTACCTGCAGGCCAAGGTCGAGGCGGGGCGTGCTTCGATGGCTGCGCGAGACGGGCGCTCGGACGAAGAGGTCGAGGCGGTATTTGCGGCGCTTCGATCAAGGGCAACCGAGCGTAAATGAAGGTCTTCTGGACGCGGGATGCTCAGCAGGATCGTCTCGATATCTGGGAATACCTCGCCTCCGAAAACCCAGGCGCTGCCGCGCAGATGGACATCCTTTTCAGCGCTACCGCCGCCAGGCTCAGGAGCTTCCCGATGATGGGCAAGCCCGGCCGAATTCCCGGCACGCGTGAGCTGATCCCCCATGAGAGCTACCGGCTCGTCTATCAGATCGAGGCCGACGCTCTGTGGGTTCTCGCACTGGTGCACACATCCAGGATGTGGCCTCCATTGAGCGAGGATCGACGCCATCAACAGTGAGCGCGGCGGTCGGCGCCAAGTCTTGCTCGTCTCCTCTTGAAGAAGCCTTCTGAACACTCTATCCGCCGTGTTCTTCTTATAGCCTTGCTCACTACAGGGAAGAGGGGCCAATGATTTCCTGGCTGCTTCTGCTGTTTATTGCCGACACCTGACTGCCGTCGTGTCGGACCTGGGCAGGCGTTAGCGTGATGGCAAAACCTGATCCACCCGTTGCACGAGGTAGTCATAGAACGGGTTGGATGTCACCCGCTGGAACAGGTCCAACCCGACGATCAGTACGCCGCGTTCACCGCGAGGCGTGAGGGTGCCCAGGTGGATACCGAAGTCCTCCGTGGTGTCCGGGTGCTGGCCATACAGCGCGTCATTGGGCGGGAAGGGCAACGCCACATGGGACAGGGAGAACAGGTCCGGTGGGTAGCTCGCCGCCAGCGGCTGGCTCTCCTGTCGCTGGCTGTGGGCAGTCGTATGCAGAGCTGCAACCTGGCTGCCCAGCGGGCTGTTGGAGATTACCGTCAGGTCGTAGTTGCGCTGGCGCTCCGGCAGGAGGCGGTCGCCCAGCGTGGCCATTTCCGGGCGCAGCAGCGGGCCGTAGTTCAGTGAGCGGTTGAGGTCGAACAGCACGAGTTCGCTACCGTTGTCCGGCAGTCGGTCGTACAGGTTGCTGATCACCGCGGGGGTGCTGACGGTGCTGTCGGCCAGGGACTGGAAAGTGAGGATCGGTGGCAGGCGAGTGAGACTGCCGCTGCGATTGGCGCTCTCCAGGCTGCGTTGGACGGCGTCGGTCAGCTCCACGGTCTGGCGCGCTGCGGAGATGGGGAAGGAGTTGTATTTGAAGGGGTTGAACTCCGGCAGTACGTTGAGCCACGCCGCCTTGGCGAAGGCCGGCAACAGCGCTGGCAAACCGGCGAACCCGGCAAACTGGGCGTAACGGGTGACCCCGATCATCGGCGAGATCAGCACCAGTTGCTTCGGCATGGCCAGGCTCGCGTCGTCCAGCGCATCCAGGCTGTACTTCATCGCTAGCGCGCCGCCGTTGGAGAAGCCCACCATCAGCAGCGGTGCGCCCCTGGGCAATTGCGCCGATGCCTCGCGCACGGCCAGCCGGGTGGCGGCCATCCAGTCTTCCCAGCCCGCATCGGTCAGCCCGGCAGGTACCGTGCCGTGGCCCGGCATGCGGATCGCGATGACCACGAAACCCTGTTGCCGCAGGTGCTCGCCCAGGTGGCGCAGGCTGTAGGGCGAATCGGTCAGCCCGTGCAACAGCACTGCCGCGCCGCGCACTTCGCCGGCGGGATGCATCTCGTAGGAACGGTTCCAGTCGGTGGCGAAGTGGCCGGGGTAAACCTCGCTCCGGTCGAAATAGCGGTTGTAGGCCACGCGCTCGAAGGGTTGCAGGCTGGCCGCCATTTCCTTGCGCATGGCCTGCATGAGCCTGTCTTCGGCGGCCAGGTATCCGGCCCAGTCCAGATGGTCGATGTCATCGCTGTGCAGATCGTTCGGTACCCAGGTATGCCAGGGCTCCAGCGGCGGGATATTGCGCAGCGCGGCGACCCGCAGCCCCAGCGCCAGAACGGCGATGGCGAGGATGACGATGACTACCCAGAGCAGTGCCCTGGTGAGTTTGGCGTTCAGCATGGAGTTCCCTTGTCAGCTTGCGGGACAAGCATAGAGCCCCAGGCGCCACAAAGTCCGCCGGTGGCTCAAATGGCCGCGGTCGCCTCGACATAGGCGGAGTTGCCGATGCCCACCTGGGCCCAGACGGGGCGCGTCTCATTGCCCTGACGATCGTATTGCTCGTCCGCATCCCACAGCGTGATGATCTGGCCGGGGAACAGGTATTCGCTGTCGGTGAGCTCGTGGGCGCCGGAGTCGTCCGCCGAGGCGATCAGCGAGAACAGCTCGCCGGCCGACAGCGCAAACACGTCCACACCCTGGTAGCGGGTGAGGTATCGATCGCTCTGGGAGATACCGATGAACCAGATCAAACCTTGCTCATCACACTCGGTCTGGATCGCCGCCTGGCAGAAGTAGTCCGTTGGCCCGTTGGACGATTCCAGCGGAAAACCGGCGGCAGCCAGCGCGTCGCGCGCCATGACTCGCGTGTCGCCCAGACAGACCGGGCCGATGCCCTGGTGTGGGGAAATCTCGAGGATGGGTAAAGTGGGCTTCATGCCGTTGTAGCTCCCTGGGTTGCCGCTGGCGAGGTTAGAGCACGGGCACCCAGATTGCCGTCTTTTTCTGGCTAATCAATAGCAATTTGATTGTACTTGGCCATATTTGTATGAAGGGCTGTCGGGAATGGCGTCACGCTCCAGCCAGCGCTGCGGCATCACTGCGCTGGCATCCAGCGTGGCAACAATGGCAACATCCGGGCTCCCGCTTTCGCCGCTGCATTCGCGCAGCCGGCTTCTGACCAGGGAAGGCAATCACGCCCGGTGGCGTGGCCGGGCTTCAAACCCTCTAAAACAGTGCTTTGATGCGTTGCTATACGTTCCAACGCCACTGTTTTCGCCGGTTTGGTGTCCCAATCCGTAGCTTTTCGTGCCATCGATTTCGACACATTTTCGACAGGCGTCCGTCACTGCTCGAAAGGTGTCAGTGGGTGCGGCTGCGGAAACCGAATGACTATCCTTGATCGGACGATTGGATTGGCACTTCATGAAAAGACCTTCGGTACTTCTGATTCTTGCTATAGGTTTTCTCTGCAGCAGGGCCTATGCGCAGAGCGAACTGGAGCCCTGCGGTAATGAATTTTCCGGTGAATACTATGCACGTGTGGATAGAGTAATTGCCGAAGCTGTTGGTCAGCGCGCTCAGCTGAAGTTAACAACTATTCCTTCGTTTGAGCCTGAGTCCGGCGTGCGCCTTGTTGGCACGGATGTGTACTTTGTTAAGTTCTTGAATTCCTTATGGGCGGAGGCCACTTCTTTTGATGAAGCTGGGTATGGCCATACGGACTATGCCAAGCCGCAAATCACCACTGAGGTACGCCACGCCCCGCTTGCTCCAGGACTTGCTAAGCGTGTGGAGCAAGTTTTCTTGCAGTCAATTGCAAACACCAAAAAGTCTGATGAATTGAGGCTTGATGGTGTTACTTATCGATTTTCGACAGATAAGAATAGCTGTGGCACTACTTGGTCACCTGATCCGGAATCGCATGGTGGACGCTTGGTGAAAGTATTTAGGCTTCTTGAAAAACATGCCGTTTTGGAAAGCGCTAGTGATCTAAAGAATAGTGAAGACTCAATTTCTCTGGCCTTAGATGAGTTGAAGGTTGAGTAATGCATGGTCAATATGGGTTGGCTTGGGCGGGCTCGATCATGGAGAGCAGCAGGGCGCTAAATCGAGGTCGAGTGTTTTCCTATGGACGATGATGTGATACTCGCCAAAGCCCAGGAACTGGTGGAATCTGGCTCCGCCAGAGAGGCGCATCTTCTAATCCAGCCTCTGCTGAAAGCGTCTCAGCCGGACGCCTTATTTCTGTATTCGACCTATAGCGTCGATAGAAATGAGTCCAATGAGGAGTTCGAGAGACGGAGCGTTGCTCTGCTGACTAAAGCGTCCACCCTCGGACATGTAGGAGCAACCTTTGTCCTTGCCGGCTATTACGACTCCGGCGACATGGTTCTGATGGACAAGCCATATGCCGCTCAGCTGTGCAAAAGAGCTGCGGACGGTGGTCATCCCACGGCCAAGCTCATCCACGGCTTGGACTTGTTCTATGGCGCTAATGGCATTCGGCAGGACAAAGCATTGGGACGACAGCTCATAGAGGAAGCGGCCCAGGAAGGTGTCGACGGTGCTTTGGCACGAATCCAAGAACTGGGTTCGTACTGACGCCTCCTAAGCTCAGTAGCTGATTGTAACCAGCAGCAGGAAGCGGCCAAAAGGGGCCGTTTCGGTGAGGATCAAGCACCTATGCTCATCCGATTTACGACACTGGCAATGGACCCTGACTCAGGCCACACAACTGGAATCTTGGTTTGTGCTCATGACCTTCGAGATAACGGTGATCTCACTGTTGGCGAACACTCCGAGCTACGTAACTGCTTGTCTTGGTTCAACGCGAATTTGTTTGTACCGGGTGTCCTTAAGGCGGAAGAGCATCGTCGCGCCATCTCATGGTTCAAGCCGGCTGCCAGTGAGGCTATTCAGCATATGTGGCAGCTAAAAGGCATTCTGGAACCCCATGGTTTTCACGTCGAAGTGCTTCGGTCAGCAGATCCGGGCGCCGTGGTCTATGAGGATGATTGGCAAATCATCGCTAAGCCCAGGAAGGGGCAGCGCTTTTAGGAGCGTATGTGCGTTTAGTCAGTTCTCTTGAGCGCATTTGGCCGACACTCGCCTTCAGGTGGATAGCAGTGTCTGGCTGGTACCCGCCTTTCGCTCGGGCAGCAACGGGCTGGATGCTTGCCGCCTGATGCGGTCTACTTCGGAGTTGAGGTGGAGCTTCCAGGTGTAGGGAATCGAACCCTTGAGAATAGTGCGTTGATGCATCGCTATACGTGCCATTGTCACTGTTTCCGCAGCTTCGGTGACTCGTTCCGTGCCTTTCTGTGGCATTGATTTCGACACATTTTCGACACGTGTCGGATGACCGCAACCGGCTAGAAGCAGATATTCGACTTTCTCCGTTTATAACCAGTGACTGCCTTTCGGATTAGGAGCCCAAAGCTGCTTTCGCCTGCCCAAAGCGAATTGGGGCACCCGTTCTGCATTGGTTAGACTGCAGCATCGTTCTCAAGGAAAACCTCTTATGGAAAGCCCAGGTTGCGTTCAACACACCGAGAAAGTAATCGAAGCGCTGGGCTACTGGCCTGGCTTTCATGATGCGGAAGTGATTTCGGTGTCTGCCACCAGGGCCATGGCTGGCCATCCGGTTGCCACGTCAGCACGGCTCTGCGTCAACGTTCGCCAGTACAAAGAGGTCGGTGCAGGGACCGCAGACTACGAAATGGTCTGTATCAGGAGCGTCCTGATTGAATTCTTGTTCAGCGATCTGCAATACCTGTCTCTTGAGGATTTCAATCACCAGAATGTCATTGATTCGATTGAATTTACTGTCTTGGAGAACCAGTCCATCGAAGTGAATGTTGCGTCCATATGGGGGCTAGGTGGTGTTATCAGGTGTGCGAGGGTCGAGATAGGGGATGTCACTCGCCTGCTTTGAATCCTGAGTGGCCGAGCCAAGAGTGCATCGACGCGCGAGCGTCCGCTATGGGGCGGTAGCGGCCTCTCGCTAGGGGGGGCAACCGGCCGGTAGCGGCCATTGGGTATCTGCGCCAAGGTCTATCAAGTAGACGGGAGGCAGCTGAAGCGATGACCTCTAACAATCCTGCGATAGTGACGCAGTACTTAACGAATCGTCATATGGGCCAGGAGACCTGCCAATGCAGAAAGTGACCGTATCAGGGGTACAGTTTGCCCGGGCCGCCTATTACCTGGCCGCTATTGGTTTTCATTGGGCTTTGTTTTTCACCAATATTGGCAACTACTACCATGGTGGGACACCGTTTGAGTGGGTGGCATTGAATACCGTGGCCGTGTTGATTGTTTTGTCGGCCCTCAGGCTTGTGCCGGCGGTTCGGATGCCGCAAAAAATCCTCATAGTGCTGTGCGCCGCGGTGCCGACTATCTCTATTGTTTGGGTTTTGGCTGAAATGGTCCGAAGATAGAGGCCGGTAGACCGTACGCTGGCTTCTTCGTTGGTAGCGGCTGTGCACGGCATGGTGATGCGGGTCATCCATGACGAGTATTACTTTAGCTTCAAGCTGCCGGTCAGCGTCAGCCTGAGCTCGCGCGGCGGATTTACTGAGCTGGCCTACTCGCAGCCCTCACCGTGACTCGGTATTGATGCCCGCTTCGTAACATCTACCGAGTGACTGCTATGGGTCGGTAGCTGCCGTTCAAAAATTCGCTGTCAGTTGACTAGTCGGCAATTGTCATTGGTCGAATTGCCACATTAGCCACGTCCTTTGCTGAACCAGCGCAGTGCCACCTTCCTAGTCAGCTCTATCCCGCGCTGGGTTTGGCTAATTTGGCATCGGCTTCCTCATAACCCGGAGCGACTTGGCCATGTTCAGGGTCTACCTCGCCTTTCCACAGCCATAGCTCGTATTGAGGAAAGGCCTTCAGGACCTCCTCCATGTCTTCGATTCGGGCTTTGACATCTTGATTCGTAGCCACGGTCTGCCAGCGCCTGCGGTCGATGCGGGTTGCAGTGGCAAGCTTTGTCGCGCCTATGTAGCGGACCAGCGTTCTTAGACGGCCCTCAATCATTCCAGTTGCTCAATGCTGAAAGACAAAATATTTGACTGGCAAATATTTTGTCTTTATGGTGTTCGTGTTTGACAAATAATTTGCCATAAATCTGCGAGCACTCGCTTGCAATGGCACGAATAGTGACGGAACGAGCATGGAACTGGAAGAGCTGAACCCCGGCGCCCTGGTAGGGGCGCAGCAGGATGTGGAGTCGATAGAGCATTGGGCTGAGCGCAACGGTGTCGCCTATGGCATCGCTCGAGCCTGGGTGTACCGAGGCGTTCTGCCTTCCGTGAAGTTCGGCAAGTTCCGCATGGTCAACAGCGCTTTGCTCCGGAGCTGGTTGCTGGAGCAGGAGTGGACGGCATGAATGACGGAATGGGAGAACGACTGTGAGCAAGGAGAAATGGAATCTGGACCTGTGCGGCATCGCTACCTTTGCGGAGATGTGCAGCGTGTCGTACGACGAAGCGGCCCAGTGGGCGGAAGACGGCACTGTTCCGAGCATCCAGATGGGGTGCTTCCGCATGATCAATCTTGCCCGTTTCCGCGACGACATGGAGCGCGGCAAAGCCACCTTCGGTGCGGGGGACTACAGCAATGAATAGCCAATCTCCCGTCCTCGATGCCGAAAGCGCTCTGCCTTATCTGGGGAAGACTGTCCTCGTTGAGTTGGCCTGGGAGCAGGACCCTGAATCGCTCTGGTGCTGCATGCACATCGTGGGCATCGTCCTGCCGCTGGCCGGTATCCAGGAAGAACCGTATTTCCTGGTCAAGCACGTCGCTGGTGACGAGCCATTTCCCAACGAGATGTTCTGGTCGAACGTGCGCACGATTCGGGTGATGCGGTACCGCGACCGGCATGGTTCCGGCAACGTACTGGGCCGCGTCACCCACCCTGACGACTCGCGCTCAAGGGCCGCGCTCCCGGCTCGTCGGAACAGCCCCACCGTTCCGGCGAACGGAAGCACGGGCGGAGCGAACCCTTGAACGCTTGCCCCTCATCAGCCTCGGCCGGTGAGCGTGGGGCAGCTTCTCCGCCCCGCGCTCCCGAGCCCTCGGCGGCAAGAGCGGGATGACAAGGGCAGCGCCCTTGGTGTGATGGAGGCGTCAGCCATCAAGAAAGCTGATGGCTTGAAATGCCTGCCCATGACCCCGAATGTTGTTCCGTCGCTATTCGTTCCAATGCGTCTAGAACGGGCCTCTAGCCATTAAATCAAACGATTAGTCGCGCTGCCGGCGGTTTGATTCAATACCCATATCCCACTGCAAAACCTCGATAGCGCAGATCAACCGGCGAGCGCGCCTGTTTATCCGTGCCAGGCCAACTCATGCCTGCGAAAAGGCAACGGAGGCAGCGCGATGCAATTACCCGATTGGACCTATGACCTTGTGCTGGTGGCGCTGGCCTACCTGCTGGGCGCGATCTCGGCCCTGGGTTCTTCCTCGCCAGCAGTAGCGTTTCCCTACTGAGGTGCATGAGTCGGGCGTGGGCCGCGACGCCGGCCGGGAGCGCAAGGCACGAGCGGTAGGCCGAAGGCGCGGCCGACGCCCCCTGTAACACGTCGGAAAGCCCAACTACCAACGTTTCAATTCGTAGCTATTTGGAGTGTTTAACATGGCAAAGCCCTATCACATGCTGCGCATTACCCTGAAGCCCAATGGCGAGTTCGTGGAGTCGGAGAGCGGTCGCCTGTTTTTCGATGACCAGCGCAAGCGATTCATTGACCTGTCCAACGTTCGGTTGCTGCGTTGCGGCGTCGACACCGTTCGCCAGTTGTACAACGGCATGATCCGGCCTGAAGTCATGGCGCTGTTCGAGCAGCCGGAAGAGTTCGTTAAGTTCGCCGGCCACCAGTGGGCCAAGGGCAGGGTAGGGCGCGATTCGGGCTATCAGTACCGTTTGCAGAACGCTGACATGGGCGTGATCCTGCTGATCAAGAACCACAACGTGAAGCTCGAGAACATCGGCGCTCACCTCAAGTTCGAGATTTCCCCTCACGCCCTGGATGGCGCGGATCCGCAATCGCTTCAACGCCTGATGGATGACCTGGCGCGGGCTGTGCTGATGCACTGCGAAACCAATCAGTGTGCGGTCCATCTCGCCCTGGATGTGCAGGGTTGGGAGCCTCCGCGCGACATCGTGGAGCACATGCATTGCCGCTCGCATCGGGTGCGCCAGATCACCGGGATTGAGCGCATTGAGTTCGACAGCAGCGCCTCCGTCTACGGTCGCGGTGAAACGTACATGTTCGGCTCCGCCAGTGGCCTGCAACTGTGCATCTACAACAAAACGATCCAGGCACGGGCCACCGACAAGCTCGATTACTGGAGCAACGTGTGGGCATCCCTCAACGGCGATCCGTTCGGTGATGGTGACCCGGCGTACAAGCCTGAAGAGGACGTATGGCGCCTTGAGTTCCGTTTCCACCACTCGGTGATTCAGCAGTTCTCCGAAGGCTCCACGCTGTCCTCTGGTGAGGTGATCGGGTGCCGCACCTATGCTGGCCTATGCCCGCACCTGCAAGGCCTCTGGCGCTACGCCTGCGACAACTTCCGCCTGTTCAAATCCAAGTCCCGCCTCGATCCGTTCTGGACCCTGATCTTCCAGGATGCAAAGGTCCAGGTGGAGGCCGATCCGCTGATTGATCGCACCGAGTACCGCCGCTACTACAAGACCGCACAGGGCTTCTCCGGGAAGAACTGCGAGATGTTCCTGGGCCAGTTCGTCAGCCTTATCGCACGGGAGCGCGTGAACATAAAAAAGGCTATTGAGGTCGGCAAGACGCTGCCGTTCTGGCACGTGATCGAGGATCACTACAAGGCCAAAGGCTTCACGACTGTCGACCTCGAAAAGCACATGCGCAAGCTGCTGAATGACCGGTATTTGCGGCGGGGGTACTCTATCTAGTGAGCATCACCAAGCTCCCCGATGGCCGTTGGTTTGTCGATGTAGAACCGATCAAGGGCAGGCGTTTCCGCAAGCGGTTTAGTACCAAGGGAGAGGCCCAACGCTTCGAGGCTACTGTGCGTCAGAAGTGCATCGATAGCCCTGGTTGGAACCCCACTCCGAAGGACCGACGCCGGTTGCTGGAATTGCTCAATCGCTGGGGTGTTCTGCATGGTCATGCGCTGAGCGATTACGACGGGCGCGAGCTGCTGATGCGACGGATGATTGAACGGCTCAAGAACCCTATTGGGCGGGCCTTCACGGCCATTCGGTTTGCGGAGTATCGGGCCAAGCGCCTTGCGGATGGCTACAGCCGAAAGACTCTCAACAATGAGCTGTCGTACCTGCGCGCGATGTTCAATTGCCTGATCCAGTTTGGTGAGGTGGATTACCCGAACCCACTGGCCACTCTGAAGCCGCTGAAGCTGCAAGAGAACGAGTTGGCCTACCTCGATCATGACCAGATCGCGGCGTTGTTCGATACGTTGCGCCAGATGCCGCACGTCCACGTGGAGCTGATATCAGCCATTTGCCTTGCCACGGGGTGTCGATGGGGAGAGGCGCAGGGGCTTGTGCCATCCAGGGTGAAGGGAGCTGCCGTGCACTTCATCAACACCAAATCCAAGCGTCGACGCTCGATACCGATTTCACCCGAACTGGAGAGCAGGATTCTCGATCACTTCAAACGCTTCGGACCTTTCACCAACTGTCGAAACGCATTTGATGAAGCTGTCACCAAGGCTGGTCTAGAGTTACCGCCAGGTCAGAAGGCACACGTCCTGCGACATACCTTCGCTAGCCACTTCATGGCGAACGGTGGCAACATCCTGTCCCTGCAAAAGATACTCGGCCATTCGACCCTGGCGATGACCATGCGTTATGCGCACCTCGCTCCAGGGCACATGCAGGACGTGCTAGCGTTCGGTCCCAGCAGAGATTTTCGACACTTCTTCGACACTCCACCGGAGTCGGCCACGGAAGCTGGAGAAAAAGCCTTGTAAATCAATATGGAAGGCAATCACGCCCGGTGGCGTGGCCGGGCTTCAAACCCGGTGGGGGACGGCAGCCGTTCCTGGGTGAGTTCGACTCTCACTGCCTTCCGCCAATTTCCCTGTTTCGAACTTCTTCCGCCCTTGGCACAGGCTGAGCAGGCATGGGCTATTGTCTGCCTGAGGTCATCAAGGCTGCGCCGTCAGGAGGGACCTGGCCATGGTAAGGCTGGACCTGTTCACCGAAGAACATCTGGAATTGGGCGATCTTTGGCAGTTGCAGGATGGGCGACGGGAAGAGTGTTTTCTGATACCGCTGATGGCGGCTCAGGTCGAGCAATCGGGGCCCTTGCTGGTTCGCGCATTGTTTCGATTACCGTCCGGTGACCAGCTTCAGGGCTTGATGACTTATGACGCAGACAGCGATGACGTCTACGCGCTGCATGTGCTGATTGGCGGAGAAAGTTTCTCCTTCAATAAATACCTGCCGGAAGCGTCCTTCGAAGAAGTGCTGGCGCTGGCTGATCGTCTGGGCGTCGGAACGGGTGGGGTCCTGCCCGTGCGTTACAGCGTTGTACGAGACGCCATGCCCATTCGCGACGGCCGCTTTACTTTGTGGATCGGCTGTTAACGAGTAGTCGCGCAGTCTTTGCGCCGCCGCCACTCATCCACCACCGCTCCCATGTCCGCTGGCGCGCCGCTGCGTATCCAGGCCATGAAGGCGCGGTCGAAATGGAAGTCGTCGCCGCAGTGCTCGGTCATGAAGCGGCGGACGTTCTGGGTGTTGCGGTAGTTGCTATCCAGCGGGGTCTGCCGGGTGATCGGGTCGCTGTGCCAGTCGAAGGCCATGGCGTCCATTCCTGTGCCTTGGGGAGCTGCCGTTATAGCGCACTCGGCAGCCGCTGGTGCGGTCTGCCGAGGTGTTGCGGCGTCACTGGCCCCACATCATCCGCTGTTGCTGCGCCGAGTAATCGTCGCTTTGCAGGCGCATGCGGGTGGGCTGGCGTTCGAGGTTGTCTTCGCCGAAGGATTCGCGCACGGGCGATTCGATGGCACCGAAGTGGTTGTAGTGCGGGGCGTCGGCGCAGCCGACCAGGGTGAAGCAGGCGAAGGTGACCACGGAGAGCTTGAGCATGGGACTTCCTCCTGAGGGGAGCTCCGAGCTTCGGCCGGCTGGATTAACGGCGGATTAACGAGCAGCAATCTTCAGCGGCTGTCCGGTCCCTGGATTTCGCCACCATGGGCAGCGTCGCCGTCGCGGTAGTGCTCCGGCGGGTTGAGCGCGCGCCCCAGTATCTGCGCGACGACCTCGTCCTTGCCTTCGGTGTAGGCGTCGCGGTCGGTGGGGAAACGCTGTGCCAGGTCGTGTTTCACCTGCGCGTAGAGTCGGGCGTCGTCGGGGTGGGTGCGCAGCCAGTCGCGGAACAGCAGTCGGCGCGAGGCTTCGTTCAGCTCCATGACGTGGACATGATGGGTGCGCCCGCTGCCCAGCGGCGGCATGCCTTTGACGAAGAACATTCGCGAGGTGTCGGGATTCTCCGCCCAGTACTGGTAGCCCAGCCGTTGTAGCGGTTCGATGAGGCGATGCGGGTCGCTGCCCGGCGGCGGCAGCAGGAGGATGTCGATGATCGGCTTGGCATCCAGCCCCGGCACGGCGGTGCTGCCGATGTGCTCGATGCCCAGGCCGGGGAGCTCGACCTGCTGGGCGATGGCGGCGGCTTCTTCGGCGAATCGTTGTAGCCAATGGGGATCGGCTGCAACGACTTCGATGCGGTCGTCTTCGGCGTTGCTCCAGCGCTGGCCGTCGAATTCGGGGGCTAGCGGGCTCATGTGGAAACTCCGGCGATAGCGGTGGGAGGGCGAGGATTGGAGGCTGGTCGGGCGGGCGGAGTTCCGAGCAAGTCCGGCAGGAGCATTCCAGGGACGCGATCTTGAGGGCCATGCTCGTGGAGCGTGCTCATTGCACCGGGAAGTCGAAGTAGGTCTTCGGGTAAGGCTCGGCCTTCAGGGTGTAGTGCCACCACTCGGCGCCGTAAGGTTCGAAGCCGTGGCGCAGCATGGCCTGGCGCAGGGTTTCGCGGTTGCGCGTCTGCTGCACGCTGACCAGCGCGGTGCCGTGATGGGAGATGGGCCCGAAGAAGTCGAACGGGCTGCCCATGTCCAGTTCTTCCCCGGAGCTGGAATCCACCAGCGTGAGGTCGACGGTGCTGCCGCGCGAGTGGCCGGAGTGCTTGGCGATGTAGCCGTCGCGGAACAATGCAGGCTTGTCCAGGCCCGGGTAATAGCGGGCCTTCTGGCGAATGTCCTGCGGGTCGGCAGCCCAGCGGCGGAACTCATCCACGGCGCGCTGCGGGCGATAGCCATCGAAGATCTTCAGCGCCAGGCCGCTCAGGGCGACGTCCTTCTCGACCGCTGCCAATGCGCTGGCAGCTTCGCGGGTCAGGATGATCCGCGCCTTCTGGTAGCCGTCGATGGGCTCGCCGACGAAGTTGTCGGCGCCGGCGTAGCGCACCTCATAGCGCGCAGATTTCAGTACCTGGTCGAGATAGACGAAGCCGTCCTGCGCGGGCTGGTCGGCGTACAGCGTCGGGCTGGCGAGCAGGCAGAGCAGCAGCGCGAGGCGTCTGCCTGCCGGGCTCATGGGCGCAACGCCTGGACCCCGTCGTCGTCCGGGTCGAAATTGTCCAGGCGCATACGCTGCTCGAAGGCTTTCAGCGCGGCCTCGCCGTGCAGGAAACGGCCCCGGGCGCCGGCCCAGTCGTCGGGCTTCAGGCGCACCATCCAGCCCTCGCCGTAGCAGTCCTGGTTGATCAGGCCGGGGCGGCGCACCACGGCTTCGTTGCTGGCGAGGACGGTACCGTCCAGCGGGCTGCGCGCCGAGGAAGCAGCCTTGGCGAACTCCACTACGCCGAAGCTGCGATCGCAATCGATGTGCCAGCCATCGCGCTTGGGGGTGAAGGCGAAGATCTGCCCGTAGATCGCGCAGCCGTAGGAGGTGAGGCCGAGTGTGACGGCGCCGCTTGCTTCCTCGCGCAGCCAGAGGTTGTACTCGGGGGCGTAGAGCAACTGATCCGGAAATTCGAGGCCGTGCAGCTTCACAGGGTCAGTACCCGGTCATATTCGAGGATCATGCGCGCCATCTCGCCGCCGCTGGCGATCTCGTCGACCTCTTCGATCAGTCGGCTCTCGTCGATGCTGATGCCCGGTGCGCGGCACATCAGCAGGCGCGCGCCGGCTTCCTTGGCCTGCTGGATGAAATGGCTGATGGGCTCGCCACCCTCGGCGGCATAAAGGTGATCGGCGATGTCCTGGAAGGCCAGGCGCGTGCCTTCGCCACTTAGGAACAGGGTGACCTGCGCGTCCATGCAGGCCAGCAGCGTGGCGGTGTAGAAGGGCGCGGCGCAGCGCGCCGGGGTGCTCGGGCCGCTGCTGACGATGATCAGCACCCGCTGGACTTCAGGCGTGGGCAAGGGATTTCTCCAGTTGGACCAGGGCGACGCGCCGGCCTTGCGGGTCGGCGCGCTCGACGATGCCCTGCGGCCGGTAGCCCAGGCGTGCGTAGAGCAGCAGGCCGGCGGCGTTGGCATTGAAGCAGGACACTTTCATGACCTGCGCCTTGTACTGGTCGCGGGCGAGATTCTCCATGACCTCGATCAGGTACTGCGCGACGCCGTGCCGCCGCGCCGATGGCGCCACCATCATGTTGCCCAGCGCGCAGAAATCGCCCTGCTGCCACTGGTAGAAGTTGGCGAAGCCCGCGACGCGATCATCCAGCAGTGCGACCGTGCTGCCACGCCTCTCGGCCATGGCGGCAGCGAGCTGGCCGACGGTCAGTGGCCAGCTCGCCTTGGGATAGCAGTAGAAAAGCTCATCGGCGTCCTGGGGGAATTCCACCACTTGCCCAAGGTCGTCGGCGAGGGCGGGGCGATGCTGCAGGGCGGACTGGTTCACGGGGTCTCCTGTCAGTGCGGCGGATACTGGGCGATGATCTTCTGCACCGTCTCGCGGATTGCCGCTTCGCGCTCGGCGGGTGTCGGCGGGCTGCTGCGCATGATCTGCTCGCCGCTGCCGCGCCAGACCAGTTTGCCGTCCTTGCCGTCGAGCATGTCGACCTGGATGGTGGCGACCTTGTAGGTCACGCTGCGGGTCTCGGCCATGGGCGGCGGGCCCCAGTAGCCACCCCAGTAACCGCCCCAGTAGCCGCCGGTGTAGGTGGTCACCTGGTCCTGGCGTTGGTCGACGATCAGGTAGGCGCGGATTTTCACATCGCCCGGGTTGCCGTCCTGGGCCTTGCGCAGGCCGCGCTGGTCGAACTGGTCGGCTACCGCGTCGCTGATGCGTTGCTCGGTAAGGTCGCTCTTGATGCGCGGGTCATCCGGGCGGTACTCGAACGCCGGCTGCGCCCAGCTCCAGGTCTGGTAGCGCGAGAAGTCGCGGGTGGTGTCGTAATCGCGGCTGACACTGGTGGTTTCGCAGGCGGCGAGGCCGAGCAGCAGGCCCCCGAGGATAAAGCGGCAGAGCAGACGGCGGATCATGGTCGCAGTACTCCAGTCAGAGATTTCCATCCAAGCGCAAGGCACGGGGAATGGCAAGTACGGAATGTTCAGCGTCTGCGACGGCCCTTCCCATTGCTAGAGTCGCCGCTCGTCTTCGATCTGGAGAAGGTCATGAAACAGCAGTGGCTGGGCGCGGCATTAGGGCTGGTAGTACTGACGGGATGCAGCCTGGACGGCATACGGCCGGTAAGGCAGGAGCCGCAGGTGGTGGCGCACCGGGGCGGCACGGCGGATGCTCCGGAGAACACCTTGCTGGCGATTCACCGGGCGCTGGATAACCACAGTGAGGGACTCTGGCTGTCGGTGCAGGCGTCTGCCGACGGTGTGGCGGTGCTGTACCGGCCGGCGGACCTGTCGGCGCTGACCGATGCGCAGGGTGCGGTCGCCTCGAAGACGCTGGAGCAACTGCGCGCGGTGAATGCGGGCTATCAGTTCAAGGACGCCGCTGGCGCTTATCCGTATCGCACGGCCCCTCAAGCGATCCCGACACTGGCCGAGGCGCTGCGAACGATCCCGGCGCAGGTTCCGTTGTTCCTCGATATCAAGGCGCGACCGGTGGCCGACGTCATCGATGCGGTCGCGCGGACGCTGGATCAGGAGCGGGCCTGGGCGCGGGTGCGCTTCTACTCCACCGAGCGTGATGCCAGCGACTACCTGGCACAGCACTACGCTGGTCGCGCACTGAATTTCGAAAGCCGCGAAGCGACGCGCAATCGACTGGTCGACCTGGCGCTGGGCGGGCGCTGCGCTCCGCCGGTCGCAGGTGCCTGGATGGGCATCGAACTGGACCGCGAGCTGACGGTGACGGAACAGTTCACCCTCGGTTCGTCGTCCCATCCGGTGAAGCCGGCCCGGTTGTGGACTCCAGAGGCGATGGCGTGCGTGCGACGAGCCGCAGGAACCACGGTGATGATGTTCGGCATCAATTCGGCGGCGGCCTATCGGACGGCCCGCGAACTGGGCGCCGATGCGGTGATGGTCGATTCGCCGGCCAGTGTTCCCGACTATCGGCGCGCTGCGGCTCAGCCCGGCGGGTAACCGTCCATGGCCTTGCGCGCGGCTTCGCGCAGCGCGCGGGCCTGGTCGGTCTGGCTGCTGCCGTCTTCGTACTCGGCGCTGCCGCTCCATACCTGCTGGCGACTGTGCGCATCGAAGAGCGCGATGCGCACCACGCTGACGGTGACCACGTAGGTGCGGGTAACCGGGTAGGAGGCGCCGTAGCCGCCATACCACGGGTCGTTCCAGCGGCCGTAGCCGCCGTAGTAACCGCCGTTGTAGTAGTCGGTGGTCTGGCGGGTGCGCTGCTCGCTGGAAAGATGGGCGCTGACGGTCAGGTCCGCCGGCGTATTCGTGCGAGCCGGGCGCAGGCCGCGCTGGTCCAGCGCCTCACTGACGGCATCCTGCAGCGGGCCGCCGAAGCCGGTGCCGTCCATCCAGCTCCACGAGCGGAAGCGCCCGTAGTCCAGCGGCGGCGCGGGATAACTGCCCGGATCGAGCCCGGGATTGGTCGACTGCGCGGGGGCCGGTGGCATCGGCAGCGAGGTGGCGGTGTAGGGGTTCTGGCCCTGGCAGGCGGCGAGGGCGGCGAACAGTGGCAGGACCAGCAGATGACGCGGCATGACGGACTCCCGCACGCTCACTTCGATTGGCGTGCGCAGTGGCAACTATGCACCTAATCCTGCGGCCGGCACAGCCAGTGCAGGTAGCGGCCGAGGCCGGCGAAGGCAGGATGTCGACGGTATTGCAGCTCCATTTCCACCAGGTCCAGCGGCTCGGCCTTGTGCTGGAATTCCACCGGCATGTAGTCGTGGAACACCCGCACGCCGCTGCGCGCATCGATGCTCCAGTGACCAGCCATGGCGGCCTCCAGTACGCGCGGATCGAGCGGTTCCTGCGGGGTCAGGCTTTGGCCCTCGCCGGCGAAGCGGTTCTTGCGCAGCTTGCGGAAATGCCCCTTGAGCAGGTTGCGGTAGATCAGCGCATCGCGGTTGTAGAAAGCCAGGGACAGCCAGCCATCGGCGCGGGTCAGCTGGTGCAGCACGGGGAGGATGGCCAGCGGCTCGGCCAGCCACTCCAGCACGGCGTGGCAGATCACCAGGTCGTAGGGCTCGTTGAGCTGGCCGAGCAGGTCCTGCCAGGGAGCCTCGATGAAGGTGGCCGCAAGGCCGGCCTCCTCGAAGCGCTGGCGCGCGCCTTCGAGCATGGGTGCGGCAGGTTCGGCGAGCGTCACCTCATGGCCGCGCCCGGCCAGCCACAGCGACATGTGGCCCAGGCCCGCGCCGATGTCGAGTACCCGCAGCGGGCGGTCGGGCAAGGCTTCGGCCAGGTCGGCCTGTAGCACGGCGAGGCGGATGGCGCCCTTGGCGCCGCCGTAGATCTTCTCGGCGAAGCGCGTGGCCAGTTCGTCGAAGTGACGGTCGCCGGTCTTCGGGGATTCGCTCACTTGGCGCCTCCTTCGATGAAGCGCCGTTCGCTGTCGGCCAGCTTGGCGAGTACCGCCTGGTTCATGTCGATGCCCAGTTCTGCGCACATCAGCAGCAGGTAGAGCACGATATCGCCGACCTCCTGGCCGGCGTGGGCGAGCTTCTCCGGTGGCAACTGGCGCGATTCGTCCTCGCGCAGCCACTGGAAGATTTCCACCAGTTCGGCCATTTCCACGCTGGCCGCCATGGCCAGGTTCTTCGGGCTGTGGAAGCGACTCCAGTCGTTGTGGTCGCGGATGGCGTGCAGGCGTGCGGTGATGGCTTCGAGGTTCATTGCAGATGGGGCTCCAGCGTCAGCCCCATAGCTTCAAGCCTGGCGCTTCAAACGTCCAGCGGGCCCCAGCTGCCGGCCATATGCGGCAGGTCGTCCTTGCCGCGCAGGCTGAATTGCCCGACAGGCGCGGGTTCGCTGGCCAGCAGGGTGACGGAGGAGGGCAGCAGGACGGGCTTCTGGAAGCGCACATCGACCCGATAACTGGCGGCCGGCAGGCGCTCGCCCAGGGCAGCCAGGCTGCGCGCCTTGTTCCACAGGCCGTGGGCGATGGCGCGAGGGAAGCCGAACAGTTTCGCGCTGGCAGCCGACAGGTGGATCGGGTTGTAGTCGCCGGCGATGCGGGCGTAACGCCGGCCGATGTCCGCCGGGCAGTTCCACGCGTCGATCTGCTGCAGAGGCAGCACGGCCTCCTCGTGGCGAACCGCTGGTGTGCCGTCCAGGCGCATGCCGCGGAACAGGATGCGGCTGTCGCCTTCCCAGAGCAGGCCGAGCTGGTCGTGCAACTGGGTGATGATGCTGAAGGTCACGCCCTTCTCGTGGGGCTGCAGGTCCGCCACCCGCACGCTGACGTTGAAGGGCCCCAGCCCGCCCAGCGGCCGCAACACGCTGATACGGTTTTCCAGGTGCACCAGGCCCAGCAGCGGGAACGGGAAGCTCGCGTCGGTGAGCAGACCCATCTGCAGGCCAAAGGCGAGGATGTGCGGATAGGTGGGTGGCAACAGGTGGTTGTCGGTGAAGCCGCAGACCTTGCGATAGCGCTCCAGGTGCTTCGGATCGACCGTGACCGGGCAGCGCACGCCGCGGGTTGGCAGGCTGCGGCCACGCACGCCGCGGCGCAGCGCCGCGCGAACGAACAGGCCGGTGAGGGCGGGTGGTGCGGACAGGTCGAGCCAATCGCGGGACATCGGGTATCTCCTGAGGGGCATTCATTCAGCTTAGCCAGTGCTCAGCCCCAGGCATTGGCCGTGGCAACGCGGCGCGCGGCAGGCAAGTCAATCTGACCCGCCATTGCCTGGATATTTCCCTCAACCTGCTTCCTGATTCTCTTGAGAGGCGATAAGAAAGCTGCCTAAGATGGGCCCGCCCCATGGATAACTAGAAAAAACACCATGCGTGATCTGACCGACGATGTGGCGCTGATGCGCCCGGTGATCGACGCCCTGCGCGCCAGCGGCACCGACCCTGACCGTGTGCTGGCCCGCGTCGGCCTGCCCGCCGGCAGCCTGCCTGCCGGACGATTCCCCCACAGCGCTCAGAACCTGTTCTGGAAAGCCGCCGCCGAAGAGTGCGGCGAGGAGCATGTCGGCCTCTACCTGGCCGGACACCTGCCCGCGTTCCACGGCTTGCTGCTGGAGTACCTGTTCCTGTCCAGCGCCACGTTCGGCGAGGGGCTGCGCCATGCCCTGCGCTACGTTCGCCTGCTCTCCGACACCCTCAATGCGCGGCTCGAAGTGGAAGGCGAGAAAGCCGTCCTGTTGCTCGGCCACACTGCTGGAACAAACCGCCACTTCCCCGAGATGCTCGCCGGCGCGGTAGTGCGCCTGTTCCACGCCCTGACCGAAGGCGACTTCAAACCCCACGAAGTCCAACTAATGCACAACGAAGGTGCGCCTGCCGCGCGCTACCGCGAGGTCTACGGCTGCCCGGCAGTGCTGGGTGCCGAGCGTTACGCGCTGATCTTCGACGCCGCAGTATTGGAGAAAGCCTCGCGCCATGCCGCTCCCGAGCTGCTGCGCATGCACGAATCACTGGCACGCCGGCAACTGGCGGAAGTCGAACGGCTGGACCTGGTGCGCAAGGTACGCGAGCTGATCGGCGTACTGCTGGTGGATGGCGGCGCAACGCTGGAACAGGTCGCCGCGCGGCTGGACATGCCGGCCCGTCGCCTGCGCGAGCGCCTGGCCATGGCGGGAGTGCGCTTCAACGACCTGGTCACCGACTACCGCTGTCGCCTGGCCAAGGAGCTGCTGCTCAAGACCGACGAGCGCATCGAGGTGATCGTCGAGCGGACCGGCTTTTCCGAGCCGAGCACCTTCTACCGTGCCTTCAAGCGCTGGGTCGGCGAGACTCCTGTGGAGTTCCGCCGCCGCGGCCGCCCGCAGCCGCCGGTGGAGTGATCGAACCCTTTCGAGCTCGGCTGTGGATAGGCTTTGCCGGTCAGTCCCACCTTGGAATCACCGATGCAAAGCCGAATCCGCCAAGCCTTCCTGCTGTCTGCCGTCCTGTTGTCCGCACCCTGCGCCTTTGCGGGGGAGATGGGCGAAACGGCATTCTCCCGCCTGGATGCCAACGGCGACGGTTACATCGAGGCCAGCGACATGGCGCCGATGCGCGTGCGCATGTTCCACCGGCTGGACCGTAATCAGGACGGCCTGCTGACCCGCGAGGAAGTGACGCCGCCGAATCCCAGCGTGCAGGTCTCGCCCAATGCCATCGCCTGGCCGGACCATGACGGTGACGGCAAGGTCAGCCAGGCGGAGTTCATGACCCAGGAACCGGCGTTGATCGTGCGTGCGGATCGAGATGGCGATCACCGAGTGAGCGCGGAGGAGTTCCGCAAGCTGGTGGCGGCGCGAAGCTGATCGACCACCGCTGCAGTTGGCCGGCCTGAACGAGGGCATAGCGCGCTTCTGCGAGGCGCGGGGAAGAGGCTTTTCGTAGGATGGCGTGGAGCGAAGCGATACCCATCAAACCTTGCGGCAGCATGGGTATCGCTTAGGCTCCACCCATCCTACAAATAGAGCCGGCAGGAACGGATCAGGCGCCGAGCAGGCTCTGCCCGCAGACCCGCAGCACCTGGCCGCTCACTGCGCCGGAGCCGGGCTGGGCGAACCAGGCCACCGCTTCGGCGACGTCCTGCGGCAGGCCGCCCTGGCCCATGGAGTTCATCCGTCGGCCGGCCTCGCGGATGGTTAACGGGATGGCGGCAGTCATCTGGGTTTCGATGAAGCCCGGCGCCACCGCGTTGATGCTGATGCCCTTCTTGCCCAGCGCCGGCGCCCAGGCCTGCGCCAGGCCGATCAGGCCGGCCTTGCTCACCGCGTAGTTGGTCTGGCCCATGTTGCCGGCGATGCCGCTGATGGAGGCGAGCAGCACCACGCGGCCATCGTCATGCAGCTTGTTCGCGTCCAGCAGGGCCTGGGTCAGTACCTGCGGCGCCTTGAGGTTCACCTCGATCACCGAATTCCAGAAGGCCTCGCTCATCTTGGCGACGGTCTTGTCGCGGGTGATGCCGGCGTTGTGCACCACGATGTCGACGCCATCGGGCAGCGCCGCCACCAGTTGCTCTCCAGCATCAGCGGCGCAGATATCCAGCGCCACGCCACGGCCGCCGAGGCGCGCGGCGAGGGCGTCGAGCGCGTCTTTGGCCGGTGGTACATCCAGCAGCACCACCTCGGCGCCGTCACGGGCGAGGGTCTCGGCGATGGCCGCACCGATGCCGCGGGCGGCGCCGGTCACCAGTGCGCGCTTGCCCACCAGCGGGCGGCTCCAGTCCTGCACCTGCTTGTCGTAGGCAGACAGGCGCACGACCTGCCCGGAGACATACGCACTCTTGGGCGAAAGGAAGAAGCGCAGCGCACCTTCGAGCTGGTCCTCGGCGCCCTTGCCGACATACACCAGTTGCACGTTACCGCCGCGGCGGATTTCCTTGCCCAGGGAGCGGCTGAAGCCTTCGAGGCTGCGCTGTACGCTGGCGGCGATGGGGTCTTTGATTGATTCCGGCGCGCGGCCGAGGATCACCACGTGCGGGCATTTATCCAGGCCCTTGAGCGCGCCCTGGAAGAAGGTGCGCAATTCGATCGTCTGCTCGAAACGGGTCAGGCCGCTGGCATCGAAGACGATGGCCTTGAGCTTGGGGCCGTGCTCGGCGGTCCAGCGCGGCAGGCCGTACTGCCCGTCGCTGAAGGCGAAGATCGAGTCGGTCAGGCGCTCGGCGAAGGGCAGCACGGCCTCGTTCAGGTTGCCCTCGCCACCGAGCAGCAGCGCCCCGTCCACCGGCCGCGTGCGCCCGGCGCTCCAGCGCTCCAGGCGAACCGGCGCGGGCAGGCCGAGGGCGCCGACCAGGCGGCGGCCGACGTTGGAGTTGGCGAAGGCAATGTAGCGATCGGTCATGGAACGGGCTCCTGAACGGATTCTCTAAAGTGCTGACCACTCTACGCAGGCAGGGGTTCGACGCAATTGACCGCGCTGACCTGCGCAACGGCGGGGCGGCCAATGCGACACAAGCGGCTAAGGTTAGCCTTGACCGCACTTTAACGCTCATCCATCCAGGAGCTCTGCATGACCCAATTGCGCCGGGTCGCCATTGTCGGCGGCAACCGTATTCCCTTCGCCCGCTCCAACACCGTGTACGCCACGGCGAGCAACCAGGAGATGCTGACCTCCGCGCTGGACGGCCTGATCGAGCGCTACAAGCTGCACGGCGAGCGCCTGGGCGAGGTGGTCGCCGGCGCAGTGCTCAAGCATTCGCGCGACTTCAACCTGACCCGCGAGTGCGTGCTCGGCACGCGCCTGGCGCCGGAGACCCCGGCCTATGACATCCAGCAGGCCTGCGGCACTGGCCTGGAAGCAGCGATCCTGGTGGCCAACAAGATCGCCCTCGGGCAGATCGACTGCGGCATCGCCGGCGGCGTGGACACCACCTCCGATGCGCCCATCGGCGTCAACGAAGGGCTGCGCAAGATTCTGCTGGAAGCCAACCGCGGCAAGTCCAACGCCGAGAAGATCAAAAGCCTGCTGAAGATCCGCCCGCGCCACCTGATGCCGCACATTCCGAAGAACGGCGAGCCGCGCACCGGGCTGTCGATGGGCGAGCACTGCGAACTGATGGCGCAGACCTGGGCCATCCCGCGCGACGAGCAGGACAAGCTGGCTTACGAGAGCCACCACAAGCTGGCTGCCGCCTATGACGAGGGCTGGCAGAACGACCTGATGACGCCATTCCGCGGCCTGGTGCGCGATCAGAACCTGCGCCCGGACATCAACCTGGAGAAGATCGGCACCCTCAAGCCGGTGTTCGAGCGCGGCCCGCGCGGCACTCTGACGGCGGCCAACTCCACGCCGCTGACCGATGGCGCTTCCGTGGTGCTGCTGGCCAGCGAGGAATGGGCGAAGGCGCGTGGCCTGCCGATCCTGGCGTACTTCAAGGATGGCGAAGCAGCGGCGGTGGATTTCGTCGGTGGCCACGAAGGCTTGCTGATGGCGCCGGTCTATGCCGTACCGCGCCTGCTGGCGCGCAATGGCCTGACCCTGCAGGACTTCGACTTCTATGAAATCCACGAGGCCTTCGCCGCCCAGGTGCTGTGCACCCTCAAGGCCTGGGAAGACGCGGACTACTGCAAGGAGCGCCTGGGGCTGGACGCGCCGCTGGGATCCATCGACCGCAGCAAGCTCAACGTGAAGGGCAGTTCGCTGGCAGCCGGCCACCCGTTTGCCGCCACTGGCGGGCGCATCGTCGCCAACCTGGCCAAGCTGCTGGATGCCGCTGGCAAGGGGCGTGGGCTGATCTCGATCTGCGCCGCGGGCGGCCAGGGTGTGACCGCGATCATCGAACGGTAATCCAATACAACGGGGCGGCCCTCTTCGCCGACCCGCGATGTAGCAACTCCGTGACTTCAGGCGGCACCGCGCGAGCGGCGCCGCCTTTTTTTGTCCGCTATTCGCCAAAGCGTCACTTGTAGGAGCAACTGTCTTCTTCTGAAAGCCGGTGCCTGCGTTGGCCCCTCTCCCCAGCCCTCTCCCTGAAGGGAGAGGGAGCTGTCTGTACCGGCTGACGCTGTGGTTTCATCCTGCTCTGAACCAGTCCCCTCTCCCTTCAGGGAGAGGGTTAGGGAGAGGGCAAGCCCCGCGGAGGATTCACAGACTACGTGGGAGCGGGCTGCGCAATTACCTTCTAGAAACGCCCCTCAGCCACCCTGCAACATCGCCGGATGGATTCGCCGGGAGAAGGGCGTGGAGAGCACCAGCGAAGTCTTGCTGGTGCCGAACTGGGCGAGGCGGTCGATCAGCTCTTCCAGTTCCTGGGTGCAGCTCACCGCTACCTTGAGCATCACGCAGGCCTCGCCGGTGATGCGGTAGCAATCGATGATCTGCGGAATTTCCAGCAGCGGATCGAGCATGGTCTTGCTGCGGTGGTCGTTCAGGCGCAGTTCGATCAGGCACTGGATCGAACGGCCCATCTTCGACAGGTCTACGCTGGCGTGGTAGCCGGTGATCACGCCTTCGGCTTCCAGGCGCGCCACACGGTCGGCCACGGCGGGCGGGGAAAGGTTGATGCGTCGGGCCAGTTCGGCGAAGGACAGGCGGCCGTCTTCCAGCAAGGCGGCGAGCAGGGCGCGGTCGTATTTGTCCATCAGTCTTGCCTCGGCATTCTGGTTAAAACAGATTCAACGGAAAAGGACCGGAAAATCCATCGATTGAAAAGTGTTACGCCGCTATTGGCGTTGTCTGTGCCTTATCCGTGGGTGGATGCCTGCATAAAATGAATCGCCCCACCCGCCTTGTCGAGCCCCTTTCATGACCACCCTGCCCATGCCCAGAGCCCGCGTCTCCCTGACCCTGATCGCCGCGTTCTTCGCCCTCTATTTCATCTGGGGCTCGACCTACCTGGTCATCCGTATCGGTGTCGAATCCTGGCCGCCGATGCTGATGGCCGGCTGCCGCTTCATCATCGCCGGGGCGATCCTGTTCGCCTGGATGCTCTGGCGCGGTGCGCCGTTGCCGACCTTCAAGCAGTGCTTGTCGGCGGGCGCCATTGGCATCCTGCTGCTCAGCTGCGGCAATGGCGGGGTGACGGTGGCCGAGCACTGGGGCGTGGCTTCGGGTGTGGCGGCGTTGGCTGTGGCAACCGTGCCGCTGTTCACCCTGGTGTTCGGACGCTTCTTCGGCAACAGGACCAACGCGCTGGAGTGGGCCGGCATCGCCCTTGGCCTGTTCGGCATCGTGCTCCTCAACCTTGGCTCAAACCTGCAGGGCAGCCCGGCGGGCGCGGCGCTGATCATCTTTGCGGCGGCCACCTGGGCCTTCGGCTCGGTATGGAGCCGGCGCCTGGACCTGCCCGCCGGCGCCATGGCCAGCGCGGTAGAGATGCTGGTGGGCGGCGGCGTGCTGCTGCTGGGCAGCCTGCTCAGCGGCGAGCGCCTGGAGCAGATGCCCACCGCCGCCGGCTGGGGCGCGCTGGCCTACCTGGTGGTCTTCGGCTCGATCATCGCCTTCAGCGCCTACATGTACCTGCTGGCCAATGTGCGCCCGGCGGCGGCGACCAGCTACGCCTACGTCAATCCGGCGGTGGCGGTGATGCTCGGCGTGGTGTTCGCCGGCGAGCACATTGGCCTGGCGGAATCCCTGGCGATGGCGGTGATCATCAGCGCGGTGGTCCTGATCGGCCTGCCGCAGTGGCGCCGCGGCCCCGCGAACTGATCCCGGAACGCAAAGCGCCCGCCCACAGGAGACTGTCGGCGGGCGCTGTGCTTTTCGGCGCGGGTCAGATCACGAAGAAGCCGTGGGTGCCGTCGCGGCCCAGTTGCTCGACCAGGCCGAACTCCCAGTCCAGATAGCCCTGCATGGCTTCACGCGGGTTGTCGGTGCCTTCGTACGGACGGCGGTAGCGATCGATGCGCGGTGCCGCCAGGCGGCTTTCGCCTTCCTCGGTGGGCAGGCCCGCGGCGACCCAGGCACCGGTGCCGCCATCGAGCAGGAACACCGGCTTGTTGCTCAGGGCTTCCACTTCCGCCACGGCGAAGCGCGCCAGCAGACTGCTGCCGCAGGTAAGCACATAGCGCTCGGCATTGCCCAGCTGCGCCACTGCCTGCTTCAGCTGGCTGCGCAGGGCCCAGGCGGCGCCGGGGATGTGGCGCTTCACGTAGTTGGCGCTGGCGGTGAAGTCGAGCACGGCGGTGCCCGGTTCGCGCAACCAGCTGGCCAGGGTCTGCGGGCTGATGGTCTCAGCCTGAGGCTTGGGCGGCAGCGGCGCATTCCACGCGCCCTGTTCGCTGAAGTCGGCGGCAGACAGCCCATCCAGCACTGCCACCTGCCAGCCCATCTGGGCCAGCCAGGAGGCGCTCATGTTGGCGCGTACGCCGTCGTCGTCCACCAGCACCAGACGCGCACCGCGCACGCTGGCGACGTGGTCGGTTTCCTGCACCAGCTGGCCGCCGGGAGTCGAGCGCGAACCCGGAAGGTGGCCGGCTTCGTACTCTTCCGGTGTGCGCACGTCGAACAGGTAGGTGGTGCGTTTGGTTTCGGCCTGCCATTGGCGCAGGCCGGCCAGGTCGATACGCGCAACGTTCGCGCGGTCAGCCACGGCGCGGGCGCGCTGGGCGGCGGACTCGCGAGTAGTGGCGGAAACCTCGGCGAAGCGCCGGGCCTGCCCATGCTCCAGCTGCTGGCCGGCCAGGGTCCAGCCGATGGTGCCGTTGCGCAGCGCCGACACCGGGTTGGGAATGCCGGCGTTCACCAGCGACTGGGTGCCGATGATGCTGCGGGTGCGCCCGGCGCAGTTGACGATGACGCGGGTGGCCGGGTTCGGTGCCAGCTCGGCAACGCGCAGCACCAGTTCGGCGCCCGGCACGCTGACGCCGCTGGGGATACTCATGGTCTGGTACTCGTCGAAGCGGCGGGCGTCGAGCACCACCACGTCGGCCTGGGCATCGAGCAGCGCCTTCACTTCCTCGGCGGCCAGCGACGGAGTGTGACGCTCGGCCTCCACCAGTTCGCCGAACGACTTGCTCGGCACGTTCACGTCCTTGAACAGCTCGCCACCGGCCTCGCGCCAGCCGGCGAGCCCGCCGTCGAGCACGGCCACGTCGCTGTAGCCCAGCGCCAGCAGGCGCTGCGCGGCGATCTGCGCCAGGCCTTCGCCGTCGTCATAGACGGTGACCGGCGTATCACGGCGCGGCACGCGGGCGTAGATCTCCAGCTCCAGCTTGGACAGCGGCACGTTGGCGGCGAACAGCGGGTGTTCCTGGGCGAATGGGTCTTCCTCGCGCACGTCCAGCAATGCCAGCTCCTGGCGGGCGAGGAGGGCGGCGCGGATATCGTGGAAGGAGCGACGGGTGATCTGGCTCATGCAGGGTTCTCTTTCGACAGGTCCCAGATATTGGGCAACTGGCTGTTGGAATAGCCGGAGATGAAGGGTTTCTCTTCACCATCGGCACTGAAGACGGCACGCCGCACTGCGCCGATGTTGGCGCCGTAGACGTGGATGCTGATGGAGGGCTGGTCGGCGAAGGCATTGCTGACCTGGTGGATGTCGCCGATGCGGGGTGACACCGCCTCCACTTCGCCCGGCTCCAGGCGATGCGGCTCGCCCACGGGCTGCAGGTTGCCATCGGCGGCGAAGGCGAACGGCTGCGAATACTCGGCGCCGCGCAGCATGCCGATCAGGCCCCAGACACGGTGGTCGTGCACTGGCGTGCGCTGGCCCGGGCCCCAGACGAAGCTGACCACCGAGAAGCGCTGCCGCGAATCGGCGTGCAGCAGGTACTGCTGGTAACGCTGCGGGTCGGGGCGGGCGTAGTCCTCGGGCAGCCAGTCGTCATGGCGCACCAGTTCGGCGAGCAGCGGGCGGGCTTCGGCGAGCAGCGCGGCTTCGTCGGGAGCGGTGTCGATCAGGGCTGCCAGATCGCCGATGAACTGGCGCAGGCGGTCGAGGCGAAGGGGAGCTGACATGCGGGGGATTCACTCCGGAAGGTTCTGGCGCTACGGTAGCAAACGCGTTTTTATTCCTGAAATGCATTTTGAATCTAAGCTAATATGCGAGAAATGCAATTGGTGCCAGCCCCATGAAGATCGACGACATCGATGCCTTCGTCGCGGTGATCCGCAACGCCTCCCTCAGCCAGGCCGCCGAGAGCCTTGGCCTGACCCAGTCAGCCATCACCCGGCGGGTGCAGAGCCTGGAGGAATCCCTCGGGGTGGAGCTGCTGGACCGCAACACCAAGCCGCTCAAGCCCACTGCCGCCGGGCGCCGCGTGTTCGAGCAGTGCTTGCGGGTGATGCGCGAGGTGGACGGCCTGCGTGAGCTGGTGGCCAGCGACAGCGCGCCCAGCGGCGTGTTGCGCCTGGGCGTGCCGCAGAGCATCGGCGAGGTGGTTTTGCTTGAGGCCCTGCAGCGGCTGGCCGGTGAATACCCGGAGCTGCGCGCGCAGGTCAGCAGCGGTTGGGGCAGCCATCTGCTGGCTCGGCTGGAGAATGCCGAGCTGGACGCGGCTGTGGTGCTGTTCCCGCCGAGCAAGGTGTTCCCCGACGACTTTGGTGCGACGCCGCTGGGTCGTGTCGAACTCTGCGTGGTCGTGTCGAAAGACTGTGACGTGCGGGCCCGTCGCCTGCTCGATTGCTACCAGCGCGGCTGGGTGCTCAACCCCGACGGCTGCGGCTTCCGTGCTGGTCTGCAACGTGCCTTGGCGGACCAGGGACTGGCGCTGCAATTGAACCTGGAAACCTTCGGCAGCGAGCTGCAGCTCGGCCTGGTGGCCGAAGGGCGCGGGCTGGGCCTCGTGCCGGCGCCGGCCCTCGCGCGCAGTCGCTACCGCGATCAGTTGCGGGTCTTGGAGCTGGAGGACTTCCAGCCGTTGATCCAGCTGTGGCTGGTACGTCCGCGTTTGCTCGGTAACCTCGAAACGCCGGCGCGGCTGTTCGGCCAGGCCGTGGCCGAAGGTCTCGATATCGCGACGAGCTGACTTCGCTGCACCCACTTCCACCTTGTAGGAGCGAGCTTGCTCGCGAACCCCTCGACGCCACGTCTCTCTCGGAGGGCGGATAACCCGGAACGGGTTATCCGCCGATGTACCTCGCGGCGGATAACGCTGGCGCGTTATGCGCCCTACGATCCTGATTCGCCGCACCTGTTGTCCTTGTAGAAGCGCAGAAAATCCCACTCTGCAACTTGATTGCGTCTGAATATGCGTAATAAGCATATTAGGATATGACAAAAATGAATTTCCATCATGAAGTGCTTGCCTATAGCTTCTAAGAACAACGTCTACACCGACGTTTTTCTTATAACGAAAGCCGCCGACCTTATGCAGCGGCCCAGGCGAGGGCAACACAGTGAGCGTGGAAATTCTCGGCATGATCACCGCCACCCCGAGTTCCGAGGTGGACCAGCCGCTGGGGGAAGCGGTGGATGCCGGATTCGTCCGGCGCTTCGCCCAGGCCCATGAGGACGCTGGTTTCGACCGCGTACTGGTGGGTTACTTCAGCAATGCCGCCGAGGGGGCAGTGGTCAGCTCCTTCGTCGCCGCCGCTACCCGTCGGCTGGGCATCCTGCTGGCCTATCGACCCGGTGTGATCGCGCCGCCTCTGGCTGCCCGGCAACTTGCCACCCTCGATCAGTTCAGCGATGGCCGCCTGGCCCTCAACGTGGTCAGCGGCGGCAACGACGAAGACCTCGCCCGCGACGGCGACTACCTCGAGCACGACCGCCGCTACGCCCGTGCCGACGAATACCTGCAAGCGCTGCGCGACATCTGGACCGCTGAAGGCCCGGTGGACTTCGATGGCGAGTTCTACCGCTTCCAGGGTGCCTCGCCTGCCGTGCGTCCGCAGCAGAAACCGCACATCCCGATCTACTTCAGCGGCTCCTCGGATGCCGCCATCGACGTCGCGGCGAAGCACGCGGACACCTACATGCTCTGGGGCGAGCCGCTGGCCGCCGTCGACGGCCATATTCGTCGCGTGCGTGCTGCTGCGCATGCGCAGGGGCGTGATCCACGCTTCTCGGTGTCCTTCCGCCCCATCGTCGCCGATACCGAGGAAGCCGCCTGGAAGCGCGCCGCCGAAGTGCTAGAACAGGTGCGGGAGAACCGTACCCGCCTGGGCCTGCCGCTCAATGACCACCAGCCGGAGAACGTCGGTTCCCAGCGCCTGCTGGCCGCAGCGCAGCAGGGCGAGGTGCTCGACACACGCCTGTGGACCGGCGTGGCCCGGCTTACCGGTGCGCGCTGGAACTCCACCGCGCTGGTCGGTACGCCCGAGCAGGTCGCCGCCGCGCTGGGCGAGTACTACCGCCTGGGCGTTTCCACTTTCCTGATCCGTGGCTTCGACCCGCTCGGCGATGCCGTGCGCTACGGCCAGGGCCTGATTCCCGCCATCCATGACCATATCGCCCGCCTGCCGCAACTGCGGCGCGTCGGCTGAGGAGCTTTTCGATGAACCTGAAGCAACGCCTGCGCGCCACGTTCGCCGCGCTCGTCCTGGGCGCGCCGCTGGCCCAGGCTGCCGACCTGCCGACCCTGCGGGTGGGCGACCAGAACTACTACAACGTGCGCGCATCGATGGAAGCGTCCGGCGCGCTTGAAGGCGCGCCCTACACCGTCGACTGGAAGCACTTCCAGTCCGCCGCGCCGGTGGCCGAAGGCTTGCAGGCCGGCGCGCTGGACCTGGGCTTCCTCGGCGACTCCGGCTTCATCTTCCTCGCCGCCAAGGGCGCGCCGGTGAAGCTGATCGGCATCTCCCGGCAGAACCCGGACACCATTGCCCTGCTGGTGCCCAAGGATTCGCCGGTGAAGACTATCGCCGACCTCAAGGGCAAGAAGGTCGCCTACTGGCCCGGCGCCTGGAGCCAGCAATTGACCCTGCGTGCGCTGGAGAAGGCCGGCTTGCCCAGCGACTACGTGGAGTTCGTCAAGCTGATGCCCATCGACGCCGCCGCCGCATTGCCACGCGGCAGCATCGATGCCTTCCCGGTGTGGGAGCCCTACATCTCGCAGCAGATCGTATTCTCCGGCGCGCGCCCGATCCTCACTGCCCGCGACCTGATGCCGGGGCTGTCGAGCATCGCTGCCAACGCCAATTCCATCGATCCCAAGCGCGAGCAGATCGCCGACTTCCTTGGCCGCCTGCAGAAGGCCCGCGCCTGGGTCGAGGCGCACAAGGAGCAGTACGCCGACATCTGGGCGAAAAAGGCCAACCTCGACCAGTCCGTGTCGCGCCACTGGATCGGCCAGGCCGCCATGAGCGTGGGCCCGGTGGATAAACAGGCCGCCGCCGATTACCAGGGCACCGCCGACTTCCTCCTGCAAACCGGCGCGCTGCCCAAGGCTTTCGATACCTCCAGCGTGATCGATACCTCCTTCACCACCTCATTCCACTGAGTGGCGGGTTCTCAGCTAAGGCAAAAAGGTTATTTAACCTTGCGGCGGTGCTTGGATATGGTTCTAAGTGCCGCCCCGGCCGCCGGCTCTGTCCGACGGCGTAACGGGGTAGTTCCAGGCTCCGTTTCCGCTTCAGTCCACCCGCGCGCCCAACGCCCAGGCCACTGATCCTCGTGTCTATCCAGAGGTGTCCATGAGCGTTGTTCCATTCCGGCTGGCTGCGACCCGGCCGGTCGCACCGCCTGTTCCCAGCACGGCCGGAACCTGGGCTCGCGCACTGCGCGAGTCCGGCCTGCTGCGGCTGTCCCTGCCAGCTCAACTGGGCGGTAGCGCCAGTCCCTGGCAGGACATCCTGCAAACCCTGCGCGATCTCTGCGAGCGGGACGGCGGGCTGGCCCGGCTGTTCGCCGTCCATCACCTGCAACTGGCGCGGGTCAGCCTGCTGGGCAGTCGCGAGCAGGTGCAGCGGCTGCTCAACCTGACACTGTTGCGCGAGCCGCTGTGGGGCGCGCTGGGGGACGGGCAGTCGCTGCAGGCCGCCGAACATGTGCGGGGTGGTTTCCGCGTCAATGGCGCGGAGTGGGACGCCTTCACCGTCGAAGCCGCCGACTGGCTGGTGCTGCGCGCCTGGTACGAACCCGGCCGCGATTTCCTCCTCGCCGCGCTGCCCGGCGCGCGTGCGGGCTTGGTGCTGCGCGGCGGTGCGCAGTGCAACGAACTGCGCTTGCACCCGGAAGACATCCTCCTGCCGCCGGGGCTGGCGATCACGCCCCGGCGTTCGCTGTGCGATGGCCTGGCCCTGCTGCTGGAAGCCAACGTCGCCCTCGGTCTCGCACTGCATGCGGCAGAGCGGCTGGAACTGGCGCAGAGCTCTGAGTTGTTGCGGCTTCTCGGGCTGGGACTGGTGCTCAGCGAACAGGCCGCCGCGCAGCTGGACGACGACATCGCCGCTGGCGCCGGGCTGAGCTTCAGCCGCAGCAGCCATTTTTCCAACCTGGCCATCCAGGCGCTGGCGGTGGCTCGTGAAGCCGCGCAGTCGAGTCTCCGTGCAGAGGGCTTGAGGGCCCGGCTGCTGGGGGCTGCGCACTGATCGACGGGTAAATCCGTCCGGCATTAGTTAAGAACTAAAAATTATTTATTTTGGATTTTTTATACCTGTAATCTTCGCTCTACCGGACCACCGGACTCATCCAGCACCACCTGACCTGTCCAGTGGTCCGCCTCGCTCTGCGGGCGGCCAACCCGTACCCGAGGAGCCGTATCCATGTCCCGCAGTCATTTCCTGCGCCGTTTCGCCGTTGGCCTCAGCGCGTCGGTCGCCCTGTTCGGCGCCCTGTCCGCCCAGGCCGAGCAGACCCTGCGCATCGGCTTCCAGAAGTCCTCCACGCTGCTGACCGTGGTGAAAGCCCAGGGCAACCTGGAGCGCGAACTGGGCAAGCAGGGCATCAAGGTCACCTGGCATGAGTTCCCCAGCGGCCTGCCGCTGCTCGAATCGCTGAATGTGGGTAACGTCGACCTGTCCGCCGACGTCGCCGATACCGTACCCGTCTTCGCCCAGGCCGCCGGCGCGCAGCTGACCTATTTCGCCCGCGAAACCCCGTCGCCCACCGCGCAGTCGATCCTGGTGCCGCACGATTCGCCGCTCAATTCCCTGGCCGATCTCAAAGGCAAGCGCGTGGCTGTGACCAAGGCCGCCGGCAGCCACTACCTGCTGATCGCCGCCCTGCAGAAGGCTGGGCTGAAGTTCTCCGACATCCAGCCGGCGTACCTCACTCCCGCCGATGGCCGTGCCGCCTTCGAAAACCACAAGGTCGATGCCTGGGTGACCTGGGACCCGTACGTGGCCAGCGCCCAGCGCCAGCAGAACGCCCGCGTGCTGGTCGATGGCAAGGGCCTGGCCAGCTACCAGCGCTACTACCTGGCGTCCACCGAGTACGCCAAGGCCCACCCGGAAGTGCTCAAGCAGGTCTTCGCCGAACTGCAGAAGACCGGCCGCTGGGTGAAAGAGCACCCCGCCGACGCCGCCAAGGTGCTCGGCCCGCTGTGGGGCAACCTCGATGTCGCCACCGTCGAACAGGCCAATGCCCGCCGCAGCTATGACGTGCAGCCGGTGCGCAAGGACGGCCTCGACGAGCAGCAACGCATTGCCGACGCCTTCTACGCCGAAGGCCTGCTGCCCAAGCCTGTCGATGCCCGCGCGGTGCCGGTCTGGCAGCCGGACGTGGCGAGCAACTGATCCGCAATTTCCCGCCGCTCTCCCGAGCGGCCCGTCACGGCCCGGCCGGCCGCCTTTGTACGCATTTCCAGGAGCTCCACATGAAACACATCAGTGCCCCGCGCCGCCTGCTGGCCGCGCTTGCCCTGGTCGGCGTCGCTGGCGCCGCCCAGGCCGACATCACCCTCGGCTACCAGACCGGCATCGACCCGACCAAGGTGCCCCAGGCCGACGGTACCTACGAGAAAGTCATCGGTGAGAAGCTCGACTGGCGCCGCTTCAACAGCGGCCCGGAAGTGGTCGCCGCCATCGCCTCGGGTGATGTACAACTGGGCAACCTCGGCTCCAGCCCGTTGGCCGCCGCCACTTCCCGTGGCCTGCCGATCGTCGCCTTCATCGTCTCCGCGCAGATCAACGCCGCGGAGGCCCTGGTGGTGCGCAACGGCAGCAAGATCGAGAAGCCCGAGGATCTGGTCGGCAAGACCATCGCCACGCCTTTCGTGTCGACCTCGCACTACAGTCTGCTGGGCGCGCTCAAGCACTGGAAGATCGACCCCACCAAGGTGAAGATCGTCAACCTCAACCCCACCGAGATCGCCGCCGCCTGGCGCCGTGGCGACATCGATGGCGCCTTCGTCTGGTCGCCCGCCCTGGGCGAGATCAAGAAGTCCGGCAAGGTGCTGACCGACGCCGCCGAAGTCGGCCAGTGGGGCGCGCCGACCTTCGAGGTCTGGGTCGCTCGCAAGGACTTCGCCGAGAAGCACCCGGAAATCATCGCCAAGTTCGCCAAGGTCAGCCTGGATTCCTTCGCCGACTACAACGCCCACAAGGCCGAGTGGACCGCCGATTCCGAGCAGGTGAAGAAGATCGCCAAGCTGACCGGCGCCGATCCGAAGGACGTGCCCGAGCTGCTGGCCGGTTCGGCCTTCCCCGAATCCCAGGCGCAGCTGTCGTCCGCGCTGCTGGGCGGCGGCACCGCCAAGGACATCGCCGGTACCGCTGCCTTCCTGAAAGAGCAGAAGCGCGTGCCTTCGGTACTCAAGGACTACTCGCCCTACGTCAGCGCGGAATACGTGCGCCAGGCGGAGAGCGTGCAGGTCGGGCAGCGCTGAGCTCCGGCTCTTCGTAGGAGCGAGCTTGCTCGCGAACCTAGGTTCGCTTTGAAGCTCGGGCCTGCAATTTTTTCGCGGGGCACCCTCTCCCCCGCCCTCTCCCTTAAGGGAGAGGGAGCTGTCCGTGCCGGCTGACGCTGAGGTTTCAACCTGTGCCGAACGGTCCCCTCTCCCTTCAGGGAGAGGGTTAGGGAGAGGGCAATCGCCGCACCGAACCATCCCCTTTCTCACCCTACGGAGGGCAGAACATGAGCCGTCTGACGGCCGAGGCGGTCAGCCTCACTTTCCAGCAGCGCGGACGCGAGCGCGTCGTGTTGCAGGACCTCACTCTCAGCCTGGCCAAGGGCGAATCCCTGGTGGTGCTCGGCCCGTCCGGCTGCGGCAAGTCCAGCCTGCTCAACGTGCTGGCAGGCTTCCAGGCGCCGGACAGCGGCCGCGTGCAGATCGATGGCCGGACCCTCGAAGGCCCTGGCGGGGAACGCGGCGTGGTGTTCCAGGATGACGCCCTGATGCCCTGGCTCAACGCCCTGGACAACGTGGCCCTGGGCCTGCGCATTCGCGGCGTGGGCGCTGCCGAGCGCAATGCCCGTGCCCACGAAGTACTGAAGCTGGTGGGCCTGGGCGAGCACGCGGACTACCGCATCTCGCAACTTTCCGGCGGCCAGCGGCAGCGCCTGGGCCTCGCCCGCGCACTGGCGGTGGAACCGGATTTCCTGCTGCTCGACGAACCCTTCGGCGCGCTCGATGCGCTGACCCGCGAACGCATGCAAGTGCTGACCCTCGACCTGTGGCGCAAGACCGGCAAGGGCCTGTTCCTGATTACCCACAGCGTCGACGAAGCGCTGTTCCTCGCCACTGACCTGGTGGTGATGGACGGGCCACCGGCGCGCATCGTCAAGCGCCTGTCGCTGGACTTCGCCCGCCGCTACGCCGCCGGCGAGCCGGTGCGCAGCATCAAGTCCGACCCGGAGTTCGCGCGTCTGCGCCAACTGCTTCTCGATGAGTTCCTCGAAGAACCGGAGGCCGAGCATGCCCACTGAAACCCTCGCCGCCAAACTCCCCGCCGCCGCGCCGAAAGCCCGCAGCGTACCGGGTGATTACCGCCGCTGGGCCGCCGCCGGCAGCATCGTCGGCGTCTTCGTGCTGTGGTGGCTGGCCACGCACCTGGGCTGGGTCGACACCCTGTTCCTGCCGGCCCCGGAGCAACTGGTGGAGGCCTTCCAGCGCGTGCTGGCCGAAGGTTACGTCGACGCCTCGCTGTGGCAACACGTCGGCACCAGCCTGATGCGTGTGCTGCTGGCGCTGGGCGCGGCGGTGCTCACGGCGATTCCGCTGGGCATCCTGATGGGCCTCAATCCGCTGGTCAGCGCGGCGTTCGATCCGCTGGTGGAGTTCTATCGCCCGGTGCCGCCGCTGGCGTACCTGCCGTTGATTGTCATCTGGTTCGGCATCGGCGAGCTGTCCAAGGTGCTGCTGATCTACCTCGCCCTGTTCGCGCCGCTGCTGATCGCCACCGCCGCCGGTGTGCGCCGTGTGGACAAGTCGCGCATCCAGGCCGTGCGCTGCCTGGGCGCGAGCCGCCTGCAGGTGGTGCGTCACGTCATCCTGCCCAGCGCGCTGCCGGAAGTCCTGACGGGCCTGCGCATCGCCCTGGGCGTGGGCTGGTCGACCCTGGTCGCCGCCGAACTGATCGCCGCCAACCGCGGCCTGGGCTTCATGGTGCAGTCCGCCGCGCAGTTCCTCGCCACCGATGTGGTGGTGCTGGGCATCCTGCTGATCGCCGCCATCGCGCTGAGCTTCGAGCTTGGGCTGCGCTGGCTGCAGAAGCGTTTCGCTTCCTGGGAGTGATGAGGCCGAGAGTTGAAGGCCCCTCTCCCTAACCCTCTCCCGCGAGCGGGAGAGGGGACTGGTCCTGAGCGGAGGTGAGTGCCTCTGCTACCCGGAAAGGTACTGCGAATGCAGGACTGCTCCGGAATATCTGAACACGCCGAACGGCTCCCTTTTCCTTCAGGGAGAGGGCTGGGGAGAGGGCAAGCCAAGCCGCCCACCCCGTGAACCTCACGAGAGAACACGAACATGACCACCCTGACCATCGAACCCATCAGCCCGGCCCTGGGCGCCGTCGTTTCTGGCGTGCGCCTGGCCGATCCGCTGGACGACGCGGCGCAGCGCCAGATCGAGCAGGCCCTGCTCGATCACCACGTGCTGTTCTTCCGCGACCAACCGCTGACGCCGAGCCAGCAGGCGAACTTCGCCGCGCGCTTCGGTGACCTGCACATCCACCCGATCTACCCCAGCTCGCCGGAGCAGCGCGAAGTCATCGTCCTCGATACCGCCGTCACCGACGTGCGCGACAACGCCATCTGGCACACCGACGTGACCTTCCTGGAGACCCCGGCCCTGGGCGCCGTGCTCGCCGCCAAACAGCTGCCGCCCTACGGTGGCGATACCCTGTGGGCCAGCGGCATCGCGGCGTTCGAGGCGCTGTCGAAACCGCTCCAGCAACTGCTCGATGGCCTTACCGCGACCCACGACATCAGCAAGTCCTTCCCGCAGGAACGCTTCGGCGCCACCGACGCGGACCTCGCGCGCCTGGAGGAGGCTCGCAGGAAGAACCCGCCGCGCAGCCACCCAGTGATCCGTACGCACCCGGTCACCGGGCGCAAGGCGCTGTTCGTCAGCGACGGCTTCACCACCCGCATCAACGAGCTGGAGCCGGCGGAAAGCCGCGCCATCCTCGACCTGCTGTTCGCCCACTTCGCGCGTCCGGAGTTCACCGTGCGCTGGCGCTGGAAGGAAAACGACGTGGCCTTCTGGGACAACCGCGTGACCCAGCACTACGCGGTGGACGACTACCGCCCGCAGCGGCGCGTGATGCACCGGGCGACCATTCTGGGAGACAAACCGTTCTGAGTTCGCCACTCGGAATTGGCGGTTTGATTTGCAGGAGCGAGCTTGCTCGCGAACCGAATAACTCCGGAGTCATCCGGGAATCCGTTCGCGAGCAAGCTCGCTCCTACAGACGGCGCGGCGACTCGGAAATTACCGTCATCCCCGTGACTTAAGGCAACAAAGCCGCACGGCAGACCGCATTCGTCGCCATTCTGGGTCGCGGCGGCTGGCGCACTGTCCTACGCTTTGGCAGTTCCGCTTTATGAAGAGACTGCCTACATGCAAGAACGGATTCCCGACGAGTCCAACCTCGCCGAGCTGACGGTTCGCGGCCTGATCCTCGGCGCGCTGATCACCGTGGTGTTCACCGCTTCCAACGTCTACCTCGGCCTCAAGGTCGGCCTGACCTTCGCCTCGTCGATTCCCGCGGCAGTCATTTCCATGGCCGTGCTGCGCTACTTCTCCGGCTCCAACATCCTCGAGAACAACATGGTGCAGACCCAGGCCTCGGCGGCCGGCACCCTGTCCTCGATCATCTTCATCCTTCCGGGCCTCTTGATGATCGGCTACTGGAGCGGCTTCCCGTTCTGGCAGACGGCGGCCATCTGCTCCATCGGCGGCATCCTCGGCGTGCTCTACACCATTCCGCTGCGCCGGGTCATGGTGGTGCAGAGCAGCCTGCCGTACCCCGAGGGCGTGGCGGCGGCGGAAATCCTCCGTGTCGGCAGCCAGGACGAGGAAGAGGAGAAGGCCGGCAAGCCGGCGAAAGCCGGCGGCCCGGGCCTGCGTGACATCCTCGCCGGTGGTGTGGTCGCCGCTGCGTTCAGCCTTCTCAGCAGCGGCTTCAAGGTGCTCGCCGAGGGCTTCAGCTTCTGGATCACGGCCGGGCAGGCGGCGTTCCGCCTGTCCACCGGCTTCTCCCTGGCGCTGGTTGGCGCCGGCTACCTGATGGGCATCACCGCCGGCATCGCCATCCTGATCGGCGTGGTCATCGCCTGGGGCGTGGCGGTGCCGCTGCTCTCGGTGAACAGCGTGCTGGCGGCGGGGCAAACTCTGCCGGAACTGGCCACCAAACTGTGGAGCAGCCAGGTGCGCTTCCTCGGCGCCGGCACCATCGGCATCGCCGCGCTGTGGACCCTGGCGACGCTGTTCAAACCCATGGTGCAGGGCGTCTGGTCGTCGCTCAGTGCCGTGCGCGGCCGTGGTGAAGTCAGCGACCTGCGCACCGAGCAGGATCTGTCCGCGAAATGGATAGTCGCCATCGCCGGCTTCCTGCTGGTGGCGCTGTTCGTGGTCTTCTCCTACTTCCTCAGTGACGCGGCGCCGGACCTGAAGGGCGTCGGCTTCTGGGGACTGGTGGCGGTCTGCGTGATCTTCGCCTTCTTCTTCGGCTTCCTGATCGCCGCCGCCTGTGGCTACATGGCCGGCCTGGTCGGCTCGTCGAGCAGCCCGATTTCCGGCATCGGCATCATCGCGGTGATTCTGGTGTCGCTGCTGATCCTGGGCGTCGGTTCGCTGGAGGACGGCTTCCTCGACCAGCAGGGCGGCAAACTTGCCATTGCCCTGGCGCTGTTCACCACCTCGGTGGTGATCGCCATCGCGGCGATTTCCAACGACAACCTGCAGGATCTGAAAACTGGCTACCTGGTGGGCGCCACGCCGTGGCGCCAGCAGGTGGCGCTGATCGTCGGCTGCCTGGTCGGTGCGCTGGTGATCCCGCCGGTACTGGAGCTCTTGTACAACGCCTATGGCTTCACCGGCGCACTGCCGCGCGAGTCAATGGACCCCAACGCCGCGCTGGCTGCGCCGCAGGCGACGCTGATGACGGCCATTGCCAGCGGGATTTTCCACAACGCGCTGAACTGGAACATGATCCTCATCGGCGTGGCGCTAGGCATCGCGCTGATCCTGGTGGACGTACTGCTGCGCCGCACCGGCAAGGCCAGCCTGCCGGTGCTCGCCGTCGGCCTGGGCATCTACCTGCCGCCCACCATCGGGATGACTTTGGTGGTCGGCGCGGTGATCGGCTGGCTGCTGGAAACCGCGCTGGCCAAGCGCGCGGCAGCCGCCGGCAAGGACGTGGAGAAGTACTCCGACGAGCCCAAGCGCCGTGGCGTGCTGCTGGCTTCGGGCCTGATCGTCGGCGAGAGCCTGATGGGTATCCTGCTGGCCGGCATCATCGGCGCCACCGGTTCTGCCGCGCCCCTGGCCCTGGTCGGAGGGAGTTTCGAGGACACCGCGCAGTGGCTGGGCCTGGTGGTCTTCGTGGCGATCTGCGTGCTGTTCTACCGCAAGGTACTGAGCGGCACCCGCGGCTGATCCTTCGCCATGACGTGAAAAAGGCGCCTTCGGGCGCCTTTTTCATTATCTGCTCCTCATACCGAGAGATACGCAGTCTGTATGTAGGAGCGAGCTTGCTCGCGAACCGCCCAACACTGGCGCTGCCGGTGAATCCGTTCGCGAGCAAGCTCGCTCCTGCAAGGGCATGCGCAAGTCCGAACCTAGCGCACCAGATGCAGGAACTGCAGGTGCCGTTCGTACTGGTCGAGCATGTCGTTGATGATCTGCTCCTTGCTGTAGCCCATCAGGTCGTAGTCCTGGCTGCCTTCGGAGAGGTGCACCTCGGCGCGGAAGTAGCGGCGGTTCTTCAGGTGCAGGCCGCCCATGCCGGCGCGGGCGAAGGACGGGGTGAAGTAGCCGCGCATCGAGACCTGGTAGAGGAACGTGTGCTGCTCGCCGTGGCCGATTTCCAGGACCAGCTCCAGGTTGCCCAGGTCGAGGTCGGACTCCACCTGTAGGCCCTTTTCGCGGAATACCTGGGACACCTCGGCAATCGCCGGGCTGACCACATCGACCATGAAGCGGTACACCTCGTCCCGCGTGGGGAAGTGCACCGCCTGGGAGATGCGTCGTTTCCAGCCGCCGGGCTTGGCCGAGGGCGGCGGCGCCAGGGAGTGGGTGCGCGCGCGCTGGCGCTGGGATTCGAGGTAGAACGCCTTGTGCAGGCCCCACATCATCAGCAGCAGGATCAGCGAGAAGGGCAGTGAGGTCAGCACCACTGCGGACTTCAGCGCATCGATGCTGCCGGCGAACAGCAGGCCGCCGGTGACCAGCGCCGTGGCTACGCCCCAGAACACCCGCAGCCACTTCGGCCCATCGTCGTCGGCGCTGCCGCCGTGGGCGGAGAGGGTGGAGAGCACCACGGTGCCGGAATCCGCCGAGGTGACGAAGAAGACGAAGCTGACCAGCACCGTCACCGCGATCACTACACGGCTCGCGGGGTAGTTCTGCAGCATCTGGTACAGCGCCATGGACGGATCGGAAATGGCGACTCGGCCAAGCTCGCTGAAGCCATGGTTGAGTACCTGATCCAGCGCGCTGTTGCCGAAGATCGACATCCACGCCAGGGTGAATCCCAGCGGGATGAACAGCACGCCGAAGACGAACTCGCGGATCGTCCGCCCGCGCGAGATGCGCGCGATGAACAGCCCGACGAAGGGCGCCCAGGCGATCCACCAGGCCCAGTAGAACACCGTCCAGCCACCCAGCCAGTCGCTGCCGTCCTTGCCGTAGGCGTAGAGGTCGAAGCTCTTGGTCGGCAGGCTGCCGAGGTAGTCGCCGATGTTCTGCACCAGGGTGTTGAGCAGGTGCTGGGTGGGGCCGGCGAACAGCACGAAGAGCAGCAGCGCGCAGGCCAGCAGCATGTTGATGTCAGACAGCAGGCGGATGCCCTTGTCCACGCCTGAGACGGCGACCAGGATCGCCGCACCCATCATCAGCGCGATCAACGTCATCTGCACCGGATGGCTGTGGGCGATGCCGAACAGGAAGTCCAGCCCGGCGTTGAGTTGCAGCACGCCGAAGCCCATGTCCGCGCCCAGGCCGAACACCGTGGCGATGATGCCGAAGCAGTCCACGGTGTAGCCGATGGGGCCGTTAATGCGCTTGCCGATCAGCGGGTAGAGCGCCGAGCGCAGCGCCAGCGGCAGGTTGTGCCGGTAGGCGAAGTACGCCAGGGCCATCGCCACCAGGGCGAACACGCCCCAGCCGTGCAGGCCCCAGTGCAGGAACAGCAGCTGCATCGCCTGCCGCGCCGCTTCCGGCGTGCCGGCTTCGCCTTGTGGTGGCTGGGCGAAGTGGGTCAGCGGCTCGGAGACGCAGAAGAAGAACAGGGTGATGCTGATGCCGGCGGCGAAGAGCATGCCGGCCCAGGACAGGTAGCTGAATTCCGGCTCGTCGTGGTCGGCACCGAGCTTGATCTTTCCGTAGCCGGAAAGCGCGGTGACCACCACGAAGATCAGGTACAGCGTCATCGCCAGCAGGTAGTACCAGCCGACGGTATCGGCGGCCCAGGACTGTGCGGCGAGCAGCCATTCACCGGCCCGTTGGGGCTGGCTGATGACGATCAGGGCGAAGAGAAGGATCAGCGCGGCCGCACCGTAGAAGACCGGTGGGTTCATGCGCATGGAGGATGGGGGTGTTACGGACGGGGGCGATTGTGCAGCGGACAAAACGGGCGGGGTCCCTCGGATTTTTCCTTGAACAAGCATTCAATGAAAACACGGGAAGGCCCTGGAAAGCCAATCGGCGGGACCGATGGTCCCGCCGCCGGCCCTTTCAAAAGGGCCGAGCGGAGCGGGTACTGCTTACTTGCGGCGGTTCTTTCTTGCCTCACGAATCTCACGGCGTTCCGGATCGGCCTTGACTGGCGCGGTCAGGAAAGCGGTGGCGGCGAAAAAGTTAGCAAGAGCGGCGAAAGTCACGATGATCTCCAATGGCGCCGGGGAAAATGGGTCCCGACTGCCTGATAGCCATTTTCCCTGAACATTGTGACAAAAAGAAGTGAATGGTCTTGATGGGCGGTATTGATGTGGTCGATGGAGCTGCTTTGTTCGATGTTTGTGGGTAATAGTCCTGATTTTGACTTCCTGCTCAGGATTCCCTCCTGCCGACCTGCAAGTCGGCACGGCCTTTCACTGCGACCATTCGTCGCCAAAGGTGAAACGGTTCAGCGCAGGCTCTGGCTTTGACGCGATAAACGGCTGTCAGCGGCGAGAAACAGGTATTCCCGTAGCACAATCGCCGAAATAGAGCGGCTTCAATTCCGGAAGCTTGAACGAGTGTGCAGTTTTTCGTGAAAAACTTGTGAATCGGCTATGGCGATTGACTTGTTGATTCCGTTAGTCTCCCCCGGCAGGACAAAAAACCACCAACAGGGAGCATCTCGAGATGGACTTCAAACGCATCGCCCTTGCCACTGCACTCTTCGCTTCGCTGGCTGGCTGCCAGACCATGACCACCAACCAGGCCATCGTTCCGCTGCAGGCCGCCACCGCCCAGATGATCGGTCTGGCTTCCTCCGACGAGCTGGTCGTCAGCGACGTCAAAGCCGGCCAGCCGGACGCCCTGGGTGGCCAGGAACTCTCCTACGTCGCCACCACCACCAAAGGTCGCGTGTTCAACTGCACCTCGCGCATGATGCCGGGCCTGCTGACCGATCCGGCCAAGCTGACCAACCCGTCGTGCACTCCGGTGGTTGCGCACTCCAACACCGCCACCAAGTAAGACTGCCCTGTCGCCCGTGCGCGGCCCTTCGGGTCGCGCTGGCGACTACAGCGCTGCATCAGCCGCGCTCGTGCTCCAGGCGTTGCAGCAGCGCACGCAACTGCGCCTCGACGCCGGGCTGGCGCACCAGACGCTCCAGCGCCTCATCGTTCACTTCCGTTTTCCCGCCTGTCCCCGCTACGCCGCCTGAAAAATTCAGGTGCTCCGGGCGAATCTCTTCGTCCGGGCTGACCAGCAAGGCGAAGTGGATGACGTTTTCCAGCTCGCGGATATTGCCCGGCCACGAATAGCTTTCCAGCGCGCGCTGGGTGTCGCTGGCGATCTGTGGCACCGGCAGTTCCAGGCGTTGCGCGTGTACGCCGAGGAAGTACTCGGCCAGCGGCTGGATATCGCCGATGCGCTCGCGCAGCGGTGGCAGCGTGAGGTTGCCGTCGTGCAGGTATTGCTGCAGTCCTTCGAGGAATTTCCCCGCCTTCACCGCCTGCCCCAGATCGATGCTGGTGGCGGCGACCAGACGCACGTCCACCGGTACCGGCTCGCGTGCGCCGACGCGCAGCACTTCACGTTCCTGCAGCACGCGCAGCAGCTTCTGTTGCAGCGACAGCGGCAGGTCGGCGATCTCGTCGAGATAGAGGGTGCCGCCATTGGCCGAGCCGAACCAGCCGGCGCGGCTGCCCACCGGGCCGTTGTGTGCGCCCGGCGCGTAGCCGAACAGTTCGGCGTCGGCGTAGTTGCGGCTCAGCGCGCTGCAGCTCACCGCGACGAACAGGCCGGGGCGCTCGCTGGCGCGGTGGATGTGACGGGCCAGCAGCTCCTTGCCGGTGCCGGTCTCGCCATGGATCAGCACCGGTTGCGGCAGCGGCGCCAGGCGCTCCACCTCGTCGCGCACTTCATGGGAGCGCGGGTCGAAGAACACCAGCGCCTTGGCGCGGATGCTCAGCGGGCTCTTGTCGGCGTCGGGGAAGGTCAGCAGCGGTAGCGGCGCGTGGGGTGCGTTCATGGAAAATCTCCTTCTGCTCTTACAGCGCGTCCAGCGCCTGCAGGAAGTCACTGACGATGTCCTCGCTGTCCTCGATGCCCACCGAGACACGGATGGTGCCGTCGTGGATGTCCAGCGCGGTCAGGGCCTCGGCGGACAGCGCACGATGCGAGGTCTTGCCGGGGTGGGTAATGCTGCTGGCGACACCGGCCAGCGACGGGGCGAAGGCGGCCAGTTGCAGCGCGCCGATCAGCGCGTCGACCTGGTCCAGGCCGCCCTTCAGGGTGAAGCTGAGCATGCCCGAGTGGCCTTTGCGGAACAGGCGCTGCGCCAGTTCGTGGTCCGGGTGCGAGGGCAGGCCGGGGTAGTAGACGCGCTCCACCTGCGGGTGCGCCTCCAGGGCTTCGGCCAGTGCCTGGGCGTTCTGCGAGTGGGCGCGCATGCGCAGTGCGAGGGTCTTCGCGCCGCGGAAGTTCAGCCAGCTCTCGAAGGGGCTGGCGCTGCCGCCGGCATTGATCTGGAAACGCCTCGCGGCGGCGATCCACTGGGCGTCGCCGACCAGTGCGCCGCCCATGGCGTCGCTGTGGCCGTTCAAGTACTTGGTCGTGCTGTGGACCACCAGGTCGGCGCCATCGCGCAGCGGCTGGTAGAGCACCGGCGAGAGGAAGGTATTGTCCACCAGCAGCTTGAGGCCGTGGCGGTGGGCGAGATCGGCCAGCGCCGGGACGTTGCTCACGCGCACCAGCGGGTTGGAGGCGGTCTCGGTGTAGATCAGTTTCGTGGTCGGGGTGATCGCCGCTTTCACCGCGGCCAGGTCGTTGAGGTCGAGCAGGGTGGAGGCGATGCCGAAGCGTGTCAGCTCCTTCTCGATCAGGCTCTGGGTGGTGCCGTACAGCTCGCGGCTGGCGATCAGGTGGTCGCCAGCACCCAGCACGCCCAGTAGCGCGGCGGAAATGGCCGCCATGCCGGAGGCGGAGAACAGTGCGTCCTCGCCGCCTTCCAGATCGCGCAGCAATTCCTCCACGGCGCTGTGGTTGGGGTTGCCGATGCGCGTGTACATGTAGTTGTCGGGGTTGCCGGCGAGAAAGTCGTCGACCTGCTCCAGGGAGTCGTAGACGAACACCGAGCTCTGGTAGATCGGCTGGCTCTTGGCACGGGTGACCATGCGCCGGTCGGCGTCGTGGCCGCTGTGTACAGCGCGGGTGGAAGGGCCTTTGGCGTGGTCGCTCATGGCAAGTCCTTGGGAAAGAAAAACGCCGGTGGAACCTGCCCACCGGCGTTGAAGCGGGTGCGCCAAGGGCGCGCCCAGCGTGGGAGTCGTTGCGCCCGGCGGATGGCCGGGCGACGGATCAGAAGGCGGGCACCACGGCGCCGTTGTACTTCTTCTCGATGAAGGCTTTGACTTCCGGGCTGGTCAGGGCGGCGGAAAGCTTCTTCAGCGCATCGCTGTCCTTGTTGTCCGGGCGCGCCACCAGGTAGTTCACGTAGGGCGAGTTGCGGTCTTCGAGGATCAGCGCGTCCTTGACCGGGTTGAGCTTGGCTTCCAGCGCGTAGTTGGTGTTGATCAGGTCCAGGTCGACCTGGTCCAGCACGCGCGGCAGCAGGGCCGATTCCAGCTCCTTGAATTTCAGGTGCTTGGGGTTCTCGGCAATGTCCCGCGGGGTGGCCAGGGCGTTGCTCGGGTCCTTGAGCTTGATCACGCCGGCCTTCTGCAGCAGGAGCAGGGCACGGCCGCTGTTGCTGCCTTCGTTGGGGATGGCGACGGTGGCGCCGTCCGGCAGTTCGTCGATGGACTTGTACTTCTTCGAGTAGCCGCCGAAGGGCTCGACGTGCACGCCGGTCACGGTGACCAGGTTGGTGCCCTTGCCCTTGTTGAAGTTGTCCAGGTACGGCTTGGTCTGGAAGTAGTTGGCGTCCAGGCGCTTCTCGGCGACCTGCACGTTGGGCTGCACGTAGTCGGTGAAGACCTTGATCTCCAGGTCCACGCCTTCCTTGGCCAGGGTCGGCTTGATCAGTTCGAGGATCTCGGCGTGGGGGATCGGCGTGGCGGCAACGACCAGCTTCTCGTTGGCGAAGGCGGAAGTGCTGAAGGCAGCGGCGAGGGCGGTCAGAAGCAGCAGCTTTTTCATTGCGATGTCCTTGTGGGGCAGATGACCGCTGGCGTCCGGGCCGGCCGGGATGGGGCCTTCGTACGGGCGGTGGATTCTAGTTCCGCAGCTCACTTGGCAGCGGTTGAAGCGGAAGTTACCCGGCTTTTTTATTCCAATAAAATATTAATTTTTCATTTTCATATTCGATTTTGTTCATAAAGAGCGGCGTCGGCGAGCTGAGACAACCTGTCGCGCGACACCCCGTCGCGCGGCAACCCACCACTCCAGCCCGCGCTGCAGGCACGCGTAAGATCGAGTCGTTTTCTTGAGCGGCGTCAATGCGGATGGCGGTCCATTCTGATTGAGCAGCGAAAGAAACCCGAACCGACAGGAGATCGGTGGCTCGAAAAAGATCCATCAAGCAACACAGACATCACGCAAGAACGCCCTGCGCATGCGCAAGGTACGGTGCCTGACCCTTCCGTGGGGTGGGCGTCAGCCTGAAGAGGAATCGTCATGTTCGGATTAGAGGCGCTCGACCTGGCCCGGATCCAGTTCGCCTTTACCGTGTCCTTCCACATCATCTTCCCTGCCATCACCATCGGCCTCGCCAGCTATCTGGCAGTGCTCGAAGGGCTGTGGCTGAAGACCCATGAGGAGGTCTACCGCGACCTCTATCACTTCTGGTCGAAGATATTCGCCGTCAACTTCGGCATGGGCGTGGTCTCCGGCCTCGTCATGGCCTATCAGTTCGGCACCAACTGGAGCGCCTTCTCGGCGTTCGCCGGGAGCGTCACCGGCCCGCTGCTGACCTACGAAGTGCTGACCGCCTTCTTCCTCGAGGCCGGCTTCCTCGGCGTCATGCTCTTTGGCTGGCACCGCGTCGGCCCCGGCCTGCACTTCTTCGCCACGGTGATGGTGGCCATCGGCACGCTGATCTCGACCTTCTGGATCCTCGCTTCCAACAGCTGGATGCAGACCCCGCAGGGCCACGAAATCGTCAATGGCGTGGTGGTGCCGGTGGACTGGGTGGCGATCATCTTCAACCCGTCCTTCCCCTATCGCCTGCTGCACATGGCAATTGCCTCGTTCGTTGCCACCGCCTTCTTCGTTGGCGCTTCGGCGGCCTGGCACCTGCTGCGTGGCCGCGACAACCCGGCGATCCGCAAGATGCTCTCGATGGCGATGTGGATGGCGCTGATCGTCGCGCCGATCCAGGCCATGGTGGGCGATGCCCACGGCCTCAACACGCTGAAGCACCAGCCGGCGAAGATCGCCGCGATGGAAGGTCACTGGGACAACAGCAGCGGCGAACCGACCCCGCTGATCCTTTTCGGCTGGCCGGACATGGAGCGCGAGGAAACCCGCTTCAAGATCGAGATTCCGGTACTCGGCAGCCTGATCCTGAATCACAGCCTGACCGAACCGATCCCGGCGCTGAAGGACTTCCCGAAGGCGGACCGGCCCAATTCCACCATCGTGTTCTGGTCGTTCCGCATCATGGCCGGCCTGGGGATGCTGATGATCTTCGTCGGCCTGTGGAGCGCCTGGCTGCGCTGGCGCAAGCGGCTGTTCGAGAGTCGCGCCTTCCTCAAGCTGGTGCTGTGGATGGGGCCGTCCGGCCTGATCGCGATCCTCGCCGGCTGGTTCACCACCGAAATCGGCCGCCAGCCGTGGGTGGTCTACGGGCTGATGCGTACCAGCGATGCGGTGTCCAACCACAGCGTGACGCAGATGAGCATCACTCTGGTGATGTTCGTGGTGGTGTACTTCTCGCTGTTCGGCGTGGGCATCGGCTACATGATGCGCCTGGTGCGCAAGGGCCCGATCACCCATGAAGGGCGCGAAACCAGCCCAGGTGGCGCCGGCCAGCAACGTACTCCGGCGCGGCCGCTGTCGGCGACCGCCGAGGGCCTCGACGACGATGAAACCGACAGTCCGGCAGGGAGGAACTGAGCATGGGCATCGACCTTCCGCTGATCTGGGCAATCATCATCATCTTCGGCGTGATGATGTATGTGGTGATGGACGGCTTCGACCTGGGGATCGGCATGCTTTATCCGTTCTGCCAGGACGAGGGCGACCGTGACGTCATGATGAATACCGTGGCGCCGGTCTGGGACGGCAACGAGACCTGGCTGGTGCTGGGCGGCGCGGCGTTGTTCGGCGCCTTCCCGGTGGCCTATTCGGCGGTGCTCTCGGCGCTGTACCTGCCGCTGATCCTGATGCTGATGGGGTTGATCTTCCGCGGCGTGGCCTTCGAGTTCCGCTTCAAGGCCCGGCCGGCGAAACGGCACATCTGGGACAAGTCGTTCATCGTTGGTTCGCTGGTGGCGACCTTCTTCCAGGGCGTGGCGCTGGGGGCCTTCATCGAGGGCATCCCGGTGGAAAACCGCGCCTTCGCCGGCGGCGCGCTGGACTGGCTGGCACCGTTCCCGCTGTTCTGCGGCCTGGGTCTGGTGGTGGCTTACACCCTGCTGGGCTGCACCTGGCTGATCATGAAAACCGAGGGCCCGCTGCAGCAGCGCATGCATGACCTGGCGAAGCCCCTGGCGTTGGTGCTGCTGGCAGTGATCGGCATCGTCAGCCTGTGGACGCCGCTGGCCCACGAGGAAATCGCCCAGCGCTGGTTCAGCCTGCCGAACCTGTTCTGGTTCCTGCCGGTGCCGCTGCTGGTGCTGCTGACCTTCTACAGCCTGCTGCGCTCGGTGGCGCGCAATGACCATGTGAAGCCGTTCCTGCTGACCTTGGCGCTGATCTTCCTGGGTTACAGCGGCCTGGGCATCAGCCTGTGGCCGAACATCATCCCGCCGTCCATGTCGATCTGGGATGCCGCGGCGCCGCCGCAGAGCCTGGGCTTCATGCTGGTGGGGGCGCTGTTCATCATTCCCTTCATCCTCGTCTACACCGCGTGGAGCTACTACGTGTTCCGCGGCAAGGTGAAGCACGGCGACGGCTACCACTAGAGGTGCGCGTGATGACCCATGAAGAACAGGAGAAGGCGCCGCTGCGCAAGCGGCTCGGCTGGCTGGTACTGATCTGGGCGCTGAGTGTTGCCGGCCTGGGTGTCGCGGCCTGGCTGATGCGCCTGTTCATGAGCGCGGCGGGGCTGGGCACGCCGCACTAGCCGCGCAATCGATCCCATCCGGACGCTGTCCCCCGGCGTCCGTTCCCACATCCCTCGCCGGTGCTTCCAGCGGGGGATTTTTTTGTGCTCTTCGTAGGAGCGAGCTCGCTCGCGAACCGACCTGACGCTGGAGTCGCCATTGAATGGGTTCGCGAGCAAGCTCGCTCCTACAGGAACATCAAGCTCAGTGCAGCTTGTCGCGCTTGGCCAGGGTGGGGAACAGCTTCATCCATGCGCCAGTGACAATCAGCGTACCGACACCGCCCAGCACCACCGCCGGCACCGTGCCGAGCCAGTGCGCCGTGACGCCGGACTCGAACTCGCCCAGCTGGTTCGAGGCGCCGATGAACAGGCCGTTCACCGCGCTGACCCGGCCGCGCATCTCGTCCGGGGTTTCCAACTGCACGAAGGCACCGCGGATGACCATGCTGATCATGTCCGCCGCGCCCAGCACCACCAGCACCGCCAGGGAGAACCAGAAGGATGTCGACAGGCCGAAGGCGATGGTGGTGACCCCGAACACGCCCACGGCGGTGAACATGATCCGCCCGACGTTGCGCTCGATGGGGAAGCGCGCCAGCCAGAACGACATCAGCAACGCACCCACCGCCGGCGCCGAACGCAGCAGGCCCAGGCCCCAGGGGCCGGTGAGCAGGATGTCCTTGGCGAACACCGGCAGCAGTGCGGTGGCGCCGCCCAGCAGCACGGCGAACAGGTCCAGCGAGATGGCGCCGAAGATGTCCGGGCGGCTGCGGATGAAGCGGATGCCCGCCAGCAGCGATTCCAGCGTCGCTTTGCCCTGCGCCGCCGGCGCCTGGCGCTTGGGCAGGGTCAGCACCAGGGTGCAGGCGATGAAGTAAAGGATTGCGGTCGGCGTGTAGACCCAAAAGGCGCCGAAGGCATAGAGGAAGCCGCCGAAGGCCGGCGCGGCGATGGTCGCCGCCTGCATGGCCGAGGCGGACGCGGCGACGGCACGGGGGAAGAGTGCCGTGGGCACGATGTTCGGCAGCAGCGCCTGGGTGGTCGGCATCTCGAAGGCCCGCGCGGTGCCCAGCAGGAAGGCCATCACGAAGATCATTTCGCGGGTCACGTTGTCGGTGCTGGCGCCCACCACCAGCGCCACGGCGATCAAGCCCTGGCCGACCTGGCAGAGCGAGGCGATGCGGCGGCGGTCGTAGCGATCGGCGACGTGACCGGTGTGCAGCATGAAGAGCACGCGCGGGGTGAATTCCACCAACCCGACCAGGCCCAGGTCGAGCACGTTGTGGGTCAGTTCGTAGATATGCCAGCCGATGGCCACGGTGATCATCTGGAAGGCGCTGGCGGTGCAGACGCGGGCCAGCCAGAAGGCGAGAAAAGGTCGGTGACGCAGCAGGGACGTGGCTTCGGCGGTCATCTTGAAGGCTTTTCTGGGGAGGTCGTTAGGAGGCTAAGCAAGGGTCGTGCAGCGTAGCACGACGTAACACTTTTCCGCTTGTCGCCGAGGTTTTTTGCTATTGGCGAATAGTCTCGACCTGTCGACTAAAATTTTCATCTCCGCGACAAGCTGTCCGATTGACTTTGCTTCGCACTATTGAGGTGCGTTAAAGTTGACAGAAGAGTCAGGTTTTCCTGCAGGATCTTTCCTCCGGCGCCATCCCCGAGACGCCCGCGATTGTGCGGCCTCCGAACTCTCTCCAGCACAGAAAAAACCACATGGGCGGACCTTCACCGCCCAGAGGATGAACCATGTCCAACCGTGATATTTCCCGGCGCGCCTTCCTGCAAGGCGGGCTGATTGCCGGTGTCAGCGTGACCATGGCGCCGCTCGGCAGCCGGGCCTTCGCTGCCCTGATGGAAAACTCCGTCACCGTCTCGCCCCAGCAGTGGATGGGCCACGACGGCAAGGCGCGTTTCCGTAACGACGCGCTCTCCAAGGTGTGCGGCAACAAGGTGTTCGCCCGCGACATCCGTTCCAAGGACATGCCCGGCTGGCCGCAGCAGCAGGGCCACGCCATGCTGCTCAAGACCATCAAGGCCGACCGCATCTTCGACGGCATCGACCTCGCCTGGCTGGGCGCCGAGCTGCAGCCGGACCGCATCGTCACCGCCGAGGACCTGGACAAGGACGGCATCGTCTTCCCCGAAGCCCACGCTCCGGACCCGCTGCTGCCGCGCGGCAAGGTGCCGATGTTCATCGGCCACCCGGTGGCGATCCTGATCTGGAACGACTTCGAGCGCTTCCGTCAGGCCAAGCTGAAGATGAAGTTCAACGACAAGGCGATCCGCTACGGCGCGCAGGCCCCGCTGTACCAGGGCGACCCCTACGGCAGCTTCCGCTACGTGCGTGTGGGCGGGGCGACTTCGGCCGATCCGGACGAGTTCTCCAGCCTCAAGGACTCGATCCTCTTCCCGATGATCCGCGAGCGCAAACCGGTGTGGAACCAGCAGCCCAACCAGCACGGTGACCTCACCGAGCAGGGCCTGTTCTACGCGCAGAAGATCAAGGACCAGATCGAAAACCCGCCGGAGAACTGGCTGGTCTTCGACGAACGCTACAAGACCCCGTCCATCGAGCCGGCCGCCATGGAGCCCGACAACGGCAACGGCTGGTACGACCCGGCGAGCAAGACCCTGCACTTCGTGGTCGCCACCCAGTGCCCGTTCGAAGCGGCCTACGAGACGGCGCACATGATCGCCCCGTCGCGCTTCGGCCTGGCCAAGCTGAACATGCACCCCGGCTACACTGTGGGTTACGGCTCCAAGGACCACAACATCTTCGTCTACTACGCGGCCCTGGCTGCGCTGTACGGCAACGGTGTACCGGTGCGCCTGGCCAATGACCGCTACGAGCAGTTCCAGAGCGGCATCAAGCGCCACCCGTTCGACATCCGCTACCAGCTCGCGGTGGACAAGAAGGACATGACCTTCAAGATCTTCCGCACCGAGATGAGCGTGGACGGCGGCGGCCGCATCAACTACAGCCCGTCCGTGGCCGCCGTGGGCGCCACCGCCGCGCAGTCGATCTACTACATGCCGCAGAACGACCTGCAGGTGACCGCCTACCATTCCCGCGCCGTCGAGGCTGGGTCCATGCGTGGCTACGGCACCCTGCAGAGCATGGCTGCCACCGAGATGATGGTGGACGAGATCGCCGGTCGCCTGGGCGTCGACGCCATCGAACTGCGCCGCGTCAACGCGTTGAAGTCGGGCATGAAGAACACCCAGGGCGCTATCCCTGCCGGTGCCCTGCGCCTGCACGAAATCCTCGACAAGGCCGCCGCCCACGAGTGGTGGAAGACCCGCGACGCACGCAAGAAGGAGATGGACGCCAAGGACCCGGACCATTGGTACGGCGTCGGCTTCGCCATCTGCCAGAAGGACTTCGGCACCGGCTCGGAAGCGCCCATGGCGAGCATCGAGTTCGATGCCACCGGCAAGGTGCACATGCGCCACATCGGCATCGAGATCGGCACCGGGATGTCCACTTCCCAGGCGCTGGTGGTGGCCGACTTCCTCGGCAAGCCGGCGGACGAGATGAAGACCGCCGAAACCGAGTGGCCGGAACTGCAGCTGCTCAGCGGTGAAGACCCCTACACCATGAGCCAGCCGACCCAGGACGAGAAGCTGCGCAACCCGCGCTGGGTCGGCAAATACGCCTCGGCGTCGTCGGCGACCAACTCGGCCTACTACTTCAGCCACGCCACCCGCGAAGCGGCGCGCGTGCTGTTCAACCACGGCCTGTGGCCGGCGGCCCTGGAAATCTGGCGCCGTGGTCCGTTCAACGGCGCCGCCAACCCGCTGGTGGTACGCCGCGAGGACGCCCACTGGGTCGACGGCAAGCTCACCGCCAACGGCCTGCAGCCGCTGTCGTTCGCCGAGCTGGCGCAGGTCGCCCATGAGAATGGCCTGGTCACCGGCGCCACCGTCCACGGCTTCAACCGCTGGAGCTGGGCGGAGTGCGACTACGTCATCGACGGCGTGCGCGACCGCCTGCCGCTGGACGCCCTGGCCGTGAAATACGGCGACGGCGCACCGGGCGTGAAGAAGGCGCAGATGAACAGCGCCGGCTTCCACCTGCTGGATCGCCAGAACGTGGCCTATCCGCCGGTACAGCTGAACAACGCCGCCGTGACCTATTACAGCCCGGTGGCGACCATCGTCGAGCTGAAGGTGAACAAGGGCAACGGCGAAGTCAGCGTGCTCAACCACCACAGCTGGATCGAGTGTGGCCGCGTGCTGGTGCCGGAACTGGTGAAAGGCCAGATCGAAGGCGGCACCGCCATGGGCATCGGCCATGCGCTGCTCGAAGACATGCCGCTGTACGAGGGTGGCCCGGGCGAGGGCGACTGGAACTTCAACCGCTACCGTCTCCCGAAGGCGAAAGACGTGGCCGTCTGGCAGCAGAGCTCGGAAATCCTTCCGCCGCTCTCGCCCAGCGACCCGTCCAAGGGCATCGCCGAAGTGGTGATGATCCCGGTGGTCGGCGCCATCAGCAACGCCGTGGCCCACGCCATCGGCAAGCGCGTCCGCGACCTGCCCATCACCCCCGCTCGCATCAAGGAGGCCCTCAATGGCTAACCGTCCGCTCAACCTGACCATCAATGGTCAAACCGTCGGCCCGGTCGAGGTTCCCGAGGACCTGCCGATGATCGACTACCTGCACGAATACCAGAACCTCACCGGTTCGCGCCTGGGCTGCGGCCAGGGCATCTGCCACGCCTGCGTGGTGATCGTCGACAACCCCGACGGTACCAGCGAGGAAGTGCGCACCTGCATCACCGGCGCGCACTACTTCGAAGGCAAGAAGGTGCGCACCATCGAGGGCCACGCCAAGCGCGAGGAAGACGGTTCGCTGAAGGAACTGAACCCGATCCAGCAGAAGTTCGTCGATCGATTCGCCTTCCAGTGCAGCTACTGCGCACCGGGCTTCGTCAACGCCGCCACCGTGCTGGTGGAGAAGGCCCAGCGCCAGCCGCTGAAGAAGAGCGAACTGGAATCGACCATCGAGGCGAGCCTCGGCCACCACATCTGTCGCTGCACCGGGTACGTGCGTTACTACGACGCCACCCGTGAAGTGCTGACCGATCTCGGCCTGGTCAAGGAGGGTTGAGCATGCAGCGCATTCTTTCCGGCCTCGCGTTGGCTGTCGGCCTCGGCCTGGCAGTGAGCGCACAAGCTGCTGACCAGGAGCTGATCAAGCGCGGCGAGTACGTCTCCCGCGCCGCCGACTGCATGGCCTGCCACACCGCCGAGGGCGGCGCGCCGTTCGCCGGCGGCCTGCCGATCCACTCGCCGTTCGGCACCATCTATGGCAGCAACATCACCCCGGATAAAGACTTCGGCATCGGCAACTACAGCGCCGACGAGTTCTTCGCCGCCCTCACCGAGGGTAAGCGCAAGGACGGTGCCAACCTCTATCCGGCCATGCCCTATACCTCGTACCACCTCATCAAGCGTGAGGACAGCGATGCCCTCTACGCCTACCTGATGAGCCAGACCCCGGTGCACCGCGCCGCGCCGGAAACCAGCCTGAGCTTCCCGTTCAACGTGCGCCTGGGCCTGAGCGGCTGGAACATGCTCTACGGCAAGAGCGTCCAGCTGGAAAACACCGAGGGCAAGAGCGAACCCTACAAGCGCGGCCAGTACCTGGTGGAAGTGCTTGGCCACTGCGGCGAGTGCCACACTCCGCGCAACCAGATCGGCGCCCTGGAGCAGGACAAGCGCCTCAGCGGCGGCCTGCTCAACGGCTACAGCGCCCCGAGCCTGCTGGCCCAGGACCTGGCCGAGCGTGGTTGGACCAGCGCCGACCTCACCGGCTTCCTCAAGCACGGCATGAGCCCGCAGGGCAGCATGTTCAACGAGATGTTCCCGGTGATGCACCTGAGCACCCAGCACCTGGGTGACGAGGACCTGGCCGCCATGTCCACTTACCTGCTCGGCGAGCAGCCGCCGCAGGCCAAGGTGGTCAAGGCAGTGGCCGAGGACCAGCTCAGCGACAGCGCCAAGCGCGGCCGCCAGCAGTACCTCAACGTCTGCGCCGGCTGTCACGGCAACGATGGCGAGGGCAAGCCGCACATCGCCGTGGCCATGCAGGGCAACACTACCCTGCGCCTGGCCGATTCGCGCAACTTGGCCAAGGTCATCGTCGAAGGCATCCGCGAGCAGCAGTTCACCGGTTTCGAGCGCATGCAGCCGATGCCGGGCTTTGCCGACAAGCTCAGTGACGAGCAACTCGCGGACCTGATCAACTACCTGCGCCAGGCCTGGGGTGGCCTGCCGGGCGACATGGGCGTACAACAGGTCGCTCAACTCAAAGCGGAGTGAGTCGTGCAGCATCTCGATCTGCAAGTCGTCCGGCAGGCGCTCCAGTGGTCCAATGCCGGGCAGCGTGTATGGCTGTGCAGCGTGCTCTTCACCTACGGCTCGGCGCCCCGCGCGCCGGGCTCGCTGCTGGCGGTCAACGCCAGCGGCCAGTGGGTGGGTTCGCTGTCCGGCGGCTGCGTCGAGGATGACTTTCTCGAACGCGTTGCCGAAGGCGAGTTCAGCGAGCCGGTAGTCGTCGTGCGCTATGGCGACGGCACCGATACCCGCACGAACATCCGCCTGCCCTGCGGCGGCATCCTCGACGTCCTGGTGGAAAACCTCGCGCCCGATTGCGACGTGCAGGCCCACCTGCGTGAGCTGGAGTCGGCACTACTCGGCCAGCGCCGCCTGCTGCGCGAAGTGAACCTGCAGGACGGCAGCCGCCGCCTGAGCGACGACCATGAGCACGGCCCGCGCGTGGAGCGTGACGAGTCCCGAGTACTCTTGCGCGTCGGTGCTGCGCAGCGCTTGTTGCTGGCCGGCTACTCCAGCGTTGCGCATTTCTGTGCAGAGTTCGGCAAGGGCCTTGGCTTCGAAGTGATCCTCTGCGATCCCCGCGAAGAGGCGCTGGATGGCGTGGTGCTGGACGGCATCGAAATCCGCCGCGAGCTGCCGTCGATCTTCATTGCCAACGGCGGCTGCCACGCGGATACCGCCGTGGTGGCGCTGACCCACGACCCGAAGATCGACGACCTGGCGATGCTCGAAGCCGTGCGCACCGAGGCGTTCTACATCGGCGTCATGGGTTCGCGCACGACTTCCGACAAGCGCCGCGAGCGCCTGCACCGCATCGGTGGCCTGAACGAGACGGACCTGGCGCGCGTGCACGCGCCCATCGGCCTCAATCTGGGTAGCAAGACCCCGGCGGAAATTGCCCTGGCAGTGCTCGCCGACATCCTGCGCACGCGCAGCGGCATTGCCCGCGAGGCGCTGTGACGGTGGTGGCGCTGGTCCTGGCCGCCGGCCAGGGCTCGCGCTTCGGCGCGGACAAGCGCCGCGCGGTTCTTCCGGATGGGCGCAGCCTGCTCGCGCATAGCGTCGAGCGGGCGCAGGCCGTATTCGGTGACGTGCGGGTTGTGCTGCGCGATGGCGAGAGGGCGGATGACTTCGGCCTGCCAACCGGCTGCCGCGTTATCAACAGCCCGGACGCAACACTCGGCATGGGGCACAGCCTCGCCGCGGGTGCAGCCTCATTGCAGGATTCCGACGCCCAGGCCGTGGCCATCCTGCTTGGCGACATGCCGTGGATCGCACCGGAAACCCTGCGTGCGCTGGCCGATGCTGCCGATGCCTCGACCATTCTCTTTCCGCTTCACGATGGCCAGCGTGGGCACCCCGTGCTGTTCGGTCGCGACTTCTGGCCGGAGCTGACGCAGCTCACTGGCGATGAAGGCGCCCGCGCGTTGGTGCAGGCGCATCGTGACAGTTGCGTCGTCGTCGAAGTGAAAGACGCGGGTGTCTTGCGAGACGTGGACACCCCGGAAGTCCTGCGCTCCTGACAGGTTCGCGAGCAAGGACTGGGCGTCTCCCTCGTTCCTACAGGAGAACTCCAGTGTCGTAGGGCGAATAACGCGCCAGCGTTATCCGCCGAGCAGATGCCGGCGGATAACCTGTTCCAGGTTATGCGCCCTACGGTGCTACAGGTATGCAAGGGCGCGCTCTGTGTAGGAGCGAGCTTGCTCGCGAACCCCGGCAGCACCAAACCCAAGGTTTCAACGCAGCCCCAGCCACTGCCCAATACGCGGCCAGATTTCCTGACTGGCATTGCGCGACAGTAACAAGCGGTTATGGCTGTAATCCTCTCGCGCGCCGGTGGCCAGACCGAACAGCTCCAGCTTCGCGTCGTTGCCGCCGAACGCTTCCACCAGGGCCTCGCACCCGGCAACCGGCGCGATGAAGGTATCGCCGCTACCCGCCACGCCCAGCACCGGTAAATTGACGTTCGCCAGTCCGCCCAGATAGTCGAAGCCGGCCAGGGAGTCGAAGCGCCGCCGCAGATTCCATTGGCACCACTGACGCATCAGCCGCGCGCTTTCCGCCTCAGGGCCGACGCTCTTCGCCCGGCTGGGCGCAACGCGCCGCCAGCGCAGCAGCCAGTCGTAGCCGAGCACGGCCAGCCGATGAGAAAGACTGGCCCCGGCCGCCGTGGCCTGGGAGCCGAGCAGCACCATCGAGCGCAGCCGCCGCTTTGCCAGTTCGGGATGGCGCGCCGCCCACATGGCGACGATCAGCCCGCCGCCGGAGTGGCCGATCCAGTGCAGCGCCGTTTGCCCGCTGCGCTGGCTCACCGCATCCAGAATCGCCGGTACGTCCTGCTCGGCGACATCATCGAAGCTGTGGATAAAACCGTTGCGCTCACTGTCGCCATGCCCGCGCCATTCGAACAGCCAGCAGGCGAACCCTTGCCCGGCGAGGTAATTGGCCAGTCCCAGGCAACTGCGATGGTTGGAAAAGGTGCCGTGGGTCAGCACGACGGGCACGCCATCCGCCGGGCCCACGAGGCGCAGCGCCAGGTTGACGCCGTCGGCGGTGCGGATCAGTTCGATGCTGGCGCCCGTGGCAGTGAGCGATGTGCTTTGTTCGGAAGCGGTATTGTCGAGCATGGTGGCATCCCGGCGCGGCGGTGGCTCATGCTCCTACCGGACGTCCCGCAATGCAATCGGCTGCCGCTCAGCTTGCCCAGTCTTCCAACACCAAGCCTTCAATGCGCTCGAACTCGCGGGTGTTGTGGGTCACCAGCGTGGCATCCAGCGCGAGGGCGTGGCAGGCGATCCACAGGTCGTTGGCGCCAATCGGGGTGCCTGCGTGCTTCAGCCGGGTGAATTGCGCGGCGTAGTGTTCGCACAGCGCTGGCGTGCTGTCGTGGATGACGGGGATCTGCCGCGTCAGCCGGTCGAGTTGGCGACGCACTTCAGCCTTGCGGGAGCTGCGTTCTGCGCCCTTGAGCAGTTCTGCATAAGTGAAGAACGACATGTTGAGCGATGCATCGCTCGGCAGCGCATTGACTCTTTGCGCGACGGATTCCGGGCGGTTCTTCAGCAGGTAGATGAGAATGTTGGTGTCCAGCAGGTAGTTCACAGCTCTTCCCTGTCCTGTACTGGCGGTTGGTCACGCTGATCCTGTTCCAGCGCTTCGATGAAATCCTCATCGAATCCCCGGAGGGCTTCCATCAGCGCAGCGCCACGATCCTGCGGGATCGGGTGGATAACCAGGTCGCCGTTTTCCGCACGGGTGATTTCCACGCTGCTGACTTCCAGGCGGAACTCCTGCGGAATTCGCACCGCTTGGCTGTTGCCGTTCATGAAGACGCGGGTAGTGAGAGTGGAAGTCGGCATGGACACATGCTCCGTGTGTGTACGGTTATGTGTGTATATTGATTGTTGGTCAGGAATTAAACAACTTTCAGTTGATTTACTTCGTAGCTTTCAGCACCACGAATTTCGGATTTGCCGCCACCTGCTCCACGCCGCGGAACAGGCGCTTGAGCTTGGCGTGGTAGCCCAGGTGGCGGTTGCCGACGATCCATAGCTCGCCGCCGGTGACCAGCGCCGCGCGGGCCTGCTGGAACATGCGCCAGGCGAGGAAGTCGCCGACTACCTGCTGCTGGTGGAACGGCGGGTTGCACAGGACCAGGTCCAGGGAGTCGGTGGCCTGGCTGGCGAGACCGTCGTCGGGATGGATATCCACAGGTCGGTCGCCCAGCGCTGCCTGCCAGTTCTCGCGAGCCGATTGCACGGCCATGTACGACTCATCCACCAGCGTCAGCTCGGCTTGCGGATTCAGCAGGGCGAAGGCGATGCCCAGCACGCCGTTGCCGCAGCCCAGGTCGGCGGCGCGTACAGCGTGGTGGATCTGCGGCAGGTGCGGGAGAAAGGCGTGGGTGCCGATGTCCAGGCCGTCGCGGCAGAACACGTTGGCGTGGTTGACCAGCGTGAGTGCCGGTTTGTCCAGGCGGTAGCGGCTGGGGTAGGGCGAGGAGGGCGCGGGGCGCTGTTCGGTGGTGGCGACCAGCAGGCGGGCCTTCTTCACCGCCAGCGACGCTTGCATCGGGCCGATGTACTTTTCCAGCAGGTCACCGGCGGCGCGCGGCAGGTGCTTGATCATGCCGGCAGCGACCACCTTGGCACCCGGCGCGAGCTGGTCGTGCAGGCGGATCAGTTGTTCCTCCAGCAGTGCCAGTGTCTTGGGCACGCGCACCAGCACGTGGTCGAACGGGCCCTGCGGCGTTTCGCTGGCGGGCACGAAAGTCAGCGGTGCGCCGGTCAGGCCGTTGCGTTCCAGGTTGCGCTGCAGGGCGATGAAACCCAGGTGCGAATCACCGCTGCTGGTCAGCTTCACGTGGGGAGCGAGGCTGGCGGCGAGTGCGCCGAAGCTGTCGTTGAGCACCAGCACCCGGCTGTCCGCGCCGGCGCCCTGTTCGTGCAGGTGCGCGAGGAGGTACTCGTCCGCCGCATCGAAGGCCTGCAGCGGGTCTTCGCGCTGTTCGGGGTGACGGACCAGATCGAGCTGGGCGAAGGGGCTGGCGAGGACGGGCATGGGACTCTCGAACGAAGAAGGGCTGAGAACAGCTGGAGCTGGAAGTCGCAATGAGACGAGGCTGATTGCAACGAGATTGTCATCAAACTGCGAAGCAGTTGGCCATCATCCGCTTGTGCGGGGCAGCGTTATACCGAAAAATTATGACCTATCCGCCCGCTGTCGTCTTTCCATCGCTGCGTGGCGGCCTCCCAATAATAACCGGGCGCTCCAGGCGACCCGGTAGGGCCCGATCCCGGAGCTTGCCTCCGCCGACCGACGGCCACCACTCCAAGTCTTCACGAATCCTCGACACGCGACATTCGTTCGCGCGCCGGGCTATTGCCATTACATAAGGATGTCGATGTACAAGTCGTTGCTCGGGGTGGCCCTGTCCGCCCTTTTCCTCGTGGCTCAAGCGGCCGTTGCCGATGCGCCCATCGTGATCAAGTTTTCCCACGTCGTTGCCGACGACACGCCCAAGGGCCGCGGCGCGCTGCTGTTCAAGAAGCTGGTGGAAGAGCGCCTGGCCGGCCAGGTGAAGATCGAAGTGTTCCCCAACTCCACGTTGTTCGGTGATGCCGACGAACTGCAGGCCCTGCAGGACGGCAAGGTGCAGATGCTGGCGCCATCGCTGTCGAAGTTCGAGGGCTACACCAAGCAATTGGAGGTCTTCGACCTGCCGTTCCTGTTCGATGACCTGGAGGCGGTGAAGCGCTTCCAGAAGCGCGACAAGAGCCGCGAATTGCTGCACTCCATGGCGCGTTCGGGTATCTACGGCCTGGCCTACTGGAACAACGGCATGAAGCAGCTTTCCGCCAACCGCGAGCTGCGCGCGCCGGCCGACGCCAAGGGCCTGGCCTTCCGCATCCAGCCGTCCTCGGTGATCAACGCCCAGTTCGGTCTGCTCGATGCCACAGCGGTGAAGATGCCCTTCGCCGAGACCCTCAAGGCGCTGCAGGACGGCAAGGTGCAGGGCACCGAGAACACCTGGTCGAACATCGGCAGCCAGAAGCTGGACAGCGCGCAGCCGTTCATCACCGAGACCAACCACGGTGTGCTCAGCTACATGGTGATCAGCAACCAGAAGTTCTGGAACAGCATGCCGTACCCGGTGCGCACCCAGCTGGAAAGCATCATCGAAGAGGTCACCGTCGAGGTGAACAAGGACGCCGAGGCGCTGAACCAGAAGGAACGTGACCATGTGGTGGCCAACGGCAAGGCGCGCATCATCGCCCTGACGCCGGCCGAGCGAGATGCCTGGCGCGCCGCCATGCAGCCGCTGTGGAAGCAGTTCGAAGGCGAGATCGGCACCGATGTGCTGCGCGCCGCCCAGGTGGTGAACCGCAAGCACTGATCTGCGGCAGGCTTGTGGCGATCTCGCGGGATAGCCACAAGCCTTGCGGGTGTTTCTTCGCGCGCCAATACGGGAAAATAGGCCGGTTCTTGAAAAGGGAGCGGACGATGACCGCCAGCGAAGAGAAGTTCACCCGCCAGACCCTGGTGGAAGTGCAGACGCTCACCCCGAGCCTGTTCACACTGCGCACCACCCGCGACAGCGGCTACCGCTTCCGCGCCGGGCAGTTCGCCCGCCTGGGCGTGTACAAGCCCAGCGGCAGCATCGTCTGGCGCGCCTACTCGATGGTCTCCGCGCCCCACGACGACTTCCTCGAGTTCTTCTCCATCGTCGTTCCCGGCGGCGAGTTCACCAGCGAGCTCAGCCGACTGCGCGTGGGCGACCAATTGCTGGTGGACCGTCAGGCTTTCGGTTTTCTCACCATCGACCGCTTCCCCGATGGCCGCGATCTCTGGCTGCTGTCCACCGGCACCGGCCTGGCGCCTTTCCTGTCGATCCTGCAGGACTTCGAAGTGTGGGAGCGCTTCGAGACCATCAAGCTGGTCTATAGCGCTCGCGAGGAGAAGGAACTGGCCTACCGCGACCTGATCGCCAGCTTCGGCGCGATGGAGCACCTGGCCGAACATATCCACAAGCTGCAGTTCATCCCGGTGGTCACCCGCGAGCAGGTGCCCGGCTGCCTGAACGCGCGGATCACCACGCTGATCGAGAACGGCGAGCTGGAACGCGCCGCCGGGCTGGAACTCACCCCGGAACATTCGCGGGTGATGCTCTGCGGCAACCCGCAGATGATCGAGGACACCCGCGCCGTGCTGAAGGCCCGTGGCATGAGCCTGGCGCTGACGCGCAAGCCCGGCCAGATCGCCGTGGAAAACTATTGGTAAGTGTCGCTCGATAGATTTTGAAAAAATTGTCCGCTTAGGGCGCCCGGCCTTTGCCCTTAGGATAGGCGTCCGTTTCCCCTTTTTCGGACCTCGATGGACAGTCAAAGTACGAAGCCGACCCCGGTGCCTACCCCCGTAGAGCCCGTGATCGGCGAACCTCCCCCGGCACCCGCGCTCGCGGATGCTGCTTCCCGGCCTGCCATGGCGCGCACCCAGCGAGGTGAGTCGGCATGGAATGGCTGATGGACCCCACGGCCTGGCTTGGCCTGCTCACCCTGATCCTGCTCGAGCTGGTGCTCGGCATCGATAACCTGGTCTTCATCGCGATCCTCGCGGACAAGCTGCCACCGCACCTGCGCGACCGCGCGCGGCTGATCGGCCTGTCGCTGGCGCTGCTGATGCGCCTGGGCCTGCTGGCGAGCATTTCCTGGCTGGTCACGCTCACCGAGCCGTTGATCGAGGTGCTCGGCAAGAGCTTCTCCGGCCGCGACCTGATCATGCTGTTCGGCGGCCTGTTCCTGCTGTTCAAGGCGACCCTGGAGCTGCATGAGCGGCTGGAAGGCCGTGTGCACACTTCCAATGGCAAGCGCGTCTATGCCGCCTTCTGGCCGGTAGTGGCGCAGATCGTGGTGCTGGACGCGGTGTTCTCCCTCGACGCGGTGATCACCGCCGTGGGCATGGTCGACCAGCTGGAAGTGATGATGATCGCGGTCATCTTCTCCATCGGCCTGATGATGGTCGCCAGCAAGCCGCTGACGCGCTTCGTCAACGAACACCCGACAGTGATCATGCTGTGCCTGGGCTTCCTGTTGATGATCGGCTTCAACTTGACCGCCGAAGGCCTGGGCTTCCACATCCCGAAAGGCTACCTGTACGCCGCCATCGGTTTCAGCCTGCTGATCGAGATGGCCAACCAACTGGTGCGCTGGAAGCGCCAGAAGAGCCAGCGCGGTCAGCGCGGCCTGCGCCAGCGCACCGCCCACGCCGTGCTGCGCCTGATGGGCGGCAAGGTGGATGCCGACGAGGTGGGCGAGGAAATTGCCGACCTGGTGGGCCCGGACGATGGCACCGACGCGCCGTTCGACCGCCGCGAGCGGGTGATGATCAGCGGCGTGCTGGGGTTGGCCGAGCGTCCGGTGAAGGCCGTGATGATCGACCGCCAGCGCGTGCATCGCGTAGACGTCGCCGACAGCCCGGAGAACATCCGTCGCGCGCTGCTGGAGTCGCCGTACTCGCGCCTGCTGGTGATCCGCGAAGGCAACATCGACGAGCCGCTGGGCTATGTGCACAAGAAGGAGCTGTTCTCTGCCCTGCTGCAGGGCCGCGAGCTGGACATCCTGCCGCTGCTGCGCGAGCCGCTGAGCCTGCCGGACAGCAGCACAGTGCTGGGCGCACTGGAACAGATGCGCGAGGCCTCGACCCACCTGGCCTTCGTGGTCAACGAGTTCGGCGGCTTCGAAGGCATGCTGAGCATGACTGACGTGCTGGAAGCCATCGCCGGCGAGCTGCCCGATGCCAGCGAAGTCTCCGGCACCGACATCGAGGCGGATGCCGCCGGTTACCGGGTGGACGGTGCGGTGACGCTGAGCGCGCTGGCCGAACGAGTCGGCTTCCACGCCCGCCCGACGGCGGAATACCAGACCCTCGGCGGTCTGGCGCTCAAGCACCTTGGCCGTTTGCCGGCCAAGGGCGACACGCTGGAGCTGGGCGGCTGGCGCCTGGAAGTGACGGACGTCAGCGAGCGGCGCATCGGCCGCGTGCTGCTGACGCCGCCAGCCTGACCCGGCTGATGATCAGCGATCTGCTCAGGGAGCGCGGTTGTTCTGCTGCTTGAGCAGGTCGCGGATCTCGGTCAGCAGGGTTTCCTCGGGGGTCGGCACCGGCGGAGCGCTTGGCTCAACGGCTTCTTCGCGCTTGAGGCGGTTGATCGCCTTGATGCCCATGAAGATGGCGAAGGCGACGATGATGAAGTCCAGGCAGGTCTGAAGGAACTTGCCGTAGGCCAGGACCACCGCAGGCACATCGCCCTCGGCGGCCTTGAGCGTGATCGCCAGGTCGGAGAAGTCCACGCCGCCGATCAGCAGGCCGATGGGCGGCATGATCACGTCGCCGACGAAGGACGAGACGATCTTGCCGAAGGCGGCGCCGATGATGATACCCACGGCCATGTCGACCACGTTGCCCTTGACGGCGAAGGCCTTGAATTCGCTAAGCAGACTCATGCACAGACTCCTTGTTACGCAATAGAGGGGGACAGGCGCAGTTTAGCGGCCTGTCGTCGTCTGAACACCCCGGAGGTGTCCAATTCACACCGTATGACCGGCGGCGCTGGGCGGGTTCACAACCTGGTCTAGGCTTACCGGGCAACCCATCCACGCCCACGCACCCACAGAAGGAGGCCCGCCATGCCGCTCGAGCATCATCCGCTGTCCCGCGAATTTCCCGAGCAGAAGGCCCTGATGACCCGCCTGCACGGGAAAGACGCCAATTTCACCCGCATGGCCGCCAGCTATGAGGAGCTGGACAAGAAGATCTATGACATCGAGGACGGCCGCGAAGCGATGGACGACCTCGCCCTCAACTCCCTCAAGCTGCAACGCGTGACTCTGAAGGACGAGATTGCCGACCTGCTCAAGCGATCCGGTTGAGCTTGACCAGAGTCAAGGGTGTTGGGCGGAGCGAGGCGTAGGCTCCTGTCATCCTTTTCCAACCGGTGCCACCGCCATGCGTAAATCCATTTCGTCCTCTGGCAAGTCCGTCACCAAACCCTCCAAGCGTAACGTCGAAGCCCTGCGAGCCCAGGAGCGGCTGGTGCGCATGAAGTTGCAGTACGAATTGCTGGACCAGCGCATCGGGCGTGTGGAGGAGGGCATCGAACGCCCCGACTGCACCCTGGCCTCGCTGCTGATGCGTCGCGAGAGCCTCAAGCACGACATGGAAAGCCAGTACCGCCGCCTGGCGGGCTGAAGCGCTCCGCCCGATTGGCTTATGATGCGGGCTTTGTCTTTGACGGAGTCCGCCCATGGCCAAGGCCAAGCGCATGTACGGCTGCACCGAGTGCGGCGCCACCTATCCCAAATGGGCCGGGCAATGCCCTGACTGCGGCGCCTGGAACACGCTGGTCGAGACCGTCATCGACACCACGCCCACCGGTGGCTCCGGCAGCAGTAACTCCGGCCGTGGCGGTTGGGCCGGCCAGCAGGCCAACATCAAGACCCTCGCCGAAGTCAGCGTCGAGGAAATGCCGCGCTTTTCCACTGCCTCGGCGGAACTGGACCGTGCCCTTGGCGGCGGCCTGGTCGACGGCTCGGTGGTGCTGATCGGCGGCGACCCCGGTATCGGCAAGTCCACCATCCTTCTGCAAACCCTCTGCAACATCGCCACGCGCCTGCCGGCGCTCTATGTCACCGGCGAGGAATCCCAGCAGCAGGTCGCCATGCGCGCCCGCCGCCTGGGCCTGCCCGAAGACAAGCTCAAGGTCATGACCGAGACCTGCATCGAGACCATCATCGCCACGGCGCGCCAGGAGCAGCCCAAAGTGATGGTGATCGATTCGATTCAGACCATCTTCACCGAACAGCTGCAATCCGCGCCCGGCGGCGTCGCCCAGGTGCGCGAGAGCGCGGCCCTTCTGGTGCGCTTCGCCAAGCAGAGCGGCACGGCAATCTTCCTGGTCGGCCACGTCACCAAGGAAGGCTCGCTGGCTGGCCCGCGCGTGCTGGAACACATGGTCGACACCGTGCTGTATTTCGAGGGCGAATCCGACGGCCGCCTGCGCCTGCTGAGGGCGGTGAAGAATCGCTTTGGCGCGGTGAACGAGTTGGGCGTTTTCGCCATGACCGACCGCGGGCTGAAGGAAGTGTCCAACCCTTCGGCGATTTTCCTGACCCGCGCCCAGGAATCGGTGCCGGGCAGCGTGGTCATGGCCACCTGGGAAGGTTCGCGGCCAATGCTGGTGGAGGTACAGGCGCTGGTCGACACCAGCCACCTGGCCAACCCGCGCCGGGTGACCCTGGGCCTGGACCAGAACCGCCTGGCCATGCTGCTGGCGGTCCTGCACCGGCACGGCGGTATCCCGACCTACGACCAGGACGTGTTCCTCAACGTGGTCGGCGGGGTTAAGGTGCTGGAAACGGCATCGGACCTGGCGCTGATGGCGGCGGTGATGTCCAGCCTGCGCAACCGGCCGCTGGATCACCAGTTGCTGGTGTTCGGCGAGGTCGGTCTGTCCGGCGAGGTGCGCCCGGTACCCAGTGGTCAGGAGCGTCTGAAGGAAGCCGCCAAGCACGGCTTCAAGCGCGCCATCGTGCCCAAGGGCAACGCGCCGAAGGAGTCACCACCCGGCCTGCAGGTAGTCGCTGTAACGCGCCTGGAGCAGGCACTGGATGCGTTGTTCGAATAGATTCGCTTCAGCGTTGGTGATAGGCGATCGCGGACAAAGTCCGCTCCTACGAAAATTCCAACCTTGGTGTAGGAGCGGACTCCGTCCGCGATCGCGCGACGTTGGCACGGTCGTTCAATGCTCGCTGAGCAACGTCAACTCACGCTCCAACAGCGATTCGTCCCCCAGGTTCAGCTCCACCAGGCGGCGCAGGTGGCTGATGGAGTCCAGGTCGATATGCCGGCAATTGAAGCCCAGCAGGCCCTCGCGCTCCCAGGCGAGGTCGGCCTCCATATAGACGTTGACGTCGAAACCCAGGTAGATGCGTACCTGCACAGGTTCCTGCGCAACGATGTTCCAGTGTTCCGGGCGTTGCACCAGCAGCCCCTGGAGGGACAGGTCCAGCAGCGTCACCTTCCAGCGCAGGTCGCCCTGGCTGATCTCGGTGCCGGCGTCGAAGGCGATGCGCTGGAAGCGCCGGCGCTCGTCGTGATCGTCAGTCATGTCGTGGCTCTCCGGCCGTTTCTGCTTCGCCTCACTATAGACGCAAGCCCTTACTGACGCGTCGTACACCAATTGCTGACGTTTCGTCCGTCAGACGCCGCCCGCGCGGGTTTGACAGTCAGCGCACCCTCGCCAAAGCTCCATGTGCGTTTAACCACTACAACTGCGGAGTGCAGAGCATGGACAATAAACTCATCAAGGGTCTGATCTTTGGGGTTATCAGCGTTGCCAGCCTGGCAGCGCACGCGGACGAAGCCGGCCAGAGCGGCAAGGGTTGCGGCTGGGGCAACATGGTCTTCGACGGTCAACGAGGCCTGTTCCCGCACCTGCTGGCCACCACCACCAACGGCACCTCGGGTAACGCCACCTTCGGCCTGACCTCCGGTACCAACGGTTGCGACGCCAGCCAGCGCATCACTTACGGCGGCCGCTCGATCTTCGCCATGAACGGCATGCTCGACAACATCGCCGAGAACATGGCGCAGGGGCATGGCGAGGCACTGGATGCCTACGCTGTGCTACTGGGCATCCCGGCACAGGATCGCGCGCACTTCGCTCAAGTCACCCAGCAGCATTTCGGGGAGATCTTCGCTTCCAAGGACGCCACCGGCGAGCAGGTGCTGAACAACACCCTGGCGGTGATGAGCCGCGATCAGGTACTGGCGCAGTACGCCAAGCAACCGGCCTGATCCCTCCGTGCACCACCCAAGGCCCGCCTTTCGGCGGGTCTTTTCATTTCCTGACTCCAGGGTCGGAACGCGTTGACCTCCGGCAATAAGCGCGTAACCGCTCTAGACTAAGGTCGTATGAATGGGTCGCTGGAAAAGACTAGAATTTTTCTGCGAATTCTCGCCTTCAAACTGTCGGAAGCCTCGCTATGAACAATAACAACAGCCTGCTACGTCACCTCGCCTGGCTGGCGGTGGCGATAGTCGGTGCATTTGCCTTGGGAGTCGTGGCACTACGTCGCGGCGAAGCCATCAACGCACTGTGGATCGTCGTCGCGGCGGTTGCCATTTACCTGGTCGCCTACCGCTACTACAGCCTGTTCATCGCCACCAAGGTGATGCAGCTGGACGCCAATCGAGCGACCCCAGCGGTCCTCAACAACGACGGCCTGGACTACGTCCCGACCAACAAGCACATCCTCTTCGGTCACCACTTCGCTGCCATCGCCGGCGCCGGCCCGCTGGTCGGCCCCGTACTGGCCGCGCAGATGGGCTACCTGCCCGGCACGCTCTGGCTGATCGCCGGCGTGGTGCTGGCCGGCGCCGTGCAGGATTTCATGGTTCTGTTCATCTCCAGCCGCCGCAACGGGCGTTCGCTGGGTGAGCTGGTCCGTGAGGAAATGGGGCAGGTGGCGGGGACCATCGCTCTGTTCGGCGCGTTCCTGATCATGATCATCATCCTCGCGGTGCTCGCGCTGATCGTGGTGAAGGCCCTGGCCGAAAGCCCGTGGGGCATGTTCACCGTGCTGGCGACCATCCCGATCGCGCTGTTCATGGGCGTGTACATGCGCTACATCCGCCCGGGCCGCATCGGCGAGATCTCGGTGGTGGGCATCGTGCTGCTGCTGGGCTCCATCTGGCTCGGTGGCCAGATTGCCGCCAGCCCCGAGTGGGCCCCGGTGTTCACCTTCCATGGCGTGCAGATCGTCTGGATGCTGATCGCTTACGGCGCCATCGCCTCGGTGCTGCCGGTCTGGCTGCTGCTGGCGCCACGTGACTACCTGTCGACCTTCCTCAAGATCGGCACCATCATCGCCCTGGCCATCGGCATCGTGATCGTCTCGCCGGAGCTGAAGATGCCGGCCCTGACCCAGTTCACCGACGGCACCGGCCCGGTGTGGAAGGGCGGCCTGTTCCCGTTCCTGTTCATCACCATCGCCTGTGGCGCCGTGTCCGGCTTCCACGCGCTGATCTCCTCGGGCACCACGCCCAAGCTGCTCAACCGTGAGCCTGACGCCCGCTACATCGGCTACGGCGGCATGCTGATGGAATCCTTCGTGGCCATCATGGCGATGGTCGCCGCCTCGGTCATCGAGCCGGGCATCTACTTCGCCATGAACAGCCCGCCGGCCGTGGTCGGCACCGACGTCACCGCGGTGGCTGCGACCGTCAGCAGCTGGGGCTTCACCATCACTCCGGAAGTGCTGGCCCAGACCGCCAAGGACATCGGCGAGACCACCATCCTGGCCCGTGCCGGTGGTGCGCCGACCCTCGCCGTGGGCATCGCGCACATCCTTCACCAGGTGCTGCCGGGTGAGAACACCATGGCCTTCTGGTACCACTTCGCGATCCTCTTCGAGGCGCTGTTCATCCTCACCGCGGTGGACGCCGGCACCCGTGCCGGGCGCTTCATGCTGCAGGACCTGCTGGGCAACTTCGTCCCGGCACTGAAGAAGACCGAATCCTGGACCGCCAATATCGTCGGCACCGGCGGCTGCGTCGCGCTGTGGGGCTGGCTGCTGTACCAGGGCGTGGTCGATCCGCTGGGTGGCATCAACACGCTGTGGCCGCTGTTCGGCATCTCCAACCAGATGCTCGCCGGTATCGCGCTGATGCTCGCCACCGTTGTGCTGATCAAGATGAAGCGCCAGCAGTACGTCTGGGTGACCGCGCTGCCGGCCGCCTGGCTGCTGATCTGTACCACCACCGCCGGCCTGATCAAGCTGTTCGACAGCAACCCGGCCGTGGGCTTCATCGCCCTGGGCAAGAAGTACTCCGCCGGCCTGGACGCCGGGCAGATCATCGCCCCGGCCAAGGACATCGGCCAGATGCAGCACGTGATGATGAACGCCTACATCAACGCCGGCCTCACCGTGCTGTTCCTGCTGGTGGTGTTCAGCGTGCTGGTGTACGCCATCAAGGTAGGCGCCAGCGCCTGGACCAAGAAGGAGCGCACCGACAAGGAAGCCCCGTTCCAGCCGATCCCGGACGCGTAACGGAGGTTACATGTTCAACGACCTCAGCCGCATGGGTAAGTATCTCGGGCAGGCCGCGCGCATGCTGGTCGGCATGCCCGATTACGACACCTACGTTCAGCACATGCAGAACAAGCACCCGGACAAGACTCCGATGACCTATGAGGAGTTCTTCCGCGAGCGCCAGGAAGCGCGCTACGGCGGCGGCAAGGGAAGGCCGATCCGCTGCTGCTGATCGCACGGATGGGTGTATAACGGACGGGCCGCGAGCGATCGCGGCCCGTTTTCTTTTCCGATTGCCTGGATGTTCCCATGACCGATTCCGCAAGCGTGCCGCAGATTCCGGTGACTGTTCTCACCGGTTTCCTCGGGGCCGGCAAGACCACCCTGCTCAAGTACATCCTCAAGGCCGAGCACGGCCTGAAGATCGCCGTGATCGAGAACGAATTCAGCGAGACGCCCATCGACGCTCAATTGCTCGGTAACGATGCAGTGCAGGTGACGACGCTGTCCAACGGCTGCGTCTGCTGCACCATCAATAGCGACCTCGAGCGTGCGCTCTATGTCCTGCTGGAGCGACGCGACAACGGCGAGCTGGATTTCGACCGCCTGGTGATCGAGTGTACCGGCCTGGCCGACCCGGCGCCGGTAGCGCAGACCTTCTTCGTCGACGAGACCCTGCGCGAGCGCTACCTGCTCGACGGCATCATCACCCTGGTGGACGCCGCCAACGCCGACCGTCACCTGCAGGAAGCCATCGCCCAGGCCCAGGTGGGCTTCGGCGACCGCATCCTGGTGAGCAAGCGCGACCTAGTGTCGCCGGAGCAATACGACGCCCTGGTCGAGCGCCTGCAGCGCATCAATCGGCGCGCCGAAATCCACGCGGTGGAGCACGGCGCCATCGAACTGGAACGCCTGCTCGACGTTCGCGGTTTCAACCTCAACGCCGACGTTGGCCTGCGCCCGTTGCTGCGCCCGGTGCGCCCGACGGCGGATACCACCGACCGCATCACCACCCTGGTGCTGCGCAGCGGCAACCCGCTGGATATCGAACGCCTGAGCGAGTTCATGGACGACCTGCTGCAATGGCACGGCAACTCGCTGCTGCGCTACAAGGGCGTGCTGAACATCGCCGGCGAGGAGCGCCGCCTGGTGTTCCAGGGCGTGCTGCGGCTCTATGGGTTCGACTGGGACACCGAGTGGAAGGGCAACGAGCAGCGCGAGAGTGTGATTGTCTTCATCGGTGACAACCTGCCCGAAGAGGAAATCCGCCGGGGCTTCGATCGCATCACGGGCGGCCCGACTGCCTGAATGAAAACGCCCGGCTAATGCCGGGCGTTTTGTTTGGCTCCTCGTAGGAGCGAGCTTGCTCGCGAACCAGCGCCCCGGCTGCCTCCAATTTCCAATGCTCGCGCCGTACAGTCCCCTCTCCCTTCAGGGGGAGGGCCAGGGAGGGGGAAAGGAGTCGAGGCCCTGGGGGACAGGCTTGCCCTGCAGCCCTCTCTCCAACCCTCTCCCTGAAGGGAGAGGGGGCCGCCCGGTGCGGTGACGGGCTTCGGCGTCAGCTGGGAGCTTCTGTTCGCGAGCAAGCTCGCTCCTACACAAAAGCGGCATGGCGTTGCTCAGCCACCAATCAGATGCTTGAGCGGGTGATAGTCCGCCTTCAGGTTCCCCGCCGCCTTGATGATCGCCTGCTCGATGGCGTTCAGGTGCATGCAGGTCAGCTCGATGGCCGCCGCCTGGTTGCCTGCTTCGATGTACTCGATCAACTTCTGGTGCTCGTTGCCGCGGCAGGTTTCGTGCTGGTCGTCGTCCAGGGTGGTGGCGTAGAGCGAGGCGCGCTCGATCAGCTTGCGGAAGAAATCCAGCAGCACCGGATTGTGCAGCGCTGCCGCGAGCTTGAGATGGAACTCGCCGAGCAGATGGACGAATCGCGCATGGTCGTGGTCATGGGTCGCCTCTTCCAGAGCCACGTGGTCACGCAGGTCCTGGATGATCGCGCTGTCCGCGCGCCGGCAGAGTTCGCTGACGATGCCGATCTCGATCAGCCGCCGCGTTTCGAACAGCGAGCGGATTTCCTCGTCGCTGGGTAACGACACCCACGCACCCTTGTTGAGCGCGCTGGACACCAGCCCATCCGCTTCCAGATGTTTCAGCGCCGCGCGCACCGAAGTGCGGCTGACCTTGAACAAATCCGCCAATGCCGCCTCGCCGAGCTTCATGCCCGGGCGCAGGCTGCGCTTGCTGATCGCCTCGTAAACCCCTTGGTAGACGCGTTCCACCGTGGATTCGGGGTGCTTCTCCGTCATGAGCGACTCCGCCTCTTGCTTGACCCTTCAAAGGATGCCGCAAAACCGTCCGTGCAAAACCAGTTGCAGAAGAAAAATACATCAGCTATTTCTAGATTGCATTCAAATATTGCATACAAAAACAAGAGGAATGCACCAAAATGAATCACTCGTCGTCAGTCGAGGTGCGTCGGGTCAGCAAGCGCTACACCGATGATCCCAACGTCGCTCCCGCCCTCAACGAAGTGTCGGTCGACATCGCCCACAACGAATTCTTCACCCTGCTGGGGCCGTCCGGCTGCGGCAAGACCACGCTGTTGCGCAGCATTGCCGGGTTCGAGAACGTCACCTCCGGCGACATCCTCGTCGGCGGCGAACGGGTCAACGACCTGCCTCCCTACCGCCGCCGCATCAACACGGTGTTCCAGAGCTACGCCCTGTTCCCGCACATGTCGGTGAGCGAGAACATCGCCTTCGGCCTGGAGATGCAGGGCCTGCAGCGCTCGGAGATTCCGAAGCGGGTGAAGGAAATGCTCGCGCTGGTGCAGATGGAACACCTCGCTCGACGCAAGCCTGCCGAGCTGTCCGGCGGCCAGCAGCAACGCGTGGCGTTGGCCCGCGCGCTGGCGCCCAAGCCATCAGTGCTGCTGCTCGATGAACCGCTGTCCGCGCTGGACCTGAAGCTGCGCAAGGAAATGCAGGTCGAGCTCAAGCGTGTGCAGGAAGAGGCGGGCATCACCTTCATCTTCGTCACCCACGACCAGGAAGAAGCGCTGACCCTGTCCGACCGCATCGCCGTGATGTCTCATGGCAACATCATGCAGATCGGCACGCCCAACGAGATCTATGAACGCCCGACGCATCGCTTCGTCGCGCAGTTCATCGGTGACATCAATTTCCTCCCCGGGCAGATGCGCCAGGGCGGCTTCCACCCCAACGCCATGGCCGCAGAGATTCCCTGTGAGCTACCGGCAGGTCTGAGCAGCGCCAGCGTGCAACTGGCCTTCCGCCCGGAGCGCTCCAAGCTGGTCGACCCGTCGCAGCCCCACCACCTGCGCGCGGTGATCGAGACGGTGATGTACGTCGGCACCGCCACGCTTTACCGCTGCCGCCTGCCCGACGCCTCGCAGATCACCCTGCGCGAGAGCAACGAGGGCGGCCGCGCCCGCGACGTCGGCGAGGCCGTGGCGGTGCACCTGCCGCCGCAGGCCTGCCTGCTGATGGAGGCCTGAGATGAAGGAGTCGCCCACCACCCGCCGCCTGTTGCTGCTCAGCCCGGTGGCGCTGACGCTGCTCGGTCTGATCGCCATACCGCTGGCGATCATGGGCTACATCAGCCTGCTGCCGCGCAACCTCTACGGCGGCGTCGACTGGCACGCCGACTGGCAGATCCAGAGCTACGTGCAGCTGTTCTTCCAGGAAGACTTCGACGGCAACCTGGAGCTCAACTGGGTCTACGCCCAGGCACTCCTGCGCTCGCTGTTCCAGGCCGGCGGCACCACGCTGCTGTGCTTCCTCTTCGGCTTCCCGGTGGCGCTGTGGATGACCAGCCTAAGCGAGCGTTCGCGCAACCTCATGGTGCTGCTGATCACCATCCCGTTCTGGACCAACCTGCTGATCCGCAACTACGCCTGGCTGATCATCCTGCGCGAGCACGGCTGGATCGCGCAGACGGTCAACGCGCTGTTCCCCCAGGCCGGCGGCATCACCCTGCTGTACAACGACTTCGCGGTCTGCGTCGGCCTGGTCTACAGCTTCCTGCCGTTCATGATCCTGCCGATCTACTCGACCCTGGAGAAGCTCGACTGGCGCCTGGTCGAGGCCGCCTACGACCTCGGCGCCAACCGCTGGAAGGCACTGCGCCGGGTGATCCTGCCGCTGTCCATGCCCGGTGTGATCGCCGGCTCGCTGCTGGTGTTCGTGCCAAGCCTGGGCGCCTTCATCACCCCCGCCATCCTCGGCGGCGGCAAGACGCTGATGATCGGCAACCTGATCCAGCAGCAGTTCGGCACCGCGCGCAACTGGCCGCTGGGCGGTTCGCTGTCGTTCCTGTTGCTGGCGATCATGCTGCTCGCGCTGATCGCGTTCGCCCTCTATAGCCGCCGCGCCGCCAAGGCCGTCCACCTGGGAGCTTGCGCATGATCGCCCAGCACCTGAAGAAACTCCCCGGCACCCGCGAGACCAGCCTGCTGGTGCTGGCTTACCTGTACCTGCCGATCTTCGTGTTGATCGCCTACAGCTTCAACGCTAACCGTTCGGCCACGGTGTGGACCGAATTCTCCTTCGCCTGGTACGGCAAGATCGTCGCCAACCCGTCGATCCAGGCGGCGGCGTTCAACTCGCTGGTGGTGGCGGGCTTCGCTACCGTGCTGTCCACGGCGATCGCCCTGGCGGCGGCGCTGGCGACCTCGCGGCCGTTCTACGGGCGGCGGATGGTGGAGGGCGGGATCAACCTGCCGCTGATCCTGCCGGAGATCGTCATCGCGGTGGCCACGCTGCTGCTGTTCATGTCGCTGGGCATCAAGCTCGGCCTGATGACGGTGATCGTCGCCCACGTCGGCTTCTGCATTCCCTTCGCCTACCTGCCGATCCGCGCGCGCCTGAACGACCTCGACAAGAGCTTGCTGGAAGCCGCCGGCGATTTGTATGCCAGCCCCTACCAGGTGTTCCGCCGGGTGACGCTGCCGCTGTTGTGGCCGGCGGTGCTGTCCGGCGCGGTGCTGGCGTTCGTGGTCAGCCTCGACGACTTCATCATGACCTTCTTCGTCGCCGGCCCCGGTTCGACGACGCTGCCGGTCTACATCTTCTCGGCCATCAAGGCCGGGGTGACGCCCGAGATCAATGCCATCTCGACCCTCATGCTGGTGATTTCCATCGTCCTCGTGGTGCTGTCGTACTGGCTCGGCCAGCGCGGCAAACCGGACGCTTGATAACGACTGCCGACCCTGACCTTTAGCTTTTCGGAGAGCCCTATGAAGTTGAATGCCCTGCGTCACGGCCTTGCCGGTTTGTCCCTCGCCCTGCTGGCCGCGGGCGTCGCCCAGGCCGAGGAGCCCAAGCAGCTGTTCTTCTACAACTGGACCGACTACTACCCGGTGGAACTGCTGGCCAAGTTCGAGAAGGAGACCGGCATCAAGGTCACCATGGACGGCTACGACAGCAACGAAACCCTGCTGGCGAAACTGCAGGCCGGCGGTGCGGCATACGACGTGATCGTGCCGTCGCATTCGATCATGCAGACGCTGATCAACCAGGACCTATTGCTGGAAATCGACACGCCCAAGCTGGCCAACTTCCAGTTCGTCAAACCAGCCTTCCGCGATCCCGCATTCGACCCTGGCCGCAAGTACTCGGCGCCCTACCTGTGGGGCACCACCGGCTTCTCCTACGACAGCGCGCGGGTGCCGGGCGGCAAGCTGGATGACTCGTGGAAGGAGTTCTTCGAGCCGCGTCCGGAGCTGCAAGGGCAGGTCGCCGCGCTCGACACGCCGAGCAGTCTGATCAACGCCGCCGCGCACTACCTGAATGTCGACGAGTGCACCGAGAACCCGCAGGACGCGAAGAAGATTCTCGAGCTGCTGCAGAAGCAGAAACCCTTCCTGAAGATGTACAGCTCGGACAACACCGTGGACCGCATGGCCTCCGGCGAAGTCGTGCTGATGCAGAACTGGAACGGCTCCACCGCGCGCGCCACGTTGCAGAAGAGCACCATCGAGTACGTCTACCCGCGCGAAGGCGTGGCGTCCTTCCAGGACAACTTCGCCGTGCCGAAAAGCGCGCCGCACCCGGAGAACGCCAAGGTCTTCATCAACTGGATGATGAAACCGGAAAACGCCGCCGCAGTGACCAACGCCATCGCCTATTCCAACGGCATCCAGGCCGACCAGTTGCTCGACGCCAAGTGGAAGGTCATGGACGCCATCAACATGCCCGAGGAATACGCACAGCGCCTGCGCCTGGAAAAGGAATGCAGCAACAAGTCCCGCGAGCTGCAGGACCGCATCTGGTCCAAGCTCAAGGGCTGACGTTTTTCGTAGGAGCGAGCTTGCTCGCGAACCGCTTGATGCCGGCGTCAGGGCGGAATCCGTTCGCGAGCAAGCTCGCTCCTACAGGTTTGAACCCGGAGCACGCGTCGACGAGCTCATTGGCGGATAACCGCAAGTGGTTATCCGCCCTACGTTTTCAACAAGATCGAGGTCCCCATGACCGACAGCTACTGGCTGCGCAACATCCGTCCGGCGGGCAACGCCGCGGAAGACTTCCTCATTCATGATGGCCGTATCGCCGAGCGCCGCCCGGCGAGCGGTTCCGACATCCAGCCGGGCGAGATTGACGGCGCCGGCCAATTGCTCGTGCCGCCGCTGGTGGAAAGCCACTGCCACCTGGACAAGACCCTCTGGGGCCAACCCTGGCGCCCCAACAGCGCCGGCCCCACGCTCAAGGACTACATCGCCAACGAGCGCCGCGTGCTGCGCGAGATCGAAGCACCGATCTCCGAGCGTGCCGGCGCGCTGCTGGAGCAGTGCATCGCCCGTGGTTCGCTGACCTTCCGCTGCCACGTCGACATCGACCCCGAACTGGGCCTGCGCCACGTCGTCGCCATGCAGGCGCTGCGCGAGCGTTACGCCGACCTGATCGACATGGAGTTCGTGGTCTTTCCGCAGACCGGCCTGGTCAGCCGCCCTGGCACCGCCGAGCTGATGCGCGAGGCCATGCAGCTGGGTGTTGAAAATGTCGGCGGGCTCGATCCTTGCGGCATCGACGACGATCCCATCGCCCAGCTGGATATCGTCTTCGCCCTGGCCGTGGAATTCGGTCGCGGAGTGGACATCCACCTGCACGACAAGGGCGAACTCGGTCTCTGGCAGATCGCCCGTATCGCCGATTACACCGAGCATCACGGCCTGCAAGGCAAGGTCATGATCAGCCACGCCTACTGCCTGGGCATGGCGCCCTGGGAGCAGGTCGAGCCGCTCGCCGAGCGACTCTCCGAGTTGGGCATTTCACTGATGAGCTCCGCCCCGGCCGATACGCCGGTGCCGCCGTTCCTCGCCCTGCGCGAAGCCGGTGTGAACCTGTGCCTGGGCAGCGACGGCATCCGTGATGCCTGGTCGCCCATGGGTAATGGCGACATGCTCGAACGCGCCATGCTGCTGGCCTTCCGTTTCGACCTGTGCAAGGACGAAGACCTTGCCGCCGCGTTTGGCGCCGCCACCGTCAACGGCGCCCGCGCTCTGGGTCGCGAGCCTGCGCGCATTGAAGTCGGCGCGCCGGCAGACTTCCTCCTGCTGCCGGTCGAGACTGTCGGTGAAGCCGTGGTCGCGCGCCCGGCGCAGCGCCAGGTATTCAAGGCTGGCAGGCTGATCGCCGAGCACGGTCGCCTCGTGGAGTCGCGTTTGTGAGTGCTCCACGCATCGGCCTGAAAGCCAGCTTCGTGGTCGGCTTCGATGGCAGCCAGCATGTGCTGTGGCGCCACGGCGAAGTGGTGTTCGAAGGCGGGAAAGTCCTGTTTGTCGGGCGCGGCTTTCCGGGCGACGTCAGTCAGTGGATCGACTATGGCCACGCGTTGATCGGGCCCGGTTTCATCGATCTGGATGCGCTCGGCGACCTCGACTCCACCGTGCTCACCCTGGACAACGGCGCGGAGTGGAACATGGGCCGCGTCTGGTCCGAGGACTATCTGCGCGCTGGTCCGAGCGAGTGCTACAGCCCGGACGAAGAGCTGTTCAAGTACCGCTATGCCTTCACCCAGCTGATTCGCAACGGCATCACCACCGCCATGCCTATCACCTCGATGTACTACCGGCGCTGGGCCGAGTACTACGACGAATTCGCCGGGGTCGCTGCGCTTTCCGGCGAGCTCGGTCTACGCACCTATCTCGGCCCCTGCTACATGAGCGGCATGACCTATGCCCGCGCCGATGGCAGCCCCGCACAGCACTGGGACGAAGCTGCCGGCCTTTCCGGACTGCAGGAAGCCGAGCGCTTCTTCCGTGACTTCGACGGTGCCCACGACGGTCTGGTGCGCGGTGCGCTGTTGCCGGACCGCATCGAAACCTGCACACCCGCGCTGCTGGAGCGCACCGCCGCCGTACAGCGCGAACTGAACGCACCCCTGCGCCTGCACTGCTGCCAGTCGCGCTACGAAGTGGAGCTGGTGCGCCGCCTGCGCGACACGTCCTCGCTGCAGTTGCTCGACCGCTATGGCCTGCTCAACCCGCGCAGCGTGCTGCCGCACGGCATCCTGCATAGCGGCGAACACGAACTGCAGCGCCTCGCCGATACCGGCGCGAGCCTCGTACATTGCCCCGTTGTGTTCGCTCGCGAAGGCGATGCGCTGGACTCCTTCGGCGCTTACCGCGCACGCGGTATCAACCTCGCCATGGGCACCGACACCTTCCCGGCGGACATGCTCGACAACCTGCGCCAGGGCCTGAACATCGCGCGGGTGAAGGAGGGCGATGCCGAGCACACGCGCATGCTCGATCTCTACAACGCCGCGACACTCGGCGGCGCCCAGGCGCTGGGCCGCGATGATCTTGGCCGCCTCGCCGTCGGCGCCCGCGCAGACATCACGGTGTTCCGCCTCGGTGCATTCCACCAGGGGCCATTCTTCGATCCGCTGAAGAACCTGTTCACCGCCGGCCGCGGCGACGACTGCATTGCCAGTTTCATCGACGGCCGCAGCGTCATGCAGGACGGCCAAGTGATCGGTGCCGACTACGCCGACCTGCAACGCCGCGCTGACGCACTGTTCCAGAAGCAGATGCAGCACCACGCCGAGCGCGCTTTCGGCAACTCTCCGTGGCGCACGCTGTTCCATTCCGCGATTCCCTTTGCCGACTCGTACAGTGCCGATGCACCGCTGCTCGACGCGCACGCACCGTCGGCCTACTGAAGGACCACCCCATGCTCAGCTTCGACTTCCAGCAGCTGTCCGCCCGCGAGAAATACAAGATCCTCATCGGCAGCGTGGTGCCGCGCCCCATTGCCCTGGTCACTACCATCGACGCCGAAGGCCGCGCCAACGCCGCGCCCTTCAGCTTCTTCAATGCGCTCTCGGCCGACCCGCCGATCCTCGCCCTGGGCGTGGAGAACTACAGCGACCTGAGCCCGAAGGACACCACGCTGAACATCCGTAACAACCAGGAATTCACCGTGAACATCGTCTCCGACGCGCTGGTGGAAGCCATGAACGTCTGCGCCGTGCCGTTCGAGCCGGGCTTCGACGAACTGGTCGCCGCCGGCCTCACCGCCATCCCCGGCACCCGCGTCGGCTGCCCGCGCATCGGCGAGGCGCCGGTGGCGCTGGAGTGCCGGCGGATGATGGCGCTGTCCATCGGCCAGTCGCGGGAAATCATCCTTGGCGAAGTGCTGATGGCCCACGTGCGCGACGACCTGATTGACCCGGCGACGCTCTACATCGACCAACTCGGCCTCGACGCCATCGGCCGCATGGGCGGGCACGGCTATGCGCGCACACGGGAGTATTTCGACCTGCCGACGCGTTCGCTGAAGCAATGGATGGAGCAGAAAGGTGGTGGTGAGCGCCAATGGTCGGGAGGAAAAGTTCAGGCCTGACATTTCCTTGCGGGCACGCTGGGAATTCAGGGGTGTGGCTGGATGCCGCACACATTCGATGAGGTAACTGAGCCTTAAGGTTTCATTAAATTTCAGTAAATTCGTTGATATTGATCTTATCTTTCTGGTTTTCTGGCGATCATCGGTGAACGACAGATTCCCCGAAAACGTGCTTCCAAGGCTGAATTATGCGCTTCATGAAATATTTGCCGACGAACGCACAGTAATTTTCCCTACCTGTGAGCGTTTTCCGCAGCTTATCATTGTGCCATCAGTGGGAATTTTCCTACTTTTCCATCGTTATTTTGATGCTTCACGAAACTGTCACATTGATGTGGCGCGCTTCGCTGTTTTCGGGACGTAAGGGACTGCTTGACTGAAAACCCCCCTCCGCCTACGCCTGGTCGTCAACACCTGGGCGCCTCTCGAATCGGTTTAGCAAAATGGTGATCAGCAGCTTTGTTGCGGATCGTCATGCACGAGCTTTTGCCACCTTGTTCCTGTCTTGTCCGTCCGGCCTCCCGGGGGGCGTCCGCAAGCTTGGGTACAGGCCAGGGCAACAAGCAGAGGTACATCTGCTTTGGCATTTGCAGAAGGATTTCGGCGCGTTTTGCGCTGAGGAAAATGGGGTGTCTCCGCCAATCTGCTGAGGGTCGTGCGGGAAACTTTGCCTTGAGTTCGACAACTCCGGAGCGCGCGAATGCGCTTTCTACTGGAGCGGGATCGCTCGGCCTTGAAAAAGTGTGAGGGTGTGTTGTGCGTTTGCAGCTAGGGGGAGGAAACGATATCTGGTCCGCTATCCAGATATCGGTAGAGCGAGCGCGCCTCGGACTGAAGTCCGAGTCGACAAGGACGCGCCTGGGCTTCGCCTGGTGGCTGATCGAGCCGCTGATCCTTCTCGTGATCTATTACACCGTGTTCGGCCATCTGCTGCGTATCCAGGTGGAGAACTTCGCCGTGTTCCTGATCATCGGCGTCACGTTCTGGACCTGGTTCAACAAGAGCGTGATGAACTGCACCGATGCCATCTACGAGAAGAAACACATTCTCGAGCATTGCAGGGTCGACCCGCTGATATTCCCGCTGACCTCGATCTTCAAGGATCTGGTCAAGGAGTCGCTGGTGGTCGCTCTGCTCCTGGGGCTGCTGTGCGCCATCGGCTTTACGCCGTCCTGGTTGTGGTTGTACCTGCCGCTGATCATGTTCGTGCAGATGATCATCACGGCCGGCTGCGGCGTCTTCGTCGCGGGCCTGACGCCATTCCTGCCGGATGTGCGCATCCTGATTTCCTCCGGGCTGCAGTTCCTGATGTTCGGATCGGGTGTGTTCTATTCCAAGGACAACATCCCGCCGCAGTTCCATCTCCTGCTGGATCTCAATCCGCTGGCGCTGCTGCTTTCGCAGTATCGCGAGGTGCTGATGTACGGTCGCGCGCCCGTCCTCGGGGATATCTTCGCTCTCTTCTGCGGCGCGCTGGCGCTGTTCGTGCTGGCCGTCCTGTTCGTTGCCGGCAACCGCAATTCCTATGCCATGGCGTTGAGCAAATGACCGAGGTTGCCGCACTGACAGTCGACTGCCTGTCGCTGAACTTCCGCAACGGCCTGCGCCTGTTTTCCCGTCGCCAGACCATGGTGCTGCAGGACATCTCCTTCTCGGTCGCGCGTGGCGAGACCTTTGGCGTGGTGGGCGGCAATGGCGCCGGCAAGAGCACCCTGCTGCGCGTACTGGCGGGAATCTACCAGCCGACGCATGGGCGCCTGGTTTCCTCGGTTGCGAGCGTCTCGCTGCTCAACCTGCAGCTGGGTTTCGACGACAACCTGGACGCGCGCGACAACATCGTGCTCAGCGGCATGCTGATGGGCATGAGCCGCAGACGCATGCGCGAGCTGACCGCCGAGATTCTCGACTACGCCGAACTGGGCGGCTCGGCCGGGCTGCCGGTGCGCAGTTATTCCACGGGGATGCGTGCCCGCCTGGGCTTCGCCATTTCCAAGTATTCGCGTCCCGACGTGATCCTGCTGGACGAGGTCCTGAGCGTCGGTGACGGGCATTTCCGCGAAAAGGCCGAGGCCACCATGCGCGAGATGCTTCAGGGCAATCAGACCGTGGTGTTCGTATCCCACGATTCAGGCCGTATCAGAGAGATGTGCAGTCGAGTGTGCTGGTTGAAGGACGGGCGCGTGCAGATGCTCGGCCCGGCCAACGAAGTCATGGACGCATACGACGAATTCATCCTGCGCAAGTGAAGGAAAAGCAGATGCTCAACATAGTAGTTCCTATGGCCGGCGCCGGTAGCCGTTTCGCGGTCGCAGGATACAAGGATCCCAAGCCGCTGATTCCGGTGCATGGCGTGCCGATGATCAAGGTGGTGATCGACAACCTCACGCCGGCTTGCGAGCACCGCTTCATCTTTATCTGCCAGGCGGCGCACGTAGAAGCCTATGGTCTGCAGGAGAAGCTGCAGGCCTGGGCGCCGGGCTGCGCCATCGTCGAGCTCGACGGCCTCACCGAAGGCGCCGCCTGCACGGTGTACGCCGCCAAGGAACTGATCAACGCCGATGACCCGGTGATGATCGCCAACAGCGACCAGTACGTGGACATCGACATCAATGACTACCTGCGCTCCATGGAAGAGCAGCAGGCGGACGGCCTGATCATGACGATGAAGGCGGATGACCCGAAATGGTCCTTCGTCGGCTTCGACGAGGCGGGTCGCATCGACCGTGTCATCGAGAAGGAAGTGATTTCCGACGAAGCCACCGTGGGCATCTACAACTTCCGCAGCGGCCGCGAGCTGATCGCCGCGATCGAATCCATGTTCGACAAGAACCTGCGGGTGAACGGCGAATTCTACGTAGCGCCGGCCTACAACGAGATGATCGGCGACGACGCCCGCGTCGTGCACTACAGCATCGGTTCCGAAGGCGCTGGCATGTATGGCCTGGGCATTCCCGCGGACCTCGACCTGTTCCTTGGCCTGTCGGTCAGCCAGACAGCCACGGCGGGTCGCTGATCATGCAGATCATCAGTCATCGCGGTTACTGGCTGGAGCGGTCCGAGCGCAACCTCAAGGTCGCCTTCGATCGCTCCTTCGACCTGGGATTCGGCACCGAGACCGACGTGCGCGACGTCGCTGGCCGGCTCGTCATTTCCCATGACATGCCCAACGGCGAAGAGATGTCCCTGGACGACCTGCTGCGGATCATGGCCGGGCGCAACCTGCCGCTGGCGATGAACATCAAGGCCGATGGCCTCTGCGAGCCGCTCAAGGCGATGTTCGAGGCCCACGGCCATAGCAACTGGTTCGTATTCGACATGGCGGTGCCGGACATGCGCAGCTACCTCACCAGCGGCGTCTGCACCTATACGCGTCTGAGCGAGGTCGAGCCGGTCCCCGCGTGGCTGAAAGAATCCGATGGCATCTGGCTGGATAGCTTCGGCCGCGAGTGGTACTCGCGAGACCAGCTGGCCGAGTTGCTGGCCGGTGGCAAGCAAGTCTGCGTCGTCTCCTCCGAGTTGCATGGTCGCGAGCAACTGCCGCTGTGGCAGCTGCTGGCCGAATTCCAGGGTGCTGCGAATCTGACGCTGTGTACCGATCTGCCCGAATCCGCTCGCTCTTTCTTCAAGGAATGAACTCATGATCAAAGCTGTGATTTTCGACATGGATGGTGTGCTGATCGAAGCGAAGGATTGGCACTACGAGGCTTTGAACAAGGCGCTCAACCTGTTTGGCCACACCATCAGCCGTCATGACCACCTGACCACCTACGACGGGCTGCCGACCTCGCGCAAGCTCAACATGCTCAGCGTCGAGCATGACCTGCCGGTGGAACTGCACAACTTCATCAACGAGATGAAGCAGGCGTACACGATGGAAATCGTCTACTCGCAGTGCAAGCCCACCTTCAATCACCAGTACGCCCTGTCCTCGCTGAAGAACCGTGGCTACAAGCTGGCCGTGGCTTCCAACTCCATCCGCAACACCGTCGAGGTGATGATGGACAAGGCCCGCCTGGACCAGTACCTGGACCTGAAGCTGTCCAACGAGGACGTCAAGAGTCCCAAGCCCGCACCGGACATCTACACCAAGGCTATCCAATCCTTCGGCCTGTCGCCCGATGAGTGCCTGATCGTCGAGGACAACGAGAACGGCATTCGTGCCGCTCGCGCTTCGGGAGCCCATGTGCTGGTCGTCGAGGACGTGGCCGACGTCAACCTGGACAACATCACCCGCCGCATCGAGCAGATCGAAGCACAGCGGCAAGAGCGGCTGGAGGCCTGATCATGCGTAAACTGAACATCGTACTGCTCGCCGGTGGCGAAGGTGCCTCGGTGAAGGCCGAAAGCAGCTACCCCGATTACCTCTCCGAGCGTGACGGCATTCCTCTGATCCAGCACCTGGTGGAGAACTGCCTCGCCCTTGAGCCCGCGCGCATCATCTGCATGCTGCCCAAGGACGACGTCAGCAAGTACCACCTGCGCAACATGCTGCAGCAGATGACCCCGGTCGCCTCCGTACAGGCTGTCCAGGCACTGACCATGGGTGCGGCCTGCACCGCGCTGCTGGCAGCGGAAAGCATCGACAACGATGACGAGCTGCTGATCATCAACTGCAACGAGCTGCTCGACGGTTCGCTTCGCGACATCATCGGCGGCTTCCGCAACGACCAGTGCGACGCTGGCGTGGTGGTCTTCAAGTCCCTGCACCCGCGTTATTCCTTCGTGCGCATGAATGCCGAGGGCTACGTCACCGAGGCAGCCGAGAAGAACCCGATCAGCAACCACGCGGTGGCGGGTCTGTACTGGTTCGACCGTGGCGCGGTGTTCGTCGAGGCGGTGAAGGAAATGATCCGCAAGGACGCCAAGGTGAATGATGTCTTCTACATCGCTCCGGCGCTCAATGAGCTGGTGCTGCTGCACAAGAAGATCGGCACCTTCCGTGTCGAGCCCAGCCAGTACCATCCGCTGAAGAACACCCATCAGCTGCACGCGTTCGAAACAGTAGGTGCCCGATGAATTCCGCCAACCTGAAGGACATGGTCAAGGGCTGGTTCGTCGGTGGTTTCACCCCCACGGCATTCAGTACCCAGGCCTGCGAAGTCGCGGTCAAGCCCTATCAGGAGGGTGATGCCGAGGCCGCGCATTACCACAAGATCGCCACCGAGGTGACCCTGGTGCTCTCCGGTGAAGTGGAAATGTGCGGCAAGACCTGGGGCGCCGGCGAGATCATCGTACTGGAGCCGGGCGATATCACCGCCTTCAAGGCGCTTTCCGATGCCGTCACCGTAGTGGTGAAGATTCCTGGTGCACTGAACGACAAGTATCTCGTAGAAGCATGAAGACGATTCAGCTCCAACATGACGCGAAGCTGGGCTATCTGCTGCCCAAGCAGCTTCGCGCCATTCCCGCCGATCTGGACGTTACGCAAGACTGCCAGCAGTTGATCTCCTTCCGGGCTTTCAAGGACCGCAGCCCGAACGTCACGGTCAAGAAGGTGCATGCCGCGAAACGGCCGCTGGATATCTATGGGGCTGGCTCGTATTGCTTCTATGGGCTGCAGAGCGACTCGCCACTGGCGCCATTGCTGTTATGGGATGCGGCGCATTTCCTGGAGGTCGGGAAGACCCTGACGCTGGTCGAGGATGTGCCGCAGGAAAGCTATCTGGATCGCGATTACTTCACTGGGGCGCTGACCTGCGTCGAGCGCAGCCCGACCCGTGTCACCTACCGGAAAGTGGCCCGGTTGCCGGCAGAGGCCGATGATGACCTCGATAGCTGGACCTTTGGCCTGCCGGTCGGCCCGGAAGATGCCACCGTGCTCAACGCCGTCGTGCAGCGCATTCTCGAACTGGATATCCCTAACAAGGAAATCCTGCTCTGCGGTACACCCGGCAAGAACTTCCGCTACTTCGATCAAGTGCGCATCGTCGGTGAGGACATTACCGCGCCTCCCGTGCAGATCTGCAAAAAGAAGAATCGCCTGGCCCAGGAGGCTCGCTACAACAACCTGGTGATCCTGCACGACCGCGTGTTCCTGCCCAGTCATTTCGGCGAGATGGTTCGTCGCTTCGGCCCCCGTTATCCGCTGATGACGCTGCAGAGCCTGTTCTTCGATAACCGCGTCTGCCTGTACCCGCGTCGCTATTCCGATCTGGGCATGTCAGTGA